>NZ_BCRK01000037.1 GCF_001552555.1 Nocardiopsis trehalosi NBRC 14201 | reverse complement strand
TGCCGCGTCCGCCGGCCCCCGTCCGGCGGACGCGGCGGCGCGCCCGCGCGTGTTCCGGGCGTGCGGCCGCCCCGCCCGGGGGCGACCGGAACGGGTACCGGCGCGCCGCGCCGGAGCCGGCGCGGCCCATTCCGGTCGCCGCGGACCCTGGGCCTGGCCCCGCGCGCGGTCTACCGTGAGGTCATCGGGTACCGCCGCGCGGGCCCGCGGCCGCGTTCCTGGCACGGAGATCACCGCGGCCGCCGAACGCGCCGGTCCCCGCGGGCGCGCTGAGCGTGGGGCCGTTCGCCGACGTCGCGGGTCGACGCCGGTCCGCATCGGTCGATGCTCCGCTGTGCTCGACCGCCCCACCGGCCCGCGTACCGTCCGCGTGGGCCGGTGGCGGCTTCCCCCGCGCGCCCGCCGCCCCGGCGGCGGTGCGGGCGCCATCGGCGCCCCCGCGCGGGGGCTGGCCGGTACCGGCCAGGGGCCGGCCGCGCGCCGGTCCGCCCACACCGCCCGCCCCCGTCGGCGCGCCCGCGCGGGCCGCCGCGCCGCGGTCGCCCCCGCCGGGCGCCGGAGGGCCTACCATTGACCTGCTTCCCTGATGTCTCCCCTGGTGCTCCGGGGTGCGCGCCGCGCGCCCGGCACCCGCACCGGCCGTAAGGAGCCAACCGAACCCATGTCGGAACAGCGCGTCGTCCGTCCCGTGCCCATCAGCGGCTTCCCCGAGTGGCTGCCGGAGATCCGGTCCGTGGAGCAGCGCTGGCTGGACCATATCCGCACCGGGTTCGAGCGCTACGGGTTCGCGTCGGTCGAGACCCCGTCGGTCGAGAACCTCGACGTGCTGATGTCGAAGGGCGAGACCTCGCAGGAGGTCTACACGCTGCACCGCCTCCAGGCCGACCCGTCGGCCGACGACGAGGCCCGGCTCGGACTGCACTTCGACCTCACGGTGCCGTTCGCGCGGTACGTGGCACAGCACTTCAACGACCTCACGTTCCCGTTCAAGCGCTACCAGACGCAGCGGGTGTGGCGCGGTGAGCGCCCCCAGGAGGGCCGCTACCGCGAGTTCACCCAGTGCGACATCGACGTGATCAACGTCGACCAGGTCCCGCTGCACTTCGACGCCGAGCTGCCGCGCATCGTGCACGAGGTCCTGTCGGGGCTCGACCTGCCGGCCTGGACCCTCAACGTCAACAACCGCAAGGTGCTCCAGGGCTTCTACGAGGGCCTGGGCGTCGCCGACCCGGTGGCGGTCATCCGCGCCGTCGACAAGCTGCACAAGATCGGCGCCGACGGCGTGCGCGAGCTGCTGACCACCGGCCCCGCCGCGCTGTCCGCCGATCAGGCCGACGCCTGCCTGGCGCTCGCTGCCGTGCGGGCGGGCGACGCGTCGGTGGCCGATCGGGTGGCGGAGCTGGGGGTCTCCTCCCCGCTGCTCGACGAGGGGCTGGCCGAACTCCGGTTCGTCCTGGACGAGCTGGCCGACCTGCCCGAGGGCAGCGTGGTCGCCGACCTGTCGATCGCCCGCGGTCTCGACTACTACACCGGCACGGTCTACGAGGCGTCGTTCGACGACGACCCCGGGTACGGCAGCATCTGCGCCGGCGGCCGCTACGAGGACCTGGCCGGCCAGTTCATCCGGCGCCGGCTGCCCGGTGTCGGCATCTCGATCGGGCTGACCCGCATCTTCGCCAAGCTGGTGGCCGAGGGCCGGATCACCGGGGCCCGCGCCTGCCCGACCGACGTACTCGTGGTGGTGCCCGCCGACGACCGCCGCGCCGAGGCGCTGCGCACCGGCGCGCTGCTGCGCGGGCGCGGGTTCAACACCGAGGTGTTCCACCAGGCCGCCAAGGTCGGCAAGCAGATCCAGTACGCCTCGCGCAAGGGCATCCCCTTCGTCTGGTTCCCGCCGTTCGCCGACGGCAAGCCGCACGAGGTCAAGGACCTCGCCACCGGTGAGCAGACCGAGGCCGACCCCGCCGTCTGGACCCGGTCCTGAGGGTGGCGGACCCGCCGGGCGTCCGGCGGGTCCGCGCCCGACCCGTAGCGGACGCCCGCGCCGTCCGTGCCCGCCCGCCGGAACCGGCCATTCCCCGGACACGGCGGTCGCCGCGTGGAAGACTCGATCGCACGGGGTCACGTCCGTCCGGGAGCGCCCGGTGCCCTCGTGCGCCCCGCAAGGCACGGTCGCCCCAGTGAACGAGGCCATGTCAGACCCGCGCGAGATCCCGCCCCCGTCAGCTGACGACTTCGTCGGACGCGAACGCGACGTCACCGAGCTCTGCCGGATTCTCGGCGGCACCCGCATGGTCTCCCTGACGGGCACCGGGGGCATGGGCAAGACCCGGCTGGCGCTGCGGGTGGCCGACCGCGTCCGGTCGCGCTTCGCCGACGGCGTCCGCTTCGTGGACCTGAGCGAGGCCGCCTCCCCCGACCAGGTGGTGCGGGCGGTCGCCCGGTCGCTACGGGTGCTGGAGAACAGCGAGAAGGCGCCGATCGACGCCATCGTCACCGCGCTGCGCCCGCTGCGGGTCCTGCTGCTGCTCGACACCTGCGAGCGCGCCGTGGGGCCGCTGGCCGGGCTGTGCCGCACGCTGCTGACCGCGTGTCCGGCGGTGCAGATCCTGGCGACCAGCCGGCAGCCGCTGCGCATCGCCGGCGAGACCATCTGGCGGGTGCCCCCGCTGTCGCTGCCGCCGCCCGTGGCCCGCGACCACGGCCCGCCCCCGCTGCCCGTCCCCCCCGACACCGCCCTGCGCTACGAGGCGGTCCGGCTGTTCGCGGCCCGGGCCCGCGCCGCCCGCCCCGGCTTCGCCGTGACCGCTGACAACGCGGGCGACATCATGGACATCTGCCGCATCCTCGACGGGGTGCCGCTCGCCATCGAACTCGCCGCGGCGCGCACCCGGGTGCTGTCGGTGCAGCAGGTCCTGCACCGGCTGGACGACCGGTTCCGGCTGCTCGTCACCTCCGGCCGCGAACTGCCGCCCCGGCAGCGCACCCTGCGCGCGGTGCTGGAGTGGAGCCACGACCTGCTCCCCCACCCCGAGCAGGTGCTGCTGCGCCGCCTCACCGTGTTCGGCACCTGGAACCTGTCCCAGGCCGAGGCCGTGTGCGGCTACGGCGGCATCGACCCCGGCGACGTCCTGCACCTGCTGAGCGCGCTGCTCGACCACTCCCTCATCGTGCGCGACGCCGAGGTCGACGGCGCGGCCCACTACCGGCTGCCCGACACCGTGCGCGCCTATGCCGCCGAACGGCTGGTGGCCGCCGGCGAGGAGGACACCACCTGGGACCGCTGCCTGGCCGAGTCCATCGTCTGGCACGAGGGCATGGCCGACGCCGTCGCCCGCCCCCTGCCGTGGTCGGAGCGGCTGCGCTACATGGCCCACCTGGACCACCACCGCGAGAACACCGCGCGGCTGCTGGTGTGGGCGCTGGAGCGCGGCCGCACCGAGGAGGGGCTGCGCCTGTGCGTGGCGCTGCGCCCCTACTGGTTCGTGCGCGGCCTCTACACCGAGGGCGCCCACTACCTGCGCCGGCTGCTCGACCCGCCGCACCCCGAGGCGGCCGCCCCCGTTCGGGCGCGCGCGCTGGCCGTCCACGCCGAACTCTGCCTCGACACCGAGGGCGCCCACACCGCCACCGCGCTGGCCCGCCAGGCCCTGGCCCTGGCGCGGTCCTGCGGCGACCCCCAGGCCGAGGTGATCGCCCACGGCGCGCTGGCCGCCGCCGCGCTGCGCACCGGCGACGACGCCGCCTGCGAGCGGCACGCCCTGCGCACCCTCGCCGGGGCCGACGGGGTGCTCGACCACTTCACCGAGATCGCCGTGCTGAGCACCCTGGGCCGGCTGGAGCGGCGGCGCGGCGCGCCCGCCGCCGCCGAGGCCCGGTTGCGCGCCGCTGTCGCGTCCGCCGAGCGGCTGGGCGACCGGTGGCTCGTGGCGCGCGGCCTCAACGGCCTGGGCGTGCTCTCCACCCAGGTGGGCGACCTCGATGCCGCCGAGGGGCAGTTGAGCGAGGCCCTGCGGGTGTTCTCCGAGATCGGGGTGGCCCCCGAGACCGCGCGGTGCACGGCCTCCATGGGCTACCTCGATCTCGCCCGGGGCGACATCTCCGGGGCCCGCCGCCGGTTGTCGGGGTGCCTGCGCATCAGTGTGGCGTCGGGGCGGCGCACCGCGGTCGCCCGCGCCCTGGAGGCGCTGGCCGAACTCGCCCTGGCCGAGGAGCTGCCGGAGCGCGCCGCGTCGCTGGTGGGCGTGGCCGCGCAGATCTACACCGGCCTGGGGCAGCCGTCGCCGCACGCCGACGAGCTGCTGGCGGCGGCCCGCCGGGAGTTGTCGCCCGACGCCGCCGAGAAGGCGTGGTCGGCGTGGCGCACCCTGCCGCTGGAGCAGGCGGTGGAGCGCGCCCTGGCGTTCTCCACCCCGCGCCGGGCGCTGCCGGCGCTGCTGACCCCGCGCGAGCGCGAGATCGCTGCCCTGGTGGGGGCGGGCCTGTCGAACCGGCAGATCGCCGACCGGCTGATCATCAGCCAGGCGACGGCGGCCCGGCACATCGCGAACATCTTCCGCAAACTGCTGATCACGTCGCGCACCCAGCTCGCCGAGTGGGCCGAGCGGCACGGGATGGTCCACTGACCGCCCGGACCGGCCCCGCTCCCCCGCCGACGGTGCGCCGCGCGGCCCGCCGGGGCGTGTCGTCCCGGTTCGCGCCGCGGCCGCCGGGAGATTCCCCGGTATCGCTTGCATACGCGGTGTCCAGCTACTAAGACAGAGCTCTAGGCATCCGCAGGCAGCCGTTCCCCTGACCGCCGACCCGCCCTTACCCCCAGGCAAGGTGAGAGCGGCCCCCGACCGCCTACACGCGTGAGCCATGGCACCTCAGACCGCGCCCGCGCGGCAGAACCTCCCCCCGGAATCCGACGCCCTCATCGGCCGCGAGCGCGATCTCAGCGATCTGCTGCGGCTGCTCGACACCGATCGCGTGATCACGTTGTGCGGCGCCGACGGCGTGGGGAAGACCCGGCTGGCGCTGCGGCTGGCCGCACTGTCGACGGCGTCGTTCCCCGACGGGGTGTGGCTGGCCGCGCTGGGCGACGCCCGGACCGCGGGCGAGGTCGCCTCACGCATCGCGTCGGCCCTCGGCGTGGCCGAGGAGGCCCGGCGCGACCTCGCCGACACCCTGTGCGACGCGCTGCACGGCCGCCGCCTGCTGCTCGTGCTCGACGCCTGCGACGGGGTCGCCGACCACGTCGCCGCGCTGGGCGGGGCCCTGGTGGCGTCGTGCCCGGAGCTGTCCCTGCTGATCACCGCGGGCGACCCCGTCGGGGTGGCGGACGAGTCCGCCTGGTGGGTCCCGCCGCTGCCGCTCCCCCGCGCCGGGGGCGACCCCGGCCCCGACACCGCCGCCGCGGTGCGGCTGTTCACCGAGCGGGCGCGCGCCGCCTCCCCGGGCCTGGTGTTCTCCGACGCCGACCTCGCCGTGGCGGCCGACGTCTGCCGCCGCCTGGACGGCAACCCGCTGGGCATCGAACTCGCCGCCGCGTGGGCGGGGCGGCTGCCGCTGGACCGGATCGCCGCGGGCGTCGCCGAGCGGGTCGGCCCGCGCACCGGCGACCCCCGCTGCCGGGCGCGGCCGCGGCCGCTGCGCGGGGTGCTGGAGTGGAGCCACGCGCTGCTGAGCGAACCCGAGCGCGTGCTGCTGCGCCGACTGTCGGTGTTCCCGCACTGGGATCTGGAGCTGGCCGAGCGGGTATGCTCGGGCGCCCCGCTGGCCGAGGCCGACATCCTCGATCTGCTGGCGTCGCTGGTCGACCGGGGCCTGATCGCGCTCACCGGCGAGCACCGGGGCCGGGTCCGGTACCGGCTGCCCGCGCCGGTGCGCCGGTTCGCCGCCGCGCACCTGGTGGGCGCGGGCGAGGAGGAGGCCGTCCGCGAGCGCCACTGCCGGCACCTCGGGTCGATCTGCGCCGACCTGGGCCGCATGTCGGTGCTGGGCCGGGCCATGCCGTGGCGCGAGCGGTTCGGCCACTGGCACCGGGTGATCGACGAGTACGACAACGTGCGCGCCGCGCTGCACTGGGCGGTGGCCGGCCGGCGGGTCGAGGACGGCCTGCGGATGTGCGTGGGGCTGCGCCCGTTCTGGGTGACCGGCTACCACTTCACCGAGGGCTGCCGGTGGAGCGACGTCTTCCTCGATATGGGCGGCGGCCCGCCGGAACTGCGCGGGCGGGCCCTGGTGGGCCGGGCCGAACTCGCGTGGGCGCGACTCGAACTCGACTCCGCCATCGCCATCGCCGAGGAGGGCATGCGGCTGTGCCGGGCGGCCGACGACACCGAGCCGGTGGTGCGGGCGCTGAACGTGCTCGCGATGGTCGACCTGCGGCTGCGCGCCTACGACCGCGCCGGCGACCGCCTGGCCGAGGCGCTGAAGCTGTCCCGCGAGACCGGCGACCTGTGGAACGAGGCGATCGCCCTCGGCACCCTGGGCACCCTCTCGGCGCAGCTGGGCGATCTCGTCGGCGCCGAGACCCGCTACAACACCGCCCTGATGATCCTGCGCGGCATGGACCACCGGTGGGGGGTGGGGGTGACCCTCATCGGGCAGGGCACGATCGCCGAGGCGCAGGGCGACCTTTATGCGGCCGACCGCTGCTACCGCGAGGCGCTCGACATCCAGCGCGACATCGGGGCGGCGCCGGAGCTGGCGCGCTGCCTGGCGGGCGTGGGCCGCATCGCGCACGGCCTGGGCGCCACCGCGCAGGCCTACGACTACCTGAGCGAGGGCCTGCTGCTGGGCCACGCCACCGGCCAGCTCGCGGGGGTGGCCGAGGCGCTGCTGTCGCTGGCGCGGGTGGTGGCCGACCAGGACCAGCCGCACGACGCCCACCGGTTCGCGGGGGCGGCGGCCGCGCTGCGCGAGCACGCGGGGGTGCCGCCGTCGCGGCGCCCGTGGCCGGCCGTCGACGGTTCGGCGCCCACCGACCCGGAGCTGGTGGCCTGCTGGGACGAGGGGGCGGCGCTGGACGTCGACGGCGCCGTCGCGCTGGCCCTGGACGTCACCGACGCGGGGCGGCGGGCGCGCCCCCGGCCGCCGCTGACCCGCACCGCCCAGCCGCCGACCGAGGCGCTGACCCCGCGCGAGCAGGAGATCGCCCGGCTGGTGGGCCAGGGCGGCAACAACCGCGCGATCGCCGAGCGGCTGTTCATCGCGCCCGCCACGGTGGCGCGGCACGTCGCCAACATCAACCGCAAGATGGGGTTCAACTCGCGCAAGCAGATCGCCGCGTGGGTGAACCGCCACTCGGGTCCGCGGTGACCGCCCCGCGACCTGCGGCGATCCGGAACCGCCCGCGCGCAGAGTGAATTTACATATGCAGGTGCACCTGAGAATGCATGTGCAAAAGCGCGCGAAAACGCTAATGTCATGGGCATGGGCCGCGGCCCGCCACCGCTTCGGCGGATCGGCGGAGCGGCCCGGGCGTCCTGGAGGGCGGACACCTCCGGGAAGCCGTGGAGGCGGCGTGGGCCTCCGCCGTTCCGTGCCCTTGGGGGGCCGCGGGGCGGACGGGGCCCGCTGAGGCCACGGCACCGCGGGCCGTGCTGCTCCGGATGCGCAGAGGGGAGCATCCGGGGCGACCGCGGGCACGGCGCCACCGGGCTCGCCACGTGGAGGGGGCGTGACGAGCCCGGTAGGCGGTCAGCCGAGGGGGGAGGCCACACCATGGCGGTCGACCGGCCGTGTACCGGCGCCGGCGTCGTAAGCGGCGCCGGCGCCGGCGCCCATCCGACGGGGTCGCTCACCGGCGGCCTGCTCGACCGGCTCCGCCGCCTGGACGAGCGGGCCGCGGTGACCGACTCCCGGGGCCGCGGCACCGACGCCGTCGCGTTCGCGGCGACCGTCGAACGCGCCGCCGCGGGCCTGAGCCGCCGGGGCATGTGCCCCGACGACGTCGTCGGCGTCCTGGCGCCGGTCTGCCCCGAGCGCCTGACCGCCGTCTACACCGTTCTCGCCGTGGGCGGGGTCGCGCTCCCCATGGAGCTCACCTCCGACCTGGAGACCCTGATCGAGCTGCTCACCGCGACCGATGTCCGGATCATCCTGGTCACCGCCGCGCTGGCCGACATCGCGCTGGAGCTGGCCGACCGCTCCCGCGTCCGCCAGGTGGTGGCGTTCGGCGCCGCGCCCGACACCACCCCGTTCGGCGAACTCCTGCTGCCCAGCCCCGACGGCAGCGACTACGACCCCGCGCGCGGCCTGTTCGACAACGGCATCCTGGGCTACACCGCCGCACCGTCGGGGCCGCGCACGCGGCTGCACCCGCACGCCGACCTGGCGCGGCGGTTCCGGCGCTACGCCGCCGACCTCCGGTTGGCGCCGGGCGACACCGTCGCGGTCGACCACCGCATGTCCGAGCCCGAGCGCGCCGCGCTCGCGGCCGCCGCGCTGTGGAACGGGGCGTCGGTGGTCACCGCCGACGCCGGCGACCCCTGCGACCCCTGCGGCGCCCCGCCGCACGACGCCCTGGCGGCGCTCGGGGTGACCGTGCGCGGGGCGCCCACCCCGGTGCGCGTGGCCGCGCGCCGCTGACCGCGCCGGGGCGGGCGGGGGCAGCCTCAGGCGGCCTCAGGCGCCGATCAGCCCGCCGGGCAGGTCGATCTCGAACCAGGCGACGTGGGTACTCTCGGTCCAGTACTCGCCGCTGCGGGTGGTGCAGCTCTCGATGATGAGCTTGCCGCGGCCGTAGTCGCCGTTCTCCTCGCGCACGGCCGAGGAGCCGGCGACGCCCTCGGGGCGCTTCTCGCCCTGGTCGGCGACCGCCACGCGGACCCGGTCGCGGCCGGAGCGGATGAACAGGGTCATGACGCCGCCGACCTGGCCGGAGCGGGAGTGCAGCAGGGCGTTGGTGGCGAGTTCGCTGGCGGCGAGTTCGGCGTCGTCGAGCAGGGAGCGGGGCGGCCCGGAGCGCTCCAGGAACTCGCGGACGCGCGCGCGGATGGAGCGCACGGCGGTGAGGTTGCCGACGCAGCTCCAGACGGTGTGGTCGGTGGTGTCGCCGGGGGACTCGCTCGCCTCCAGATCGGGCGCGTCGAAGGGGTCGGCAGCGGCGTATTCGCGGAGTCGCTGCGAATCGGTCATCCCCGTCTCACTCCCCATCACCACCCGGCGGTAGCCGACGGCCTCACCCTAGACAACGGCGCACCATGACCAGGACAGCACACCGCACCCCACTTGTTCTCGAATACCCCACAAAACGCGGCCATGTGTCCCATCGCGATACGACAAAATCTGCGGCCCACAACCGTTCACCACCTTACTGACCTGCGCAAATCACCTGGTCAGAAGAGCGGGGGGCCGGACGCGGCCCCGGGCGGCCGGGTGCGGCCGCGGTCCGGCGGGCGCCGACCCGGCCGCCAGGACACGATCCGGTGAAATGCCTGACACGATGGGTGGCAAGCAACGATAATCGTTTCCATCCCTGTGCGGCGGCGCCCGTCCGCCGCACCCGTGTAGTCGAAAGGCACCATCCGATGAAGATCGCGTTCGCCGGCAAGGGCGGCAGCGGCAAGACCACCCTGTCGGCGCTGTTCACCCGGCACCTCGCCGCCGCGGGACTCCCCGTGGTGGCCATCGACGCCGACATCAACCAGAACCTCGGCGCGGCCCTGGGGGTCGCCCCCGCCGACCTCGCCCGCATCCCCCCGATGGGGGCGCACATCCGCGACATCAAGGAGCTGCTGCGCGGCACCAACCCGCGCATCGGCTCCGCCGACGAGATGGTCAAGACCACCCCGCCCGGACCCGGGTCGCTGCTGCTCGGCATGGCGCCCGGCAACCCCGTGCACGAGCGCTTCGGCCACCGGGTCGACGGCGCCACGCTGATGGTCACCGGCCCCTTCTCCGAGGACGACCTCGGGGTGTCGTGCTACCACTCCAAGATCGGCGCCGCCGAGCTGTACCTCAACCACCTGGTCGACGGCCCCGGCGAGTACGTGGTGGTCGACATGACCGCCGGCGCCGACTCCTTCGCCTCCGGGCTGTTCACCCGCTTCGACGTCACCTTCCTGGTGGCCGAACCCACCGTGCGCGGCGTCGGCGTCTACCGCCAGTACGCCGACTACGCCCGCGACCACGGCGTCGACATCCGGGTCATCGGCAACAAGGTGCAGGACGCCGCCGACGTCGAGTTCCTGCGCGAGCACGTGGGCGACGCCCTCGCGGCCTGCTTCGGCCACTCCGCGTTCGTCCGCGCCATGGAGAAGGGCCGCCACCCCGACCTCGCCGAGCTGGAGGACGACAACGCCAAGACCCTGGCCTGGATGCGCGACACCGTCGACGGCGCGGTCAAGGACTGGCCGCGGTTCACCCGGCAGAGCGTCGAGTTCCACCTGCGCAACGCGCGCGCCTGGGCCGGCGCCGCCACCGGCGCCGACCTCGCGGGGCAGGTCGACCCCGACTTCGTGCTCGGCCCCGACAAGCTGGCGGCGCAGCGCGCCGCGGCCGCGGGGGCGACCGCCTGAGCGACGGCGGGGCGCGGGCAGGGCGCGGGGGCGGACGCGCCCGGGTCGGCCGGGCAGGAGCAACCGGGCGGTCGCCCGTTATGCGACCCACGACACAGACCCGGCTCTAAACAACAAGGTTTCGCCACTCGGTGACATCGATTGGATCACGACGTCCGCGCCCCGGACAACGCCGCGGGGGCGTCCCCGCGCAGCGTACGCGGCCACCCGCCGCGCACTCCGGACGCGGGTGCGATTTTCGCATAGCCGCTGTTGGAAACGGCTTTCACGCGTCCGGCCCGCGACCGCCGCCGCCCGCCCCCGCCGGCGCGGCGGGCACGCTGCGCCACCGCCCCGACACGGCTTGACGTGCGCGGACGGGGTGACGACTATCGGGACGTCGGTGCGCGCGGCGCGCCCGCGGCGGTGGGCCACGGCCCCCGCCGTCCGGTCCGCCGATCAGGTTCCGCGCCCGGCAGAAGGTCCGCCGCCGCCGAGCCGAACCGAGGTCGCCCGTGCCGTCGACACCCACCCCGCCCACCCGTCCCCCCGTCCGCACCGGCCCCAGCCGCCGCGGCCTGCTCAAGGCCGGAGCCGCCGGTGCCGTCGTCGTCCCGGCCCTGGCCGCGTGCGGCGGCGGTTCCGGCGGCTCCGGCGCTTCGGTGGCCAACCGGCTCCGGGTGGGGGTCGCCGGCGGTTCGGCGGCCGACACCCTCGACGCCCACCAGCCCACCGACAACACCGACATCGCGCGCACCCACAACCTGTACTCCACCCTGTGCGCCTTCGGCACCGACTACTCCATCGGCATGGCGCTGGCCGAGTCGGTGGAGTCCAACGCCGAGGCCACGGTGTGGACGGTGGTCCTGCGCGAGGGGCTGACCTTCCACGACGGGTCGCCCATCACCGCCGACGACGTCGTGTTCACCTTCCGCCGCATCACCGACCCCGACGCCCCCGGGGTCAACGCCGCGCAGCTCGCCACCCTCGACCGCGACAACCTGCGCGTGGTGGACGAGCGCACCGCGGAACTCGTGTTCACCGAGCCCTACGTGACCTTCCTCGACCTCGTCGCCGAGTACAGCACCGGCATCGTCCCCGAAAGCTACGACCCGGACGCCCCGATCGGCTCCGGCCCGTTCAAGCTGGTCGAGTTCACCCCCGGCCAGCGCAGCCTGTTCGCGGCCCACGAGGGCTACTGGCAGGAGGGCATGCCCTACGTCGCGGAACTGGAGATCATCAACTTCCCCGACGAGACCGCGCGGGTCAACGCCCTGGTCGGCGGGCAGGTCGACGTGATCAGCCAGCTCCCGCACGCCCTCATCCCGGTCATCGAGGCCAACGACAACCTGCGCGTCCTCGACTCCGAGACCGGGATGTGGCTGCCGTTCACCATGCGCGTCGACCAGCCCCCGTTCGACGACGTCCGGGTCCGCCAGGCGTTCCGGCTGATGGTCGACCGGCAGCAGATGGTCGACGTCGCCCTGGCCGGGTACGGCAGCGTCGGCAACGACGTCTACGGCCGGTTCGACCCCGCCTACCACGACGACCTGCCGCAGCGGGAGCGCGACATCGAGGAGGCGCGGCGGCTGCTCGCCGAGGCCGGGCACGGCGACGGCCTGGAGGTCGAGCTGGTCACCGGCCCCATCAGCCCGGGCGCCGAGGCCGCCGCCATGGTGTTCAAGGAGCACGCGCGCGACGCCGGGGTCACCGTCAACCTGCGCCAGACCACCTCCACCGAGTTCTACGGCGACAACTACCTGCAGTGGACGTTCGCCATGGACTTCTGGAGCACCCGCAACTACCTCTCCCAGGCCGCCCAGGGCTCCATGCCCGACGCCGCGTTCAACGAGACCCACTGGGACGACCCCGAGTGGGTCGGCCTCATCGAGCGGGCCCGCGCCACCGTCGACGAGGACGAGCGCGCCGACCTGATCCGGCGGGCCATGGAGATCGAGTACGAGCGCGGCGGCTACATCGTCTGGGGATTCGTCAACACCGTCGACGCGTTCAGCAGCAGGGTCACGGGCTTCGAACCGTCGGTCACCGGCCATCCGCTGACCTCGTACGGGTTCCACCGGGTGCGCATCGAGGGCTAGCCCTCCGCCCCGCCGCCCGTCCGTCGTCCCCACCGAAGGTCGCCACATGACACGTCTCGTCCTCAAACGCCTCGCCTACGGGCTGCTGACCCTGTTCGTGGTCTCGCTCGTGGTCTTCCTCGCCACTCAGGCCCTGCCGGGCGACGCCGCCCGCGCCATCCTCGGCCGCGACGCCACCCCCGAGCGCCTGGAGGCGCTGCGCGCCCAGCTCCGCCTGGACGACCCGCTCGTCGTGCAGTACGGGTCGTGGCTGGCCGGGGTGGTCACCCTGGACCTCGGCACGTCGTTCGCCAACGCGCTGCCGGTCTCGGAGTACCTGGCCCAGCGCGCGGTCGGCAGCCTCACCCTGATGGCGCTCGCCGCGGTGATCGCCACCCCCGTCGCCGTGTTCCTCGGCGCCTACTCGGCGCTGCGCCGCGACCGCGCCGCCGACCACGCGACGTCGGCCGCCACCCTGGTGCTGGCGGCCATCCCCGAGTTCGCGGTCGGCATCCTGCTGATCCTCGCGTTCTCCACCGGGTTCCTGCACCTGCTGCCCGCGGTGTTCGCCGGCAACGGGCAGGCGGTGCTGGAGGACCCCGAGCAGCTCGTGCTGCCGGTCGCCACCCTGGTGCTCGCCGTCAGCCCGCCGATCATCCGGATGATGCGCGCGTCCATGATCGAGGTGCTGGAGAGCGAGTACGTCCAGCAGGCGCGGCTCAAGGGCCTGCCCGAGCGGACGGTGATCTGGCGGCACGCCGCACCGAACGCCATCGGCCCCGTCGCCCAGGTCATCGCCCTCCAGCTCGGCTGGCTGGCCGGCGGCGTGGTCGCCATCGAGTACCTGTTCGGCTTCCCCGGGATCGGGCTGGCGCTGATGGACGCCATCAACACCCGCGACCTCCCGGTCATCCAGGCCGTCACCCTGCTCATCGCCGCCGTCTACATCGTGGTCAACCTGCTGGCCGACATCGTGGGCCTGGCCGCCAACCCGAAGGTGAGGGTCTCCGCCCGATGACCGCCGCAACCGCAGACACCGGGGCGCCCGCCGCCCCCGCCGCCCCGCCCGCCCGCGGCCGCGGCCTGCTCCGCACCGCCTGGGGGTACGGCCGGACCAAGGCCGGGGTCGCCATCGCCGGCGCCGTGGTCCTCACCGCCGTGATCGGCCCGTTCGTCAGCCCCTACGCGCCGACCGAGCTGGTCGGCATCCCCAACGCCACCGACGTCGACGGCACCCTGTTCGGCACCGACCAGGTCGGCCGCGACGTGTTCAGCCGGTTCCTGCACGGCGGCTACACCCTGGTGCTGGTGGCGGTGACCGCCGCGCTGGCCGGGGTCGCCGCGGGCGCCGTCCTGGGCATGGCGGCCGGCTACCTGCGCGGCCGCCTGGACGACCTGGTCATGCGCGCCAACGACATGCTGCTGGCGTTCCCGCAGCTCGTGCTCGCGCTGCTGGTCATGTCCATCCTCGGGCCGAAGGTGTGGCTCATCGTGGTGCTGATCGCGGTGTCCCACGCGCCGCGTGTGGCGCGGGTGGCCCGCGAGGCCACGCTCCGGGTGGTCGAGCAGGACTTCGTGAAGTCCGCCGAGGCCATCGGCGTGCCCCGCTGGCGGATCATGGCCGGCGAGATCCTGCCGAACATCACCGGCCCGCTCCTGGTCGAGCTGGGCCTGCGCATCACCTACTCGGTCGGCCTCATCGCGACGCTGAGCTTCCTCGGCATGGGGCTGCAGCCGCCGATCGCCGACTGGGGGCTCATGATCAACGAGAACCGGGTGGTGCTGACCGTCCAGCCGTGGTCGGTGGCGCTGCCCGTGGCCGCGGTCGCGCTGCTCACCATCGGCGCGAACCTCATCACCGACGGGCTCGCCCGAGCCTCGATCGGCATCGACCGGGGGGTGCAGAAGTGACCACCGAGCACAGCGGAACCGGCGGCGCGGGCGGGGGTGCCGCGGCGGCGGTGCGGGTCGACGGGCTGACCGTCATCGGCCGGCCGTCGGACGTGGAGATCGTCTCCGACGTGTCCCTGACCGTGCGGCGCGGCGAGATCCTGGGCCTGGTCGGCGAATCCGGCTCCGGCAAGACCACCCTGGGCCTGTCCCTGCTGGCGCACGGCAAGCGCGCCACCGCCATCACCGCCGGGACGATCACCCTCTCCGGCGAGGACCTGCTGGGCCGCAGCGAGGCCGAGGTGCGCCGGCTGCGCGGCCGGTCGGTCGCCTACATCCCGCAGTCGCCCGCCTCGGCGCTCAACCCGGCGCTGCGGTTGCGCGTCCAACTCGCCGAGGCGCTGCACGACGCCCCGGCCGGGGGCGGGGGCGTCGACGCGCGGGTGCGCGAGGTGCTGCGCGAGGTCGCGCTGCCCGACGACGACGCGTTCCTCGCCCGCTACCCGCACCAGCTCTCCGGCGGCCAGCAGCAGCGGGTGGCCATCGCCATGGCGTTCATCGGCCGCCCCGACCTGATCGTGCTGGACGAGCCCACCACCGGGCTCGACGTCACCACGCAGGCGCACGTGCTGGCCACCATCCGGGCGCTGACCCGCGACTACGGCACGGCGGGCGTCTACATCAGCCACGACATGGCGGTGGTGGCCGACCTGGCCGACGAGATCGCCGTCATGTACGACGGGAAGGTGGTGGAGCGCGGGCCGGCCCGGCGGGTGCTCGCCACCCCGTCCCACCCGTACACGGCGAAGCTGCTGCGCGCGGTCCCGCTGCTGAAGACCACCGGGCACGCCGAGGCGGCGGCGCCGGGTGAAGACGCCCTGCTGCGGGTGCGCGGGCTGCGCGCCGGGTACGGCAAGGCGGACGTGCTGCGCGGCATCGACGTGGAGGTGCGGCGGGGCGAGTGCGTGGCCCTGCTGGGCGAGTCGGGGTCGGGCAAGACGACCCTGGCCCGGTCGATCGCCGGGCTGCACCGCCGGTTCACCGGCGAGGTGCTGTTCGACGGCGCCCCGCTGGCGGCGAGCAGCTACAAGCGGACCGCCGAGCAGCGGCGGCGGGTGCAGTACATCTTCCAGAACCCGTACGAGGCGCTGAACCCGCGCAAGAGCGTGCGGGACCTGATCCTGCAGCCGTACACGCACCTGGCGGGGCGGCCGGACGACCCCGACGCGGTGGTGGGCGAGGCGCTGGAGCGCGCGGCCCTCCCGGCCGCCTACGCGGCGCGCTACCCGGAGCAGCTGAGCGGGGGCGAGCGGCAGCGGGTGTCGATCGCCCGCGCGGTGGCCACCCGGCCGGACCTGCTGATCTGCGACGAGATCACGTCGGCGCTGGACGTGTCGGTGCAGGCGGAGATCGTGAAGCTGCTGCGCGGGCTGCAGGACGACGGGATGGCGCTGCTGTTCGTCACGCACAACATCGCGCTGGTGTCGAACATCGCCCAGCGGGTGGCGGTGCTGAACAGCGGGGAGATCGTGGAGTACGGGCCGGTGGGGACGGTGATGTCGCGCCCGGAGCACGACTACACCCGGGCCCTCATCGCGGACACCCCCGACTTCGAACTCTCCTTCTCGGAGTCCCCCCTCCACCGCACCATCCAGGGCGCCGAACCCCGCACCCGCACCGCCGGCGACTGACCCGGTCTTCGAACGTCGACGGGCTATGGGGGAACGCTCCCCATAGCCCGTCGACGCCCCTATCACCCAGGATCAGCCCACGGCCGAACCGGACGGCCAGTCCAGCCGGAAGTAGATCCCCGGCCGCCCGTGCAGCGGGCCCCACGAGTCGGTGAAGGCGGCGATGAGGGCGAGACCCCGGCCGCCCTCCTCACAGACGCCGGCCCGCCGGAGGAGGGGGACGGTGGGGCCGCCCGCGTCCTCGCACTCGACCCGGAGCGACCCGGGTCCGAGGGACGTCCGGACGTGGAACTCGGCCCCGGAGGCGTGCCGGACGGCGTTCGTCGCCGCCTCGGAGAGGGCGAGCACGGCGGCGGCCGCCGTGTCGTCGGGAACGCCCGGGGGCGACGGCAGGACCGCCGTCAGCCAGGCCCGCGCCTCGGCCACCGACGCGGGCGCGGCGGGAAAGGTGACGGAATTCCGCTTCATCCTCATTTGCCACACCGCCCGCACACCTGCATTCCGCGCGAACGCGCCCCCCGGAACAGATAGGGGCGAATTCGCCTACGTGCGTGTACTACGATCTGATTCGTCACTGGCTGGGTCTCCGTTCGGCTAGTGGCCATGGCCCCGAACCGTTCGCGCGGTTGCGGGGTCCTTATCTGCCACACCTTCACGCAGCCCAGACGCACCCTGCGACCTGTTCTCCGGTACTGAACAGATACAGGGAAAACAGGTAGCGTGGAGTACACACTTAGTCGATACTTGGTACCCATGGGCGAGAAAATCCTGACCCCATGGGTTCCGTTTGGTCGCGAGGTACGCCGCCTGCGCCTGAAAGCCGGACTTTCGTTGGCCGAGGCCGCTCGTTCGCTGACCATAACAAGCGGCATGCTCTCCAAGGTCGAGCGAGCCACACGGGCCACCAAAAAGGACACAGCAGTAGAACTCGACCGAATATTCGGTACCGAGGGCGCCCTGCTTCGGCGATGGTCGGAGGCCACGAGCCACGCGGCCGATCCTGAGTGGTTCAGGCAGGTATTGCGCTCAGAAGAGAAGGCCACCGAGATTCGAACATGGGGGCTCGCGTTGGTGCCCGGCTTTCTTCAAGTCGAACCCTACGCGCGAGCAGTCTTCCGATCTGGACGCCCGTTGGACCGGCCGGACGAGATCGAGCATTTGGTCGCCGGACGCATGGAGCGCTTCAAGACGCACACACGCGAGAACGGACCGACTCTGTGGGTCGTTCTCGATGAGAGTGTGCTCCGCCGCGTCGTTGGCAGTGCGGACGTCATGACGGCCCAACTACAGCACCTACACGGCCTCGGTGAGGCAGGAACCATTCGCCTGCAAATCCTGCCGTCGGCGACCGTCGACTCACCGGGGAGTAGCGGCCCATTCAGGCTGCTGACTGTGCCGGATGGAACGACGCTACTCTATGCGGAGTCATCGGGTGGAGGCTCGATCTACGACGCTCTCCCGGAGGTACGGCGCCACATCGCACTCTTCGGCGAGCTCCAAGCACGTGCGCTCACCCCGGGCGACTCCCTAGGTCTGATTCGAGAGGTGCTACATGCGTAACCAGGACTGGCACAAGTCGACGTACAGCGGTGCTTCGGGCGAGTGCGTCGAGGTGGCCGAGGGTCTGGTGACCCTCGTTCGGGATACGCAGAACCGGGAGCGGGGGACGCTGGCGGTTCCGGCTCGGGAGTGGGTCGCGCTGCTGGCGGACCTGGATCGGCTGTAGGGCGGGCGGCCCCGGCCGGCCCCCTCGGGGCGGCCGGGGCCACCCGTCGCTACACCAGCTTCAACGCCTCGGCGTAGTGGCAGGCCGATCGGTGGCCCTCGCCGCGGTCGATCAGCGCCGGGACCTCCTCCACACAGCGGGTGCGTTCCGCGTCCGTCAGTTCGTTGGCGAACTTCGGGCAGCGGGTGCGGAAGCGGCAGCCCGACGGCGGGTCGGTCGGGCTGGGCACGTCGCCCGTGACGAGGATGCGCTCGCGCGCCCGCTCCTTGGGCGGGTCGGGCAGCGGGATCGCCGAGATCAGCGCCTGCGTGTACGGGTGCGCCGCGCCGCCGAACAGCTGGCGGGTGGTGGCGACCTCCATGATCTTGCCCAGGTACATCACCGCGACCCGGTCCGCGATGTGCCGCACCACCGACAGGTCGTGCGACACGAACAGGTAGCTCAGCCCGAACTCCTCCTGGAGGTCCTCCAGCAGGTTGATGACCCCCGCCTGGATGGACACGTCCAGCGCCGACACCGGCTCGTCCAGGATGAGCACCTCCGGCCGCAGCGCCAGCGCCCGCGCGATGCCGATGCGCTGCCGCTGCCCCCCGGAGAACTCGTGCGGGTACCGGCTGCCGTGCTCGGGATCGAGCCCCACCGTGGCCAGCAGCCCGCGCACCCGCTCCCGCCCGCCGTCGGCGAACAGCCCGTGGATGCGCAGCGGCTCCGCGATCAGCTCGAACACCGTCATGCGCGGGTCCAGCGACGCGAACGGGTCCTGGAACACCAGTTGCAGGTCGCGCCGGAGCCGGCGCATCCCCGCCCGCCCCAGCCCGGCCAGGTCGGTGCCCCGGTGCTCCACCCGCCCCGACGTGAGCGGCACCAGCCCCAGCAGCAGTCGGGCCGTGGTCGACTTCCCGCACCCCGACTCCCCCACCAGGGCCAGGGTCTCGTGCGGGTACAGCTCCAGCGACACGTCCGAGACCGCCTGCACCTCCCCGATGCGCCGCCGCAGGAACCCCTTGGACCGCACCGGGAAGTTCTTCACCAGGTGCGACGCGGCGAGGATCGGCTCCGCCGCCGCAGCGGGGGCCGCCCCGGCACCGGCGGCCGCCCGCTCCGCGCCGGCCTCCGCCACGTCGGCGGAACCGGCCTCGGGCGCCGCCGGGCCCGCCGGGACCGCGTCGGCGGCGGTGGGCCGGAACAGGTCGGCGGGCCGGGCGTCGCGGAGCCGCTCGCTGAAGTGGCAGGCGGCCGCGTGGCCGCCGCCGTCCGGGGCGCGCAGCGCCGGGTCCTCCTCGCGGCACCGGTCCTCGGCCATGGGGCAGCGGGGCGCGAACGGGCACCCGGGGGGCAGCCGCAGCAGCGACGGCGGGCTGCCCAGGATCGGGGTCAGCCGCTCGTGCCGGTCCGCGTCCATCCGGGGCAGGCTGCCGACCAGGCCGAGCGTGTAGGGCATGAGCGGGCGGGCGAACACCTCGTCCACGCCGCCGGTCTCGACCAGCCGGCCCGCGTACATCACCGCGACCCGGTCGACGTGCCCGGCGATCACCCCCAGGTCGTGGGTGATGAGCACCAGCGCGGCGCCGGTCTCGCGGCGGGCGGTCTCCAGCGCCTCCAGCACCTGCGCCTGCACGGTGACGTCGAGCGCGGTGGTGGGCTCGTCGGCGATGATGACGTCCGGGTCGTTGGCCATGGCGATGGCGATGACGACCCGCTGCCGCATCCCGCCCGACAGCTCGTGCGGGTAGGAGTCGACCCGCTGCTCCGGAAACGGGATGCCGACCGTGCGCAGCAGGTCGACGGCGCGGGCGCGCGCCTGCCGCTCCCCCACCGCGTTGTGGGCGCGCACCGCCTCGGCGATCTGCCGGCCCACGGTGTACACCGGGTTGAGCGAGGTCAGCGGGTCCTGGAAGATCATGGCGATCTTGTTGCCGCGCACCTTGCTGATGCGGTCGTCGGGCAGGCCCACCATCTCCTGGCCGAGGACCTTGGCCGAGCCGGCGACCTCCGCGGTCTTGGGCAGCAGCCCCATGACGGCGAGCGAGGTCACCGACTTGCCCGAGCCGGACTCCCCCACGATGCCCAGCGCCTCGCCCCGGCGCAGCCGGTAGGAGACGCCGCGCACCGCGTGCAGCGGGCCGTCGTCGGTGGGGAAGGAGACGCTGAGGCCGTCGAGTTCCAGGACCACGTCGGCGTCGCGGTCGGGGGCCGGGCCGCCGGGGCGGGTGTCGGTCGTCGTCATCGGCGCACCATCGTCTGTCGGGGGTCGAGGGCGTCGCGCAGGCCGTCACCGATGAAGTTGACGGTCAGGCAGATCAGGATGATGGCGACGCCCGGGGGGTAGAACAGCCAGGGCCGGGTGAACGCGGCGGTCTCGGCGTTGCCGATCATCTGGCCCAGGGAGATGTCGGGCGGCTGGATGCCGAACCCGATGAACGACAGCGCCGCCTCCAGCAGCACCGCCGTGGCGATGAGCAGGGTGGCGGCCACGATGATCGGCCCGGCCGCGTTGGGCAGCAGGTGCCGGAACACGATGCGCGCGTCCGAGGCGCCCGCCGCGCGGGCGGCCTCCACGAACTCCTGCTCGCGCAGCGACAGCACCACCCCGCGCACCACGCGCGAGATCGACGTCCAGGAGAACGCGGCGATGATCAGCGCGACGCTGTACCAGGAGGTGCCGCCCTGCACGTTGCCGCCCACGGCGGCGACCACCACGAGCAGCGGCACCACCAGGAACACGTCGACGATGCGCATCATGACCGCGTCGACCCAGCCCCGGTAGTAGCCGGCGACGGCGCCCCACACCGCGCCGAACACGGTGCCCAGCACGGAGATGGTGAGGGCGATCTGCAGCGACTGCTGGGTGCCGCGCATGACCTGCCCCATGACGTCGTGCCCGGCGTTGGTGGTGCCGAACGGGTGGGCGAGGCTCGGCGCCTGGTTGCTCGGGATCTCCCGGTGCACCTGGTGGTCCCAGGTCCACACGAGCGGGCCGAGGAACGCGAACGCGACGACGGCGGCCAGCAGCACGAGGCTGACCATGGCCGGGCGGTGCCGGCGGAAGCGGGCGCGGACGAGCTGCCACTGGGTGCGTTCGGTGGGGCGGGGGGCGGCCGGGCCGCCGCCGGCCCCGGCCGCGCGCACGCGGCCTTCCAGGTCACTCATAGCGGATCCTCGGGTCGAGCACGGCGTAGAGCAGGTCGGCGACGAGGTTGGCGACGATGACGATCGTGCCGCTCAGCATCAGCCAGCCCATGAGGGCGTAGGAGTCGTTGCGGCGGATGGACTCGACGAAGAAGTCGCCGAGGCCGCGCCATTGGAAGACCACCTCGATGAGGATGACCCCGTCGATCAGCCCGGCGATGGCCACGGCGGTGACCGTGGTCAGCGGGATGAGGGCGGTGCGCAGCGCGTGCCGGCGCATGACGACCCGGTCGGGCAGCCCCTTGGCGCGGGCCAGCCGGACGTAGTCGCTGTTGAGGACCTCCAGCATGGCCGTGCGCTGGTAGCGGCTCCACGCCGCGTACCCGGTGAGCATGAGGGTGAGGGTGGGCAGCACGAGGTGGCCGAAGCCGTCGGCGAACCGCTCCCACGGCGGCAGGGCGGCCGCCCCCGGGGAGGCCGCGCCGATGGTGTAGAAGATCGTGGTGCCGACCTGGTCGTTGGTCCACACCCCGGCCTCCTTGATGAGCGAGCCGAGCCAGAACGTGGGCATGGCCAGCGCGAGGAAGCCGATGAACGTGAGCGTGTAGTCCAGTTTGGAGTACTGGCGGACGGCGCTGATGACGCCGGAGACGATGGCCAGGCCCAGCGCGAGGGTGACGGCGAGGCCGATGAGCCGGAGGCTGATGACGAGCCGGTCGGCGATGGTGGCGCCGATGTCGAACGCGGGCCCCTCGACGGAGGGGCCGAACTCGCCGCGCAGCAGCCCGATGTCGCCGTTGCCGCCGATGCCCGTGAGCCAGAGCCAGTACCGTTCCGGGATCGACCGGTCCAGGTAGAGCCGCTCCTCCTCGGCGGCGATGGTCTCGGGCGGCGGGGGCGGCTGCATGGCCCGGAGTTCGCTCAGCGGGTCGCCGGAGACGTCGACCAGCAGGAAGGAGAGGACCGAGGCCGCCAGCAGGATCGGGATCGCCATGGCCAGCCGGCGGGCGGTGTAAACGAGCATGGGAGAGGGTCCTTCGTCGAACACGCTGACCTGCGGAGGGCCGGGCCGGGGCGCGGGGCCCCGGCCCGGCCGGAGGGGTGACCGCTCGTTCGCCGCTAGTTCGCCACGACGCCCCATTCCTCCAGGTTGTAGAGCGCACGCCGGGACTGGGAGTTGTTGTCCCTGATGTTGGTGAACTCCTGGGTCACGAAGGTGACCACCGGGGTGTCCACGATCGGCAGCACGTAGGCGTCCTCGACCACGGCGCGCGCGGCGGCGTTGACGTGCCCGGCCGCCTCCTCCTGGGTGGTGGACGACGCGGCCATGCGGACGTGCTCGTCGACCTCCTCGTTGGCGTACCCGCCCCAGTTGGAGCCGCTCTCGCTGTGCCAGTACTGCTCGGCGCTGGCGCTGAACTCCGGCGTGGTGCTCCAGCCGTAGAGCATCAGGTCGTAGTCCTGCTCGGCGAGGGTGCCGCCGAGGTCGGCGGTGGTCTGGATGTCGGCGGTGACGCCGATCTCGGCGAGGTCGGCCTGGATCAGCTCGGCCTTGGTGGCGCGGGCGACGTGGCCCTCGGTGTAGCGCAGCCGCAGCGGCGGGACCTCCTCGCCGTCGCGGGTGAGGGTCTCGCCCTCCAGCTCGTAGCCGGCCTCCTCCAGGATGGCCAGCGCGGCCTCCTGGTCGCCGCTGCCCTGCCCGGACTCGGTGAGCACGTCCTCGTGGTACTCGCTGTCCTGGGAGAAGACGTGGTTGGTGCGCAGCGAGTAGTCGGGGAACAGGCCGCCGTAGGTGCGCTCGGCGATGTTCTGGTTGTCGATCGCGGTGAAGATGGCGCGGCGCAGTTCGACGTCGGACAGCCACTCGTTCTCGATGTTGGCGTCCAGGTGCTCCCAGCTGCCGCCGGAGGTGAGGTTGGTGCGGACGGTGCCCAGGTCCTGGAGCTGGTTGATCACGTCCTCGTTCCAGGTCTCGGGGGAGGCGCCGTCGATCTCACCGTTGGACAGGGCGGGAATCCAGGAGCCCTCGTCGGTGATGAAGCGCAGGGTGACCCGGTCGAGGTTGGCGGGCTCGCCGTAGTACTCCTCGTTGCGGACCAGCACGACCTGGTTCTCCAGGTCGCCCTCCTCGATGACGAAGGGACCGCCGGACCAGGTCGGCACGGTCTCGTTGAACCAGTTCGCCGACTCCAGCATGCCCTCGGGGGTGTCGAGGTCGAAGCCCTCCTCCTCGGCGATGTGCGCGGGGAACAGGCCGTCCTCGAAGGAGACGAACCACTCGGGGGACGCGGCGCCGTCCTCCATGGTGACGACGACGGTGTTCTCGTCGTCCCCCTGCTCGACCGATTCGATCATCGACTCGGGGTTGGTGTCGCGGGAGCGGCAGATGTCGGCGCACAGCTCCTCGTCGTTGCTGTTCATCTTCCACGCCCACTCGACGTCGGCGATGGAGATGGGGGTGCCGTCGTTCCAGACCGCGTCGGGGTTGAGGTGGTACTCCCACGTCATGGGGTCTTCGCTGGTGAGCGTGGGCTCCTCGGTGAGGAGGTCGTCGTTCCAGTCCCACTCGCCGGAGGGCAGCCACTCGCCGAAGACGGGGAAGATGCCGGTGGTGGCCTGCAGGCCGTACACCGAGCCGCCCTCGGGCTGGTAGTGGTTCCAGCCGCCGAAGGGCTGGCTGACGACCCAGGTGATGTCGCCGCCGGGTTCGACCTCGGCGCTGTTGCAGGTGTCCGGGTTCTCCTCGCAGTCCTCGAAACCGGTGGCGGTGTCGCCGCCCCCGCCTCCGCCACCGGTGCACGCGGTCAACGTCAAGAGGACGGCGGCCGCGAAGGCGCCTGGACCTTTTCCGAATCGCATGGATCTCGCTTCCGATCAGCCCTGCCGGGAGTGGTTCCGATCCGCGCCGGCCGAAGCCGGACTTAGATCGATAAGAAGACCATTGTCCAATTATGTCTGACTAGCCCCGGCGGGCAATTCGAGACGCATCCGCAACCCTTCCGATCTCGGTCCGACAGCATTCCCGAACGCGCGACCGGGCCGCCCATACCTGCGGCGACGCGCGAAACATCGGGCGCGGATCGCGGAGAAAAGACTACTCGCAGGTGAACGCGGAGAATACCCACCCACACCAGGGAACGGGGCGCGATAGCGCGCGAAACACCTAGTCATTCCCCGTCACGCGGAGAAATAATCAGGAGGATCGTCCCATTGACGCACCACCGGAATCACGAACGCCCGGTTATGTGGGTCAAAAATATCGGATGATAGGAATCTCGCCGTATGGGCGGTTGATGGTTATTCGTCCGTTGCGGCGGCGCGGTCCCCGCCGAGCAGGTCCAGCGCCTGGGCGGCGATCTCCAGCTCCTCGTCCGTCGGCACCACCAGCACCGGCACCTCCGCGCCCTCCGGCGACACCGCCCGCTCCCCGCCGCCGGGGGCCGCGTTGCGGCGCGGGTCGATCCGCAGACCGAACCGCTCCATCCCGCGCAGCGCCCGCTCCCGGGTGCGGGCGTCGTTCTCGCCCACCCCCGCCGTGAACACCAGCGCGTCCACCCGGCCCAGGACCGCGAAGTACGCCCCGATGTACTTGCGCAGCCGGTGGCAGTAGACCTCCACCGCCAGCTCCGCCTCCCGGTCGCCCCGGTCGACCGCCGCCCACACCTCGCGCATGTCGTTGGCGCCGGCCAGCGCCCGCATGCCGCCCTCGCGGTTGAGCGCGGTGTCGACCTCCTCCGCCGACAGCCCGGCGGTGCGCGCCAGGTACGCCGCCAGCGCCGGGTCGACGTCGCCGCTGCGGGTCCCCATGACCAGCCCCTCCAGCGGGGTGAGGCCCATCGAGGTGTCGACGCTGCGCCCGGCCGCCACCGCCGCCGCGCTCGCCCCGTTGCCCAGGTGCAGCACGATGACGTTGGCGTCGGCGCGGCCCAGCAGCTCCCCGGCCCGCCGCGACACGTAGGCGTGGGAGGTCCCGTGGAAGCCGTACCGGCGCACTCCGTGATCGACGCGCCACTCGCGTGGCACCGCGTAGGTGTGGGCCGCCGGCGGCAGCGTCTGGTGGAAGGCGGTGTCGAACACCGCCACGTGCGGGACCAGGGGGAACGCCTTCATCGCCGTGCGGATACCGAGCAGGTTGGCCGGGTTGTGCAGCGGGGCCAGCGGCTCCAGCTCCCCGACCGCCGCGAGCACGCCGTCGTCCACCACCACGGGCGCGGCGAACCGGTCGCCGCCGTGGACCACCCGGTGGCCGACCGCCGTCAGCCCGGCCGCGCCGAGGTCGGGCCCCCGCTCATCGAAGGCGTCCAGCACGGCGCGCAGCGCCGCCTCGTGGTCGGCGTGGTGCCCGGGGCGCTCCACGGGGTCGTCGCCGGGCACCCGGTGCACCAGGGTGCCGCGCTCCTCGCCGATGCGGTCGACCGACCCCGACGCCAGCGACGCGCGCGCCGCCATGTCCAGCAGCCGGTACTTGATCGAGGACGACCCGCTGTTGAGCACGAGCACGGTCGGCGCGTCCCGGCCGGCGTCCCCGCGGCCGCTGTCGTCGGTCATCGGCGGTCCTCCTGCGCCTGGACGGCGGTGATCGCGACGGTGTTGACGATGTCCTGCACCGTGGCGCCCCGCGATAGGTCGTTGACGGGCCGGCGCAGCCCCTGCAGGACCGGCCCCACGGCGACCGCCCCCGCGCTGCGCTGCACGCCCTTGTACAGGATGTTGCCGGTGTTGAGGTCCGGCACCACGAACACCGTGGCCCGGCCGGCGACCTCGCTGCCGGGCATCTTGGTCCGCGCCACCGCCGGGTCGATCGCGGCGTCGTACTGGATCGGCCCCTCCACCGGCAGGTCCGGGGCGTCGCGGCGGACGAGTTCGGTGGCGGCCCGGACCTTCTCCACGTCGGCGCCCGTGCCGGACGCGCCGGTGGAGTAGGACAGCATCGCGATGCGCGGCAGCACCCCGAACCGGGCGGCGGTGGCCGCGGAGTCGGCGGCGATCCGGGCGAGCTGCTCGGCGGTGGGGTCGGGCACCACGGCGCAGTCGCCGTACACCAGCACCCGGTCGGCCAGGCACATGAAGAAGACGCTGGACACCAGCGAGCTGCGCAGGACCTCGAACGACGGCCGGATGGTCTGCGCGGTGGTGTGCGCGGCCCCGGACACCATGCCGTCGGCCAGCCCGCAGTGCACCATCATGGTGCCGAAGTAGGAGACCTCGCCGACGGTGTCGCGGGCCAGCTCGGGGCCCACGCCCTTGTGCGCGCGCAGCCGCGCGTACTCGGCGGCGAACCGCTCGCGCAGGTCCGGGTCGTCGGGGTCGAGTACGTCGGCGCCCGCCAGGTCCAGGCCGAGGTCGGCGGCGCGCGCCCGGACCTCGCGCGGGTCGCCCAGCAGCACCAGGTCGACGGCGTCGCGGCGCAGCAGCAGGTCGGCGGCGCGCAGCACCCGCTCCTCGGTGCCCTCGGGCAGCACGATGCGGCGGCGGTCGCCGCGGGCCTGCTCGATCAGGGTGTGCTCGAACATCAGCGGGGTGACCGCGCCCGAGCCCTCCACCGGCAGCCGCTCCAGCAGCGCCGGACCGTCGACGGCGGCGGCGAACGCGGCCAGGGCGGACGCGATCTTGGCGTCCGCCTCGGGGGTGATGCCGCCGCGCACACCGGCCAGCGCGTCGGCGGTGGGGAAGGTGTCCCAGGACGTGGCGACGACCGGCAGCCGCACGTCCATCCCGGCGATGAGCCGCCGCACGGGTTCGGGCATGGGCAGGTCGCCGGTGAGCACGATCCCGGCCAGCGCCGGGAAGTCGGGCGAGCGGTGGGCGGCGAGCAGCGCGGGCAGCAGGGCGCCCGCACGGTCGGCGGCCACGATGACCACGTGGTCGTCGGCCAGCCGGTCGACCACGTTGGGCAGCGACATCGCCGCGACGAGCAGGCCGGAGGTGGCGCGGTCCAGCCGGGCGGGGTCGCCGAACACCAGTCGGCCCGCGCACGCGGCGGCGAGGTCGCGCACGGAGGGGGCGGTGAGGCCGGGGACCTCGGGGAGCACGGCGACGTCGGGGCCCAGGGCGGCGCGCAGGCCGGCCGCCCGCTCGGGCGCCACCCCGTCGACCACGGTCGCCGCGAGGGCGGCGTGCTCGCGGTCGAGTTCCCGGCGGGCCACGGCCACGGCGTCGCGGACGTCGTCGGTGTCGCGGCCGGAACCGGGCACGGCGAGCACGACCGGGGTGGCCAGGTTGGCGGCGACGCGGGCGTTGAAGGCGAATTCCGTGGGGGCGCCGACGTCGGTGTAGTCGGTGCCCACGACGACCACGGCGGCGCATCGGGCGGCCAGCGCGTGGTAGCCGTCGAGGACGGCGGCCATGGCGGCGTCGGCGTCGTCGTGGACGTCGTCGTAGGTGACGCCCACGCAGTCGGTGTAGGGGGCGGCCACCCGGAACCGGCGGCGCAGCGTGGCCACCAGGGGGTCCTCGGCGGCGCCGTCGACGACCGGCCGGAACACCCCGACGGCGTCGACCGTGCGCGACAGCAGCTCGCCCACCCCCAGCGCGAGCGTGGTGGTGTCGCCGCCCGCCCCGCTGGACGCGATGTAGACCCCGCGCGCCATGTCCCGCCCCCCGTGGATGCCGGCCGATCCGGCGTCTACGCCGGGGCTACCCGCCGCCGTGCGCGGCACACCTCGCGGCGGCGGGGTGCAAGGGCCGGGGCCTGTTCCGGCCAGGAGCGGAGGGCTTCGGAGAGGCCGCGCCGTGGGAAATCACCCGAACGTGCGGCATAATCGGCGATCCGGGAGATCAGCGGCCTATTGCTAGAAAGCAGCGCATGGAGCTCGTACGCGTCATTCTCGGCCTCATCGCCGCGGTCCTGCTCCCCTATTCGATTCCCGCGTTGCGGACGAGAACACCGCTGGCACTCTCCGCGACGGGCCTCTATGCCGGTTACGCTCTGCTACCGGTGTTCTTTTCCTGGGTATCGGCCGTCCTCATTCCGCTATGTGTCGCGTCGAGCTGGGTACTGACGTCACTGGCGAAGCGCGACGAGGACATGCAGCGCTCACCGAGAATCCTCGTCTCGGCCCGTGTGCGGAAGTTCACACTCGCGCCATTGGGCCTCGTCGGGCTGACCACGGCGACGGCGCTGGCGGTGTTGGGGTTGCCCGAGATGCTCGGCGCGGCTCGTGAGCTTATCCTGGACGACAGGGTGATGGTCCTGATCTCCGGGTTCCTCATCGCCACCTTCATCGGGGGAGAGGTGGTCACACACATGCTGCACCCCTTCTCCGCGGAGTTGAGAAAAGCCGAGACGGAGGAAATGGCGCCACTCAAGGGGGCGGGCACGGTCATCGGCTGGCTGGAGCGCTCGCTCACCTACATCTTCGTGGTCACGGGCCGGGCCGAGGCGGTCGCCGTGGTCGTCGCCATTAAGGCACTGGCCCGTTTCCCGGAACTCCAGGCCAATCAGAAGAGATTCGCCGAGTACTTCCTCATCGGGACGATGAGCAGTATCGGGGTGGCGCTTCTGGCGGCGGCCGTCGTCCGCGTCGCCCTGGGAGAAGAGGCATTGAATTGACCCAGCAGATCACCATTCACCAGCACCCGTATTTCGTGGCGCTGCGCCAGCTCGAACTCCCCGCCGGCGACTACGTCATCGCCGGCAGCGGCCCGCTGCTGGCGCACGGCATCCGTACCGAGATCTCCGACCTCGACATCGTCACCCGCCGCGCCGCGTGGGAGCACGTCCGCACCATGGGGCCGGTGCAGGACGCCCCTTGGGAGGACGTGCAGCGGATCCTCCTCCTCGGCGGCCGGCTGGAGGTCCTCAACGGCTGGTTCCCCTCGATGTGGGACGTCGACGAGTTCATCGACAGCGCCGAGTTCTACCGCGGCCTGCCGTTCGCCCCGCTCGACCGGGTGCTGCGCTGGAAGCGCCGCCTGGGCCGGGCCAAGGACCTCGCCGACATCGACGCCACCCTGCACTACCTGACCCGGGTGCCGTTCGCCTCGTGACCCGGCCCGCCGGGTTCAGAACAGCACCGACCGCACCGCGCCGACCTCGCGGAACCCCACCCTCCGGTAGGCGGCGCGGGCCGCGGTGTTGTAGTCGTTGACGTAGAGGGTCACGCGCGGGGCGATCTCGGCCAGCGCCGCCCGCACCACCGCCGCCATGCCCGCCACCGAGTGCCCGCGCCCCCGCAGGTCGGGGTGCACCCACACGCCCTGCACCTGGCAGGCGAACGGGGTGACCGCCCCGATCTCGGCCTTGAACACCACCCGGCCGTCCTCGATGCGGGCGAACGCCCGCCCGGTGCGCACCAGCTCCTCGACCCGCGCCCGGTACAGCGCGCCGCCGTCGCCGGAGTCGGGCGGCACCCCGACCTCCTCGGTGAACATGGCCACGCACGCGGGCAGCAGGGTGCCGACCTCGTTCACGCGCACCCGGCGCACCAGCGGGTCGGGCTCGACCTCGGGCGGCTCCACCAGCTCCAGCACCGGCTGGCGGGAGCGGATGGCCCGCGCCGGCCCCCAGAACGGGCCGAGCCGTGCCCACAGGTCGGCGACCGCGTCGACCGGGCCCACGATCGACGAGCACCGGCGCCCCTGCCAGCGGGCGTGGTCGGCGAAGTGGCGCAGCGCCGCCGGGCCCGCGTTGACCGGCACCAGGTTGGCGCCCGAGTAGCACAGCGCCGCCAGCGTGCCGCGCTCGCTGTAGCCCCACACCTCGGCGCCCAGCCGCGCCGGGTCGAGCCCGGCCGCCCGCAGCCGCGAGCTGACGAAGACGTTGCCCACGGGGTCGGCGTCGAGCAGGGCGTGCACGGCGTCGCGGTCGCGGTCGTCCAGCACGCGCAGCGAGGAGGTCCGCAGCACCCGCATCACCTCATCCGCCTCGGAGCCCGAAGGAGCGCGGCCGACCGCCCGCGCGTACCGGCCGCGGGGGGCGGTCCGGTGCGTGAGCAGTCATGATCAACGCCATTCAAGACTAATCGACCGCGCGCTCCCATTATCCGCTCTCCGGCGGCGCGCACGCCGCGCCCCGCCCGGGCCGGTCACCCGCCGAGCCCCGGCGGCAGCGGCACGGGGGCGCGCGCGGGCTCGCGCTCCCCGGCCGGCTCGGGCGGCGGTCCGGCCGGGCAGCCGTGGTCGGCGCCCCGGGGGCCGCCCCCGGCCCCGGGCAGCGTGCCGTCGCGCAGGTAGTCGGCCACCGCGGTGTCGACGCAGGCGTTGCCCAGCAGCGTCACGCCGTGCCGCAGGCCGCCCTCCTCCACGACCAGGCGCGCGTTCGGGAAGCGCTCGCGCAGCGCGTACGCGCCCTCGGCGGGGGTGGCCCCGTCGTGCTCGGCCTGCACGAACAGCGCGTCGGCGACCGCCGACCCGTCGACCTCGAACCAGCGCCCGCCGGCGGACGGCCAGAACGCGCACGGCGCGTTGAACCAGATGTTGTGCCAGGCGATGAACGGGGCCTCGGCGTGCAACCGCTCCCCCGCCCGGTGCCAGGTCGGCCAGGCGCGCGGCCACCGGGCGTCGGTGCACTGCACCCCCAGGTAGACCGCGCGGCCGGGGTCGGACTCGGCCGACTCGCCGCGCAGCTCGTACGCCGCCACCAGCGCGGCGGGGTCGCCGTCGACCAGGTGGTCCGACAGCGCCGCGGCCAGCTCCGGCCAGATGGCCGACGTGTAGGCGGCGAGGGCGTACACCGACTCGAACTCGGTGGGGCCCACGGTGCCGTCGGCGGGCGCGTCGCGCAGCCCGTGGCGGGCGCGGGCGTAGGAGCGGGCGACCTCGTCGGCCGTGGCGCCCAGCCGGTACACGCCGTCGTGCCGGGCGGTCCAGGCGAAGAACCGGCGGGCGGCGGCGTCGATCGACCGGCTCTGCTCCAGGTTGCCCTCCCACCACGGGCGGCCGGGGTGGACGATGCTGTCGAGCACCAGGCGGCGCACCCGGTCGGGGTGGAGCGTGGCGTAGACCGCGCCGAGGTAGGTGCCGTAGGAGTAGCCGAGGAAGTCGATCCGCTCGACGCCCAGGGCGGCGCGCACGGCCTCGATGTCGCGGGCGGAGTCGACCGTGGTCAGGTGGTCGAGGAGTTCGCCGTTGCGCTCGCCGCAGGCCGCCGCGTAGTCGGCGGCGCGGTCGACCAGCTCCGCCTCGTCGGCGCGCGAGCGCGGCACGCTGTCGGGGCGCACCGGGGCGAAGTGGTCGGGGTCGCAGGCGGCGCCGGGAGTGCTCGCGCCGGTGCCGCGCGGGTCGAACCCGATGACGTCGTAGCGGTCGCGCAGGTCGTCGGGGAGCCGGGCGGCGGTGCGCGCGGCCCAGGCGCGGCCGGCGTTGCCGGGGCCGCCCGGGTTCACCAGCAGGGTGCCCTCGGCGGTGCCGCGCGCCGGGACCCGGGCGAGGGCGATCCGCACGGTCCGCCCGTCGGGGCGGGCGTGGTCGAGCGGCGCCTCGACCGACGCGCACTCCGGCGCCGCGTCCTCGTAGGGCTCCAGGTCGGGGCAGTCGGCCCAGGCCACCTCTTGCCGCTCCTCGGCCGCCGCCGGGGGCGCCGCGGCCAGCGCCGCCGCCAGGACCACCGCCCCCGCCGCCGCACACGCGCGTCGCATCCAGCCTCCCGATCGGTCGTGGGTCACCGGCATTGTCCCCCGCGACCAGCACTCCGGCACGGAAGCGACACGGCCGACACGGGGAGTGGTCGACGGGGACGCGGTGGCGGCGCGCCGGGCGGGGGCGGCGGCGGGCGGATAGCATCGACGTCGCAGCCGGCCCGCGACCCGAGGAGAGCACCCGTGCGGTTGGACCGCGTCGACGAGCGGATCGTGGCCATTCTCGGCGCGGACGCCCGCACCAGCTTCGCCGACATCGGGGCGGCGGTCGGGCTGTCGGCGTCGGCCGTGAAGCGCCGCCTGGACCGGCTGGTCGAGTCCGGCGCGGTGCGCGGCTTCACCGTGGTCCTCGAACCCGCCGCAATCGGCTGGACCACCGAGGCCTACATCGAGGTGTACTGCCGGCCGCGCACCTCCCCCGCCGAGATCCGCGCTGGGATGGCCCGCTACGCCGAGGTCACCTCGGCCTGCACGGTCACCGGCGAGGCCGACGCCATGGTGCAGGTGCGCGCCCGCGACATGCACCACCTGGAGGAGACCATCGAGCGCATCTGCGCCGAGCCGTTCGTGGTGCGCACCAAGAGCACGCTCGTGCTGTCGCGGCTGGTCGACCAGCCCATGCCGGCGCGGGCCGCCGACGCGCCGCCGGACGGGTCCGGGCCCGCGTAGCGGGGCTCGGTCGACGGGGACTCAGTCCGTGGGGGCCCGTTCGGCGGGGGCGGCCAGGCGCGAGCGCCGCAGCCCGTAGCCGAGGTAGACCGCGAGGCCGACCGCCAGCCACACGGCGAAGGTGATCCAGGTGGCGGCGCCCATGCTCAGCATCAGGTAGCCGCACGACGCCACACCCAGCAGCGGGGTGACCGGCGACAGCGGCACCCGGAACCGCCGCCGCAGGTCGGGGCGGGTCCGGCGGAGCACCAGGACCGCCACGTTGACCAGGGCGAACGCGAACAGGGTGCCGATGCTGGTGGCGTCGGCGAGGTGGCCCAGCGGCACCAGCGCGGCGAGCAGGGCGACGGCGGCGGTGAGGATGACGGTGTTGGCGCGCGGGATGCCCCGGCGGTCGACCCGGGAGAAGACGCGCGGGATGAGGCCGTCGCGCGACATCGCGAACAGGATGCGGGTCTGGCCGTAGAGGACGACCAGGACCACGCTGGCGATCGCCACCACCGCGCCCGCGGCGAACACCACCGACCACACCGGGGTGCCGGTGACCACGGTGAGGATGTGCGCGAGCGTGGCCTCGGAGTCGGCGAACTCGGTCCACGGCAGCGCGCCGACGGCGACGAACGCCACCAGGCAGTACAGGGCGGTCACCACCACCATGGACAGCAGGATGGCGCGCGGCAGGTCGCGCTGCGGGTCGCGGGCCTCCTCGCCGGCGGTGGAGGCGGCGTCGAACCCGATGTAGGAGAAGAACAGGGTGGCGCCGGCGGCGCTGACCCCGGCCGTGCCCAGCGGCAGGAACGGGGTGAAGTTGCCGTCGCGCACGGCGGTCGCGGCGATGGCCACGAACATGACGAGCACGCCGATCTTGACCGCGACCATGACGGTGTTGAGGGCGGCGCTCTCGCGCACGCCGCCCAGGAGCGCGGCCATGGCCAGGACCACGACGACGGCGGCGGGCAGGTTGACGAGTCCGCCGTCGGCCCCGGGCGGCTGGGTGAGCGCGGCGGGCAGCGCCGTCCCGGTGGTCAGGCGCAGCAGCTCGTCGATGTACTCGCCCCAGCCGACGGCAACGGCGGCGACGGAGACGCCGTAGGTGAGCATCAGGCACCACCCGCACACCCACGCCACGAGTTCGCCCATGGTGGCGTAGGCGTAGGAGTAGGCCGACCCGGAGGCGGGGATCATCCCGGCCAGTTCGGCGTAGGCCAGCGCGGAGAGCAGGGCGGTGACGCCCGCGACGACGAACGCGAGGACCACGGCGGGGCCGGCCAGCGGGACCGCCTCGCCCAGGACCACGAAGATGCCGGTGCCCAGGGTGGCGCCGATGCTGATCATGGTGAGTTGGGCGAGCCCCATGGACCGCCGCAGGCTGCCGCCCTCGCCGTGGCCGGTCTCGTCCACCAGCTCCTCCACCGGCTTGCGCCGGGTGAGGCGGGCGGCCAGGCCACCGGGGGCGGGGCGGGGGGTGCCGGGGGCGGGCGCGACGGCCGGGTCTCGGTCCACTGGACTGCCTCTCCTGAGTACGTGGCGCGCGGTGGTTCGTCCCCCTTCGTCCACTCGAAGGGCGGGACGACCGGTTTCCGCGCCCTCGCCACCGTAACCGCGCCGCGAGGGCGCCCGAACCGCGATCCGTTGCGGCCGGAACGCGGAAACCCGGTGAACGTTGCCCATCCGCGCAACGAACCCCCGGTGACTGTGCGTGAGGTCACAGCCCACGCGGGCGCACAGCGGGGCTACAGCCGCCGTGACCGTGCGTCACGACACGCGGCCGCGAAAGTGAATTTCACGAAAACCGAACGTGGTCGTAGGAAACCTTCGTCGCAGGAAGCCGCCGCGGCGCCGCCCCGCCGACGCGGTCCGCGGCGCCGCCACCCAGCGTAGTGGGGTCTTCACGGCCGTCGGTGGACGTGCCTATCGTGATCGCCCCCGCCCCGCTACGCGAGGAGGAAGGCCAGATGCGCCTTTCCACAATCCGGTCCGCGGCACGCCGACTCTGCGTCGTCCTTGCCTCCGCGGCCCTGCTCACGGTCACCCTGAACACCACCGCCGGCGCCGACCGGCAGGCCCTGGCGGCGATCAACCTGCGCACCCCGTTCGACTGCGGCCAGGTGTGGAACGCCAACACCCGCACCAACCACAACCCGCTGCTCTCGGTCGACTTCCAGCGCAGCAACGCGCTCAACCAGCGGGTGCGCTCCAGCGCCTCCGGCACCGTCACGACGGTGCGCGACCTCGGCAACACCAGCTACGGCAAGTACGTGATCATCAGCCACGGGCAGGGGATCACGACGCTCTACGCCCACTTGAACTCGTTCAACGTGTCGGTGGGCCAGTCGGTGAGCACCGGCACGGTCATCGGCCGGGTGGGCAGCACGGGCGGTTCGACCGGCCCGCACCTGCACTACGAGCAGCGCACCAACAACACCCCGGTGCGCGTCGTCCTCAACGGCGTGAGCATCCGCTACTACGGCAACACGACCATCACCAGCAGCACCGGCTGCTGAACCGGCGGGCGGGGCGGCGACCGGCGCCCCGCCCGGCCGTACTAACCCGCGACGGAGACCGAGGGCTCGCCCGAGGCGGCGCCCTCGTCCTTCATCCGCTCGGCGATGCGCATGGCCTCCTCGATCAGGGTCTCCACGATCTTGGACTCGGGCACCGTCTTGATGACCTCGCCCTTGACGAAGATCTGGCCCTTGCCGTTGCCCGACGCCACCCCCAGGTCGGCCTCGCGGGCCTCACCCGGGCCGTTGACGACGCAGCCCATGACGGCCACCCGCAGCGGGACGTCCATGCCCTCCAGGCCGGCCGTCACCTCGTCGGCCAGCGTGTACACGTCGACCTGCGCCCGGCCGCAGCTCGGGCAGGAGACGATCTCCAGGCCGCGCTCCCGCAGCCCCAGGGACTCCAGGATCTGCGTGCCGACCTTGACCTCCTCGGCCGGCGGCGCCGACAGCGACACGCGGATGGTGTCGCCGATGCCCTCGGCCAGCAGCGCCCCGAACGCCACAGCGGACTTGATGGTGCCCTGGAACGCCGGGCCGGCCTCGGTGACGCCCAGGTGCAGCGGGTAGTCGCACTGCTCGGCGAGCTGCCGGTAGGCGTTGATCATGACGACCGGGTCGTTGTGCTTGACCGAGATCTTGATGTCGCGGAACCCGTGCTCCTCGAACAGCGAGCACTCCCACAGCGCGGACTCCACCAGCGCCTCGGGGGTGGCCTTGCCGTACTTCTCCAGCAGGCGCTTGTCGAGCGAGCCCGCGTTCACGCCGATGCGGATGGGGGTCCCGGCGTCGCTCGCGGCCTTGGCGATCTCGCCGACCTTGTCGTCGAACTTGCGGATGTTGCCCGGGTTCACCCGCACCGCCGCGCACCCGGCGTCGATGGCCGCGAACACGTACTTCGGCTGGAAATGGATGTCGGCGATGACCGGGATCTGCGACTTCTTCGCGATGATGGGCAGCGCCTCGGCGTCGTCGGCGCTGGGCACGGCCACGCGCACGATCTGGCAGCCGCTCGCGGTGAGCTCGGCGATCTGCTGGAGGGTGGCGTTGATGTCGGAGGTCAGGGTGGTCGTCATCGACTGCACCGAGACGGGCGCGTCGCCGCCCACGGGGACGTTGCCGACCATGATCTGCCGCGACCGGCGCCGGGTGGCCAGCGGGCGCGGGCGGGCGACAGGGATACCGAGATCGACGGTCACGCGATTTCACCTCGTCGGCCACCGGGACTCGCCGGCGGCGTCGTCTGGAGTCGGAACGGCGGGCGCCGGACACGAAGGGGCGCCGCGCGGAGAGGAGTCCGGGTGGAGGCCCGGCACTGGTATCTCGTCGCCAAGGCTACCCGTATTGAGCAGGGCGTTACGCCCTGATCAGGAAAACGGTAAGTGACGCCGCTTTCCCTTGTACCCCGCTTTGCCCCACGCCCCAGGAGCGGGCGGACCGGGACGGACCACCGCGAACAGCGAAGATCGGCGGGCGGGGCGCCGACCGCGCCCCGCCCCCCGAGCGTCACTGGACCAGGCGCACCGGGTTGAACACGTCCGCGATGAGCAGCATCACGCTGAACATCACGAAGCAGACCACCACGATGTAGGCCACCGGCATCAGCTGGGCCACGTCGAACGGGCCCGGGTCGGGGCGGCGGAACAGCCGCGCCACGTTCCGGCGCAGCGACTCCCACAGCGCGCCCAGGATGTGCCCGCCGTCGAGCGGCAGGATCGGCAGCATGTTGAACGCGAACAGGAACAGGTTGACGCCCGCCAGCATGTTGACCAGGAACACCACCCGGTCGGTCACCGGGATGGGCTGGGCCAGCACCTCGCCGCCGATGCGCGACGCGCCCACGATGCCCACCGGGGAGTCGATGGAGCGCTCCTCGCCCATGAACGCCGCGCGGAACACGTCGTCGACCTTCGACGGCAGCGCCACCAGCGCCTCGCCGACGCCCACCACGGCGTCGCCCATGAACGCGGCGGTGTCGGCCACCCCGAGCGGGCTGCGCTCCTGGGCGAACGTGATGCCGAGGAAGCCGGCGGTCACCGTGTCGGGGATCTGGTAGCCCTGCTCGTCGGTCAGCGGCTCGCCGTCGGGGCCCATGCGGTACTGGATCTCGCCGTTGGCGTCGCGGGCCACCACCTGGTTCTCGATCATGTCGGCGGTGGTGGTGATGGTCTCGCCGCCGCGCTCGATCGTGAGCTCGGTGGGGCCGGTGGACTCGCGGATGGCGGCGTTGGCCTCCTCCCACGTCGGGGTGGCGCGGTCGCCCACCGCCAGGATGACGTCGCCCGGACGCAGCCCGGCGTCGGCCGCCGGGGTGGGCGGGGCGTCCTCCGGGCAGGCCCGGGCGGTGGAGTCGGCGGGCAGCGCGCACTGGGCGACCGTGTCGATGGTCGTGGTGTTCTGCGGGACGCCGACGCCCATCAGCATGACGGTGAAGAGGACGACCGCCAGGATGAGGTTCATGACGGGGCCGGCCGCCATGACGATGATCCGCTTCCACGGCGCCCGCTGGTAGAACTGGCGGTCCTCGTCGCCCGGCTCCAGCTCGACCTGGGAGGCCTCGCGGGCGTCCTCGATCATGGCCCGCCACCGCGACATCGGCTTGCCCGAGGTGTCGGGCTCCCGGTTGGACGGGGGGATCATCCCGGCCATACGCACGAAACCGCCCAGCGGGACCAGCTTGACGCCGTACTCGGTGTCGCCCTTGCGGGTCGACCACAGGGTGCGGCCGAAGCCCACCATGAACTGGGTGCAGCGGATGCCGAACATCTTGGCGGTGGCGAGGTGGCCCAGCTCGTGCCAGGCGAGGGACAGCAGCAGCCCCACGAAGAACAGGACGATCCCGAGCGCGGTCAATAACGCGACCATGTACCTCTCCTCAAGCGGACCGGGCGATGAGCTCCCGGGCACGGTTGCGGGCCCACTCGTCCGCCGCGTACACCTCGGCCAACGACAGCGCGGAGCCGGTGTCCGCCCGCTGCTGCTCCGAGACTACCCGCGCCACCGTGTCCACGATCGCGGGAAATGCCAGCCTTTCCCCAAGGAAGGCCGCCACCGCCTCCTCGTTCGCCGCGTTGTACACGGCGGGCGCCGTACCGCCCGCGGCACCGACCTCGCACGCCAGCCGCACCGCGGGGAACGCCTCGTCGTCGAGCGGTTCGAAGGTCCAGGTGTGGGCCCGGGTCCAGTCGATGGCGGGGGCGGCCCCGCCGACCCGGTGCGGCCAGCCGATGCCGTAGGCGATCGGGATGCGCATGCTCGGCGGGCTGGCCTGCGCGAGGGTGGAGCCGTCGGTGAACTCCACCATCGAGTGGACCACCGACTGGGGGTGCACCACGACCTGGATGCGGTCGAACGGGACGTCGAACAGCAGGTGCGCCTCGATGACCTCCAGGCCCTTGTTGACCAGCGTCGCCGAGTTCACCGTGATGACGGGGCCCATGCTCCACGTCGGGTGCGCCAGCGCGTCGCCGGGCGTGACCCCGCCGAGGTCGGCGCGCGACCGACCCCGGAACGGGCCCCCGCTCGCGGTGATGACCAGCCGGCTCACCTCGCCGAGGCGGGCGTCGACCTGGCCCTGCGCCAGGCTCGCCAGCTCGGCGGCGGGGACGCGCGGGAAGCACTGGGCGAGCGCGAAGTGCTCGGAGTCGACGGGCACGATCTGGCCGGGCTGGGCGGCCGCGCGCACCAGCGGGCCGCCGATGATCAGCGACTCCTTGTTGGCGAGTGCCAGCAGCCGGCCGGCGCGCAGGGCCGCCAGCGTCGACTCCAGGCCGAGGGCGCCGGTGATGCCGTTCAGCACGACGTCGCACGGCCAGGTGGCCGCCTCGGCCACCCCTTCGGCGCCGGCGAGGACCTTCGCGGCGCTGCCGCGCTCGCGCAGCAGGCGCGCGACCTCGGGCGCCGCGCCCGGGTCGGCGACGGCGACGGCCTCGACGCCCAGGGCGCACGCCTGGTCGGCCAGCAGAGCGGGGCGCCCGCCGCCGGCGGCCAGCGCGGTGACGCGGAACCGGTCGGGGGCGGCGGTGACGACCTCGATGGCCTGGGTGCCGATCGACCCGGTGGACCCGAGGATCACCACCTCGCGCCGCCGGCCGGGAGAGGGGTCCTGGAGGAGCTTTTCAGCGATTCGCACGAGGTCATTGTTCCGCACCCCGCCCCGCCCCGGCCCACCCCGGAGCACGGACGCCCACCTCCGCGCCCCCACCCCCCGGCGCCGCCCCGCCTGCCGGCGGCGCCCCTCGCCCGGCACCGTCAGCGGGGCCGGGCACCGGAGGTCG
>NZ_BCRK01000036.1 GCF_001552555.1 Nocardiopsis trehalosi NBRC 14201 | reverse complement strand
AATTCTGGAGTAGCGGGTTCCGCCCCGTACACCGCCGTCCGCCAACGACCACCGCCTGGGTGCATATCCCCAGGTGAACCCGTGTGCACGCCCCAGAACGAGACGCAAACTGAGACGCGCCGCACCGCCCTCACCCGGATGCCGCAGACACCCAACTGAGACGGAAACTGAGACGGACCCAAAGCCCCACCCCACCCGCCTTCCCAGCATTCATCCCAAAACCGTGGCCGCCCCCGACTAGTGTCTCCCCCACACCACCGCATGCCCGAAGCCGCCGACATAGATCCCGCCCCCACACCGAAGCAATCGGAGCCCCGCCCTTGCCGCCCACCCTCCCCGGCAACCCTCTGACCTGCATCACAGCACAACCGCCGGTCCGCTGCAAAACACCCTCAGAACAGCCCGTCCCATCAGCCACTGACCTGGGCCTTTACCCTCGGCCCCGCTGATCATCCCTAGAGGGATCGCAACACGTTCGTGGTCCGCAACGAGACCCACCACTGGCTGCCCCGCTGATCATCCCTAGAGGGATCGCAACTGCAGACCTACGGCGTCTCGCGCGGCACCGCCCGCCGGCCGCTGATCATCCTTAGAGGGATCGCAACCTAACGGCCGGGATCACCAACGAGGGCACGTGGGGCCGCTGATCATCCCTAGAGGGATCGCAACGTCTTGTTCATGGGGCCCTTCCTGGTGGTGGGCCGTGCCGATGATCATCCCTAGAGGGATCGCAACGCCGCCGCGCTCGCCACGCACCGCCCGCCCCGCCAGCCGCTGATCATCCCCAGAGGGATCGCAACAGTTCGCGGCGGACCTCGGCGGCGACGATCGTCGGCGCCACCGATCACCCCTAGAGGGATCGCAATGTGTATCCGCAGACCTGCATCATGAGCACCTCGCGCCACCGATCACCCCTAAAGGGATCGAAACGCGGGGGTGTACACGGCGGCTCCCATGCGAACATGGCGCCGATCATCCCTAGAGGGATTGCAACGCCCACCAGTGCGTCGCCGCGTTGGCGGCCAGGCCCGCGTCGCCGATCATCCCTAGAGGGATTGCAACTGATAGCCCAGCTTCCGGCACAGATCCGCAGCGGGTCGCCGATCATCCCTAGAGGGATCGCAACGCGGCCGCCCGCATCGCCGTCACCCACGTCGCCCAGGCCGCTGATCATCCCTGAAGGGATCGCAACGTCAGCGGGTGGCGCGTCTGCGGAAGCGCCGGGGGGCCGCTGATTATCCCTAGAGGGATCGCAACCGCAGGTGGCCGACGGGCAGGTGCATCACGTAGTCGTCGCCGATCATCCCTAGAGGGATCGCAACATCCGCTCGACCACCGACCGCAGCAGCTCCCGAGTCGCTGATCATCCCTAGAGGGATCGCAACGCAGCTACCACGCCCGGCGCACCCAGCCAGGGGTATCGGTCGCCGATCATCCCTAGAGGGATCGCAACCTCGTGATCAGGTAGGCGGCGCGGCGGGCGGCACGGGTCGCTGATCATCCCTAGAGAGATCGCAACGGCCAGTTCGCGGTCACCCCGCCGACCGGCGTCGCCGATCATCCCTGGAGGGATCGCAACTATTCTGAGGCCGTGGTCGAGCGCATCGGTACGGTCGTGGATGTGTGCGTCCTGCTGCGCAACGACGCGGGGCGCATCCTGCTGATGGAACGCGCCAACACCGGGTTCGCCGACGGCGCCCTCGGCATCCCCGGAGGGCACCTGGAAGTCGGCGAATCCGTCGTGCAGGGGGCGGTGCGGGAGGCTGCCGAGGAGGTCGGGGTCAAGCTCCGCACGGACGACTTGGCCTGCGCGCACGTCGCGCACCACCGCAACGCCCAGGGTGCCACCCGCATCGGCTTCTTCTTCACCGCGTCGCAATGGGAAGGCGAACCGATCAACGCCGAACCGGAGCTGTGCGCCGGCCTGCATTGGGTCGACCCCCGTGCGCTGCCCCTCACGGTGATCCCCTATATCGCCGACATCATCAGACGGGTCCAGTCCGGCGACACGTTCTCCGTCCACGGGTGGTGACCGCAATCGCGGGGCACAACCGCGGTAGAGCGGAAGGCGCTCCGCCCCGCTGACGCCCCCGCGGCATCGCCGCGCCGCGCTCCCCCGGCTGAGGTGACCATGGCTTCGCCACCGCACATCGGAGAACGCCTCGCCCGCCTGCGTGCGTGGCGCGGGATGACCCAGGAGGAGCTGGCGTTCGCTGCCGGAACAGGGGTCGACGTGCGCGGGGGGTGAGGTGTCCAGACTTGGACGAAGCCGTGTTATACCAGGGTTGGGCCGTCACGTATAAATGGCGATTGGGATCACCTTGAAGGATGCGCCGCCGATGCACGAGTCCAGTGCGTTGTCCACCGCGTCGTCGACAATATCGTCCATAAGTTCGATTTCGTTATTCTCGGCCGCCTTGGACTTGGGGTCCCGCAGCAACTTGTCTATTAGTTCGGTATTGATCCGGCGGAGAAGCTTGTTGCGCGCCAGGATCGGCACGTCCTCCTCCATTTCAGGGGTGACCTTCCCGAGAGCAGTGAACCTCCCGTCCAGAATGCGGTCCTCATCTTCGACTATGAAATGCGAGCTGTCGCATATGGTGATGGTGGTGAGGGTGCCTTTGTTGTCGCTAATGTGTCCATGAAGTTCGCGCGTGTGGTTCGCGCGAAAGTCAGTCTTTACGGCTTCGGCAACGACTCTACATATGTCGGCCAACGCCTTGGAGTCAGTCTCGATCTTGCGCCCAAGCGGCGCGACGCCAACCGCCTGGGCTTCGCCGTACAGCTGTGCACGGCCCGCGCGCTGGGTATTTTTACCACTGACCTGGGCGAGGTCCCCGAGAACGCCGTCGTCCACCTAGCCGAGCAGCTCGGGATCGCCGACCCGGCTGCCTGGCCGACTACGCCACCCGGGAGAAGACGCGCCTGGAGCACGCCTGGGAGATCCGCCGCGCGTGCGGGTTCACTGCCGCACCCTCGACCGGTTCGAGGAAGAGCGCGCCTTCCTGTTCGGCGCCGGGGTCCCCGCCGAGTTCCTGCCCGGCGCCCGGGAACTCGGCCGCGAGGACCTGACGTGAGAAGCGTTCCACATCCTTGGAAGTGGAACGGCTCAGGTGATACGAGCCCCGTCGGACGCATCCTGGGCAGATCCTCTCGCCGACCGTTCCACAAGTCGTCCCACATTAAGTGTTCCGAAAGGCCCGTACGGAATCGACTTGCGGTACGGTTCGGCGATGGGAACCCACGACCACCCCGCCACCGGGGTCGACCTCGGGTACGCCCGGGTCTCCACCACCAAACAGCACCTGGAGCGCCAGCTCGCCGCCCTGGCCCAAGCGGGCATCGGCGATGACCGGATCTACGTGGACAAGAAGAGCGGTGCCACGGTCGACCGGCCCGGCCTGGCCGCCCTGCTCGCCTACGCCCGCCCCGGTGACACCGTCGTCGTGCAGACCCTGGACCGGCTCGGCCGGAACATGCGCGAAGTCCTCAACCTGGTCCACGATCTGGGTGAGCAGGGCATCGGGGTGCGCTCGCTGGCCGACCCGCTGCCGATCGACACCGCTGCCGAGGGGATGGGCCGCATCGCCTTCCTGCTGCTGGCGCTGTTCGCCGAGATGGAGCGCACCTTCACCGCTGAACGGGCCGCCCACGCCCGCGCCGTGGCGGAGGCGGCAGGCCGCCGTATCGGCCGTCCCGTGGCCCACGCCGACGACACGATCGAGTACGCGCGGCTCCTCAAGGGCCAGGGCGCCAGCCTCGGGCAGATCGCGGCCAAGACCGGGATCCCCAAGACCTCCCTTCACCGCTACCTCGCAGAGGCGGCCCCCGCCAACATGCCGATGGGGGATGCATAGCAGTGAGAGACCAACTTCTCGAGGGCCGATACCGGCTGGTGCGAGAGCTCGGCGAAGGCGGCATGGGGCAGGTATGGGAGGCACAGGACGAGACGCTGGGGCGTCCCGTCGCCGTCAAGCTGATCTCCCGGCTCGCTGGTGACGGAAGCCACAGCGACGAGTCACGCGCCAGGTTCCTGCGCGAAGCACGGATCACCGCTCAGCTGCAGCACCCCAACATCGTGACCATCCACGACCTCGGCGAGACCGGCACGAAAGACCGCAGAGTCCCGTTCCTGGTGATGGAAAGGGTCCGCGGTGAAGGCCTGGACAAGGTACTGAGCCGAGGCGCCGTCGCTTTGTTGGATGCGGCCCGGTGGGGCACGCAGATTTGCGAGGCGCTCGACGACGCGCACAAAGCAGGGGTCATACACCGGGACATCAAGCCGTCGAACATCCTCATCACACCGTCCGGCATGGTGAAAGTCCTCGACTTCGGAGTTGCGAGAGCAGCCGACCCCTATGCGGCCGCGGACCGCTTGACCCAGACCGGCTTCATCGTGGGCACGCTTCCGTACATGGCCCCTGAACAGGCGCGCGGCTTTCCCGAACCGCGCAGCGACCTCTACGCCCTGGGGTGCCTTCTCTTCGAGCTGATCACGGGCCGGCCGCCGTTCCAGGCCTCCGATGCCATGGGCTACCTCTCGGCTCACCTCACTCAGCAACCTCCCTTGCCGAGTTCGGTGAGGAAGGGCATCCCCTCCGTCTGGGACGACCTCGTGCTGATCCTGCTGCGCAAGGAGCCCGCCCAGCGGTACCCGAACGCCGCCGACCTCGCCCAGGCCCTGCGCCAACTTGACCGCGCACCTCAGCCCGCACTGTCAACAGATGTGTCCACCCCACCTCCCACCATGCCGGTCACGACTCCACTCCCGACCGCAGTCTCCACCTCCGGGGGGAGCAGCGCCCCTCCGCAGCCGCAGACGGCATCGACGAGTACCCCGGCACACCTCCACGGCCCGCCGATGAACACGGTCCGCGCAACACTGGAACGGTTCGGCCCCCCGGTGTTCTTGTGCTTGTTCTTCAACTCGTTGGTCGATTACTGGTTCGCCTTGGATGTGAGCCGGGGCCCGGTGGGCGGCTTGAATATGGGCCGGGTGAACTTCCTCGTTTTCCTCATCATCGTGGCGGTCATCTGGGTGTTCACGGCAGCGCTCACCCCGCGCTCCAGAGGACTGATGCGCGGGACGGGGTACGCGGTCGTGGCGGTCTTCGCCGTGGGCCTCGTGGTGGATGTCGTGTTCTGGATGCAGGAGCCAAGGTCAACCATCGCTGCCAGCGGCTCCTACTACACCTGGGGCGGGCCGCTGCCCATCTACGTGGGGAGTGTCCTGACCGTCGCGGCGTACTGCTACCGCGACATCAAAACCCGCCGAGCCCGGTCGGTCCACAGCAGGTCAGACAGCGGTAATGCTTCGGTCGCAGGCTCGGGTTGAACCTCCGTGCATAAGACTTCGGACGCTCGTGCAGACGGCTTCGGAGACGGGCATCGCGGGGGCGCCGAACCACTCGGCAGCGTGTCGGGAAAACGTGTTGAAAACCCCGGGTGTCCGACAACCCGGACGGCACCGTTTCTCCTGCGCTCGCCGGATGGACGCCGCACTCACCCCGCCCGAGGACCCCCTCGCCCCCGCGCCCGCCGCCGCCGGCGGGGCGCTCATCGGTTATGCCCGGGTCTCCACCCAGGGACAGAAGCTCGACCGCCAACTCGCCGCTCTGAAGGCCGCCGGGTGCTCCCGCGTCTTCGCCGACAAGGCCAGCGGCCGCGACGCCGACCGCCCCAACCTCACCGCCTGCCTCCCGGCGACACCCTCGTCGGGCCCTCCCTGGACCGCCTGGCCCGCTCCCTGGCCGACCTCATCACCCTGCTCGGCGACCTGCGCCGCGCCGGCGGGGCGGACGGGAAGACGCGGACCGCAGCCGGATGCTGACCGTCTGCGGTCATCCTTCTGGGCGTCATCCCCACCGCCACCTAGTGTCTGCCGCGTCCTCCACACCACCGACACGGAAGGCGTAGGCATGCTCAAGAAGACGACGAAGACGGCAGCGATCGCCAGCGCATTGGCAGCGGCCGGGGTCTTGGCGTTGGCCGCCCCCGCCGCCGCAGAGACGGCACCGCAGGCCGCCGCAGCGGTCCCCGGTTGCGTCACCACCGCCCTCTACGACGACGGGGGGACTGACGAGCTGACCGTGCGCAACACCTGCTCCTACAGCGTGCGCGTCAAGGTCATCCTGGCTTTCAAGCCCGATCTCGCGTGTGTCACGTACCCCGCCAAGTCGTACAAGGACTGGACCTGGAGCTATCCCGGCAGGTTCGACCGACTCGCCAGCTGCTAACAGGCCAACGCGAGCCCCCGGCCGGGCGGGTGCCAGGAGCACGTGGCCGACCGCGCCTGCCCGGCCGGTGCCAGCGGGCCGGGGATAGCGGGCGTGTGAGATCACCCCTGCACCAGGACGCCCACCATGTCGAGAGCGAATGGAAACACAGCGGTAGCGAGCAGGATGAGGGCGCATCCACCGCTACCACCACGGGGTGACTGGCCACCGCCCGCCTGCGCTTCCCAGTACGCATCACCCAGTTTCCGCCCGAGGCAGTACCCGCACTGTGACCCGGACTCCTTCGAACGCTGACAAACGGGGCAGGTCTCTATTGCCACAGCGGCCTCCTTCACTCGGCGTGTGGCCAATGTGTCTGACTGTGCAGAGGGCCGCAGCAGTCTGACCGAAAACGGCCACGGGCGCCCCGGCCCGCCAGGCCGGTGCCGTCGGACGGTCGAAGGGGAGGCGGAGGACGCGGGGGCCGTAGAGAGAGATGTCGGCGCGCGGGCAGGCAACCTTGCCGGGGTGTGACCTGCGGAGATGCCGGGCAAGCGGGGGAGCCGAGTCCACCGCCTCCGGTAGCACCTTTTGATGTGCCTTCTGATCCACCTCTTGAAGTGCCGAATGAAGCGCCTTTCGAACTGCCGAGTGAACCGCCTTCGATTGCCGTGGGGATGAACTACCCGACTATATTATCCAGTCATCGGGCAACCCTGAATTGGCACAGGAATCAGCGAATCTTGCTCCCGGTGCGTCGTCCTCGGTCTCGAGCCATGCGTTATAGGCATCTTGGACCTCTGCAAACTCCAAGCTGCCAGCTGGGTACTTCTCCTTATGGAGGGCCTGGCAGCGCTGGGCGATATGTACCTCCAACGCCCTATCGACATACCCCGTGGTGCCGCTGTGTTGGCGGATGGAAACTTCCAGGCGTTCGAGCCCTGCCATTCTCGTGGATATATTCGATGAGCCCAGGTTCTCAATCGCCTGTGCATCCTGGGATAGAAGCCACTGGTCGTATGAATCCGCCGACTGCTGCACGGACAGGAAGGTCGACACGGCGGTGAAGAGCAGGGCGAGGGCGGCGATGGCGGTGGCCGCGACCTGGGCGACGTGGGCACCCCTCTCCCACCGGCTGCGCGCGGGAAAGGCCGCTGGCGCGGGAGCTGCGGTCTGCGGCTGCGGTGCGGGGACGGGAGGGAGGCGCCGGCGTCCGGTGCGGGCGAGCGCGAGACCGACCGCCGCCCCGACGGCGACCAGCGCGATCCTGTCCAAGCGTGAGTGGGGCATAGGGAATTCTCGGCGATGTCCGACCGCGGGCGCATCATCGCAGGAGACCTGCTCCGGCCATCCGGCGGCCGGTCCTCGATGGCGTCCTCCTGGCCGTCGCCCGCCCCGGCCGGGGTAATGCCGAGCCCCACGTGCGGCACCGGCGGGCCGTTCATGCCGGGCGCTCCATCCGGCGGGCCCGTTCGGTGAGATGGCGGCGTTCCAGGACGCTTCCGGCGCGGCGGGCGGCCTCACGGTAGGCGTGAGCGGCGCCGGCGCGCTCACCGAGCCGTTCCAGCAGGTGGGCCCGGGTGGCGAGCAGGCGGTGGTGGCCCACCAGGCGCTCGTCGCCCTCCAGCTCCGCCAGGAGGTCGAGACCGGCGGACGGGCCGTGGACCTCGGCGACGGCGACGGCGCGGTTGAGCGCCACCACCGGGTTGGGTCCGCACCGCTGCAGAAGGTCGTAGAGCCCCAGGATCTGCGGCCAGTCGGTGTCGTCGGGGTGGCCGGCCTCGTCGTGCACGGCCGCGATGGCCGCCTGGAGCTGGTACGGGCCGACCTGTCCGCGCGGCAGCGTCGCGCTGATGAGGTCCACGCCCTCGGCGATGAGCCGGGCGTCCCACCGGCCGCGGTCCTGCTCGGCCAGCGGGACGAGTTCACCGTGCGGGCCGGTGCGCGCGGCGCGGCGCGCGTCGGTCAGCAGCATGAGGGCGAGCAGTCCGGCCGTCTCGGCGTCGTCGGGAACGAGACGGTGCAGCAGCCGGGTGAGCCGGATCGCCTCGGTGGACAGCTCCGGTGCGGTCAGCCCTTCGCCGCCGGAGGTGGTGTAGCCCTCGTTGAAGACGAGGTAGAGCACGTGCCGCACCTCGGCCAGACGCTCTTCGCGCTCCGCCCCCTCCGGCAGGGCCAATGCGGCGCCCGCGGCTTTGACGGCCCGCTTGGCCCGGCTGATGCGCTGGGCCATCGTCGCCTCGGGCACGAGGAACGCCGCGGCGATCTGCGCGGTGGTCAGGCCGCCGACCGCGCGCAGGGTCAGCGCGATGCGGCTGGGCGGGGACAGCGCCGGATGGCAGCACAGGAACAGCAGGGCCAGGGAGTCGTCCTGGTCCGCGGCCGGGGCGGTGTCGGCGGGCGGGGCGAGCAGCGCGGCCTGCGGCGTGGCCAGCGCGAGCGCGTCCTCGCGGCGGCGCCGCGCCGCCTCGCTGCGGACCTGGTCGACCAGCTTGCGGGAGGCGACGGTGACCAGCCAGCCGCGCGGGTTGTCCGGGATCCCGCTGTCGGGCCACTGGAGCGCGGCTGCCAGCAGCGCCTCCTGCACGGCGTCCTCGCACGCGTCGAAGCCGCCGTGCCTGCGGACGAGCGCGCTGAGGACCTGCGGCGCCAGGTCGCGCAGCAGGTCCTCGACCTCAGAGTGCGCGGTGGTCACACGTCTCCTGCGGACTCGTGCAGCACCGGCCACAGCTCGACCGGGTCCGTCTCCGCGAGTGGGATGTCCGCGGCGATCTCCTGCGCCCGCTCCAGGCTCTCGCAGTCGAGCAGGTAGAAGCTGGCGACGTACTCCTTGGTCTCCAGGTACGGGCCGTCGGTGACGACCGGCGCCCCGTCCCGGCGGCGCACCAGCTGCGCGGCCGCAGCGTCCGCGAGACCGTAGGCGCCCAGGAGCTCACCGGTCTCGCGGTACTTCTTGTTGAACGCCTCCTGCCGGGCGATCGCCTCCGGCCACGCCTCGGCCGGGAAGGAGTCCCACTTGGCCTGGTTGCCGTAGATCATCGCGAGGTACTTCACGGCGGGTTTCCTTCCGTCCCGCGCGCCCCGTCGGCGCGCTGTCACCTATGGGTCGGAGCGGGAAGCGGAGTCTCGACATCCGACGACGATTTTCTCCCGGATTCTTCCGCACCACCGCTGAGCAGCGGATCTGCCCCTATGGAGATCACCCCGCATCACTCGTAGTGCCGAGGTGTGCGGATCACGGACGGTACCGGCTGGTCTGTCCTCGGTAGATCGTCTGCATCGGTCGGCTCGGGGCTGGGCACCGAGGATCGGTGCAACTCGGAGGACCAACCAGGGGCGCCGGGGCGCCGCACGCAGCACCCCGGCGGGGTGCACGTCCACGAACGAGACGCCAACTGAGACGCGCCGCGCCACCCTCACCCGGATGCCGCAGGCACCCAACTGAGACGGAAACTGAGACGGATACAAAGGCCGCCCATCCGCCTTCTCAGTATTCACCCCGCACCATGGCCCCCCCGGGGGCGCGCTGCGCCGCGACCTGGAGGCGCGGGAGCGCGCCGCGACCGACCGCGCAATGGAGGCCGAGAACGCGTCCTACACCGACCTCGGGCGCGCTGGGGTGGCCCGCCTGGTCGCCCACCGCCACCACCGGGCGCGCACGGACGGCCGCGCCCGCCTGTCACCCAAGAGGCGGCACCGGCGAGGTTACGGGAACTCCTCCAAGGAACAGGACCTAGCTCCGCGTCGCTGGTCGAGTTCGGGCGAGGGCCGCGTGGACGGTTTCCGCGCAGGCCGGTGCATCGGTGGCCAGACCCTGGTGGTCGCCGGGGAAGGCGAGCGGCTCGACACCGAGCCGTTCGGCCAGGGTCCGAGCCGACAGTGCGGGAACTCCCTCACCCGAGGACGCGCCGATACCGACGGAGATCGGGACGGGGCCGGAGCGCAGCGCGGCGATGTCGGGGGTGAAGCGCAATACGGGCAGCAGGGTGCGGGCCAGGAAGTGGTCGAGGTTGGCCTGGATACGGCCCATCGTCTCCAGCGCCTCGGGCGGCATCTGGGACGGGTCGGGCATCGCGGGCGGCGCACTCCCGGGGCCGTCGACGGTGGCGATGAACTTGCCCATCGCCGCGCCGGCCCCCTGGTCGCGGTAGGTGTCGTGGACGTCCTGGAACACGGCCCGCCAGTGGTCGCGGTCGGGCAGCAGTTCGGGCAGGGGCGGTTCATGCACGACCAGGGCGCGGACCTGTCCTGGGTGGCGCGCCGCCAGGTCCAGGGCGGTGAGCGCGCCGCCGCTGTTGCCCAGTACGTAGGCCGGTTCGGCGCCGAGGGCGGCCAGCAGGCGGTGGGCGTCGTCGCCGAAGACGGCGACGTCGGCGTCGGCGGGCGGCCCGGTGAGGGTGCTGCGCGAGAATCCCCGCTGGTCGTAGGTCACGACGGTGTAGCGGTCGGCCAGGCATGCCGCCAGTCCGGCCAACGCGCCGGCGTCGGCGGGCGCGCCGGGGATCATCAGAAGCAGCGGCCCGGTGCCCCGGATCTCGTAGTGCAGGTCTGCGCCGGGGACCTGGAGTGTGCTGGTGTGGACGCGGGTCGGGGTGGTGGTCATCGGTGTGGTCCGTTCGTGGTCGGGGGGCGAGTCAGGGGGGCTGGTGGGTCAGGGCGAGCACACCAGTGGTGAAGGCGACCGGCCGGGTGAGCTGCAACGAGTTGTCAGTGCACGCTGTGCGGCTCGGGGCGCAGTCACGGTAAGGCAACCGCCGGAACCACGTCGGCGTACCGGCAGGCGCTTCATCACTCGTTGGTTGCTTCGCTCCTGGCAAGGGGTCCGGGTCGGGTGGCCCGGGGTTCGGTGAGGCCCCCTCAAGCAGGGCGGTTGCGTTTCCCGTCGAGCCAGAGCGTGTCGGACTCGTCGCGGTGGGAGCCTGAGGTTCCGACGTGCTTTGCGTCGATCTTCGGGCCCTTCTTGATGACGTGGACCAGGGCCATCGCGTGCCCGCGGCCCAGGCCGTAGTCCTGCTTGAGCCACTCGATGATGGGGGTGGCCTTGACAGAGGGATCGTCGAAGCCGCGCTGGCGGGCGATCTCGATGAACTCGCGCGGCGTCAGTCCGGTCTTGTCTTCGATGGTGTCGAGGTAGGCCTGGAAGGACATGTGCTTCTCGCTTTCGTGTTCGACGCGTGGTGTCCGCGGGGCGGCCGGATGACCGGCGTACCGCTCGGTGCCCCGCCACGGGGGGTCAGGCCGGCTGGTAGGTCAGATCCATCACGCCGGAGGCGTAGGTGGCCGAGCGGACCAGGGCCAGGGGGGTCCGGACGGTGCCCTCGGGGAACAGCCGCTGACCGGTGCCCAGCACGATCGGGTGCACCAGCAGCCGCAGCTCGTCCAGCAACCCGGCCTCCAGCAGGGCGCGGGTCAGGCTGATGCTGCCGGACAGGCTGACGTTCTTGCCCGGTTGCCGCTTGAGCTCCTTGACCGCGGCGATGACGTCGCCGTCGATCACGGCGGCGTTGTTCCAACCGGCCTCGCTCAGGGTGGAGGAGGCGACCAGTTTGCGGATGCCGTTGATGGCATCGGCCAACGGACCGGTCTGGTGCGGCCAGACCGACGCGAACGCCTCATAGGTGACCCGCCCCATCAGGAGCGTGTCGGCCTCGGCGTGCATCTGCCCGACCGCGGCACCCATCTCCTCGTCCATGTAGGGGAAGTGCCAGGTCTCCGGCGCCTCCACCACACCGTCCAGCGACGTGAACAGCCCGGCTACGATCTTGCGCTCAGTGGTCATCGACCTCGTCCTTCCGATCAGGGGTGCCTCGGTTTTCGCCCCGGTGTTCCTCGTGGTCAGCGGGGCGGGCGTGATCAACAATGCCGTCGGGGCCGACGCCCAACAAGGCGCGATCGCGATATGATCGGTTAGCTGAGCTACGCAATTCGGGAGGCAGAGTGCTGGAGCGGCACGAACTCGAGGTGCTCCTGACTCTGGCCGAAGAGCTGCATTTCGGGCGCACCGCCGAGCGGGTGGGGGTCACCTCCAGCCGGGTCAGTCAGACCGTCAAGAAACTGGAACGGATGATCGGCGCGCCGCTGTTCGAACGCACCAGCCGCCAGGTGCGGATGACGGCGATCGGCCGGCGATTGGCCGAGGACCTGGCCCCGTTGGCCGCCGGGATGAACGACGCGGTGCGCCGGGCGATCGACGCGGGCCGGGGCATCACCGGCGAACTGCGGGTCGGCTTCCTCAGCGCCGTCGCCGGCCAACTGCTGCTCAAGGCGGTAGCGGAGTTCAGCCGGCGGAACCCGGACTGCGAGGTGCACATCCACGAGGCACAGGGGCATGACGCGGTCACCCGGCTACGCGCGGGCGACATCGACGTCCTGATCACCGACATCCTCATCGCGGACCAGCCCGACGTGGTGGCCGGGCCGGTCCTGCTCTCCGAGTCGCGATTGCTCGCGGTCGCGGCCGGAGATCCCCTGGCGGGGCAACGGCGGGTATCGGTCGAGGCGCTGGCCGACCACCCCGTGATCGGGGTGCCGGCCGACATGCCCAAGGCGTTCCAACAGGATCGCAACCCGCCCTCCACGCCCTCCGGCGTACCGGTCCCGCGCGGGCCGCGAGCCGCTAGCTTCAGCGAGACGATCACCCTCGTCGCGGCGGGCCGCGGTGTCTTCCCTGTCGGCGAGAACGTCGCCCGGCTCTACCCCCGCCCCGACATCGCCTACCTCCCCTTCACCGACGCCCCGCCGATCCGCTGGGGTCCGATGTGGTTGAGCACCAACACCACGCGGCGCGTCCGTGAGTTCGTCCACGCGGCTGAGGCCGCTGCCCACACCGGTCGCGCCGGACCCTCGTGACCTGTGCAGAGTGCGAGGGACGTGAGGTGGACTCGGAGCCCGTCCAGCGGCCCGGCGTGGATGCTGACGCGCAGCCAATGGGGGGACCGGCCTCGCCACCGCCGACCGCGAACATCAGAAAGTGCATCGGCGCGCCGGATGGGCGGAGGAGGCGGGGCCGTGGATGGCCAGGCCGCTCATTCTCCCTGGAGGGCCGCAGCAGGGTCGGTGGCACCGGCGGACAACTGAGACGGAACATGACGAAGGCCCCGGCCGCGCACCCGGTCGGGGCCTTTCGTTCTGCCTGCGAACAGGCCGGCGGAGGATACGAGATGCGAACTCGTGTCCGCCAACAACCACCGATCAGCCACATATCCCCAGGTGGACGTGGGTGTACGCCCATGAATGAGACGCAGACTGAGACGCTCCAGCGTCACGCGCATCTGGTGCCGCAGAAACCCAACTGAGACGGAACGTGCAGCGGATCAGGCACACCAGTGTTCAGAAGAGCGCATCCTGGGCCGGTTCTGCGGTAGAGCCGAGGCGAACCCTGTCGCTCGTCGTCGGCGCACGCCCTGAAGCCGTCACGATACGGCGCTCTCGGTACATCTGCCTCAACACGGTGGTGGCGTCCTTTCTTCGGTAGACGGTCTCTTCCAGGGCGAAATCACGTAGCTCACTGACAGAGACTTCCTGTTGCCCCGCTAGCTTGCCCAGGATCGCTCTGCGCAAAGGGGCCAGATCGGCGGTCTCTTCGAAGAACAACTCCGTCTGCATGCGGTCGCGGGGATCTCGGAACCTAAACCCTTGGCGGCGATCGACCTTCCACATCGCGTCCTTCATCTTCTCCAGCCCGAGGATGTGGTTGGTGGCGAAGACGAGATGTAGCTTGTTGTTCTTCTCATCGATCATCTCGAAGGAGGCGACGTGTACGAATCCTGCCGAGATTAAGGACTTTCGGTAAGCGTTGACAAGGAAGGCCTTCTTGTCCTCCTTGGCCTCATTGACGACAGCGCGCCAATCGGCGCTCCCGAAGCAACGATCTCCGGCCTGCGCTCGGTCGTCCACGTTGGCGAAACGTATAAGGTGCTGAGGCTGGAATGTTACGAGGACTTCCCCTCCTGGCCAGGAAGCGGCGCCGCGCGCGAGGTCGAAGGGGATGGCATCTGGTCCGCCCCATCCGTCGAGGACCGCGAAGAAGGGCTCACGATGGGGGGCCACCTTCTGCAGGGCGGGCAGCAGAGCGGATTCGCAATCGTCGTTCTTCACATCGAGGACAAGCCCGGGCGGAAGCCCGCCGTGCTCGGCCGCTTTGTCGGCGAGTTCCGCCTTGAGGCGCTCATAGCGGGACCGGTCCTTCTCTATGAGGAGGATGTTGAGCTGCTGATTAGTCTGCAGGAGTCCGCGTTGCAGGAAGACGTCGAGCGCGATGACCGGCGAACCGGGCTCTCCCCCCTTATAGATTCCAGGGCCGGCGAAGCCTTCTGCATAGGTGAAGGCCGCGAACTTGCCGTGGGCACAGATCGGATACCACGCCTTGAGGTACTCGCGGATGATCGTGTGCTTGGCGGCGGTATGGGGCTCAAGCTCCCAGACGGCCTCTCGGGGGATCGCCATGTCCGGGACCTACCGCGAGGGGCGCGTGGTGCAAACGCCACATTCGTGTCCGGATGAGGCTAGCCGGGCATGTTGACAAGCCCTGGTCGGCGGATCGCGGGCCTCCCGTCCCACGTTCGGCCGTCGAGCGAGCGCCCGCCTGCTTTGGGGGTTCGTCCCCCCCACTGCTTGAAGAAGAACGCCGTGCCGGTGCTCACGCAGGTGTCGCGAATAGCGCGGACCCAGTCGCCGTCCATGGGGCGGTGATCGGGGCCGCTCTCTCCGCCGGCGATCACCCAGGCGATACCCGTCAGGTCCAGATTCGGCAGCGGACCGAGCAACGGTTCGCAGGACAGGAACCTCACAGCGGCTGGCACCTGCCTCAGGTGGTCGACCCGGTCGAGCACGTCATCGCTCTCGACCGATACCCCCATCCAGACGTTCGGAGGCCAATCGAGTTCAGACGCAAGACGCGCCAGCCTCAAGGACCGCTTGGTGAGTACCTGATAGGTGTGCTGCGGGGTCTCCGCCATGACGCGGAAGACCTGCTGCACGAACTTTTTCGGTACCTTGGCGTGAAACAGGTCGCTCATGGAGTTCACGAACACTACGCGCGGGGTCTTCCACGAGCGAGGGATGTCGAGGGAACCCGGATGGATCGTGACGCCGAAGCCCGGCCCTGAGGTCCGCGGATCGCCATCGTGCTGGTACTTCTCCGCCCCCATGGCCTTCAGGCGTTTCGCGAGCGCCAGCGCATAGCAGTTGTCGCACCCCGGAGCTACGCGGTCACAGCCCGTGGTGGGGTTCCAGGTGGCTTCGGTCCACTCGATCGAGCTCCTGTCGGCCACGGTGAGCACAACCCTTCAGCAGAGCGTAGGTCCGACCGGCGGCGCCGGTTCTCCTCCGACTCAACCAGGTGGGCACGAAGCAGCGCTGCCAGAACGGTGAATCCGGCCTGGCGTCGAACAGCCGTTCGCACCCTAACAAGTGGGTCCGGACGAACGAAAGAGGGCTCGTCCTTCGCGGCGGGGCCTTGTTGGCAGTCAGGGGTGCACCGCGATGGTCGGCACTGTCCTGGTACAGGTGTCCGGCGCGGAGGCATTAGGGAGGCGGTCTCGCCTGACCGACTGCTAGGCACCGCGATGTTCGACTGTCTCCACCTTCGGATGGCCCACTGCCTTATGTCGGGTTTCTGGAGTGCGAAACCGTCGCCCGGCAGCCCGGACACGGCGAGGGTCGCATTCGCTGCGTTCTTCGCTGCCGCCCGTCTATCAGCCTGGAGTTCGAACGGGCCCCTACTCGCTGGCCCAGGGGTCCCCCCAGAGTCCCTGGTAGAGGGCGATGGACTCATCATCCAAATCGATGTCACCGTCGATGCATGACATGGTCGTGTCCCAGACTCTTTTTCCCTGATGGTGGGGTGTCAGAAGGATTCCAACAGTCATCTTCGAGTCCGTTGGTGGGAGGAGTCCGCAAAATTGGTAATGTCGAATTAGCACCCAGGACCGCAAAGCGTCTCGTGCTGGGTCATCGAATACCGTGCAGACACCGATCCCTAATTGGAGTCCGCTGAGGTATCGCATGGTCCTGGTGTGCTGTTATCGCAGTTGGGAGCCTGGTTGGAGTCGCGCGCCGCCCTAATAGAAGGCCTCGTTGGTCCGCCATCCGATTAGCCGTTCGCGATTCCAGCGACCGGCGGAGGCTCCGTCTCGTGTAGGAGCTCGTCGAAGGCTCGCGGCTTGGTGAGAGGTGACCCCGCCCGATGGCTCGAACCACGACCATTCAAACCCGGCGATGACCAGCGTGTGGACGTTTCTCGAAGTAGCGGCCAGCCGGGGCGACAGCCTTCCGGGAGAGGTCCCGCGCCTCTGGGGCAACGTGGTCGTCACCCGGCCTGGCCGCTACCAGAGCCCCTTGTGGGGCGGGCGGTCGACGGGCCGCACTGTCTAGGCAGAGGGCTGCTAGGCCCTGGCGTGTTTCAGGCGTTCACCCGTCGACCGGCCGTCCCACACGGGGAGCGGTACGCAGCTATTAGGTGTGCGCATCACGGACGGTACCGGCTGCCTCGGTCGGCTCGGGCTGGCATCGTGGACCGGTGTGACTCGGGGAGGTGCGGCGGTGGTGACGGTGCGGCTGGTCGGCGGACCGCCCGACGGAGAGCAGTGGGACGAGACCGAGGAGGAGGTCGCCGGCGGCGGCGGGGCCTACTTGATCGTGGCCGGGCCGCAAGCGGCGGGGATGCGCGCCCACTACGCTCCCGTCCCCGGCGGCGACCCGGCGGTGTGGGAGTGGCGCGGCTGGGTTCCCGACTAGCCGCAGTACCGGCGGTTACTCGAGTTACTCGCCGGTTGCTTCGTCCATCGCCGTTTCGTCGCCGTAGGGCCCGAAAATCGTGCGGTTGAACCACCCCGAAGCCTCTGCGTTGATCAGACAGAAGAAGACCACAACCGGAAGCACCAAACCGCCAGGCGAGAACACCCCTGCGACAAACATCGTCGCCACCGTGCTCAGTATGCTCACGCCCTCCATGAAGAAGATGGCGTTCCTCGCCACCTCGAACCGGAGGCAGGCGAAAACGAGGCAGGCGATCAATGCGGCCGCCACGACGAAGGAGACCCACATCAAGCCGTTCAGTGCGGGGATGGTCTCCTGGTGGTGCTCGATCCGGGCAGTGTTCTCGGCCATGGCCCGGAACCCGCCGTAGCCATTGGCGGCCGCCTGGAGCACCACCGCGAACAGGGCCAGCTTGACCTTGCCCGGCATTCGTTCCACAGTCTGATCGCTCATGAGGCCCCTCCTGTGCGCAGCAGCGACCTCCTTGTGTAGGGCAAGCGCTTCGGCAATGGTCCCTTTTTGGGGAAGTTTCTGGCGGAGGCCGGTGGCCGAGAAGCGGCCGTGTACGGCCAATCACCGCGCGCGGCGGGGCCGGAGACTCTACGGTGACGGCCATGACGCGCTGACACGCACGCTTCGCGCTCCTGTACTGGGTCCCGTTCTGGCTCGTCGCCAGTCAGACGGTGGGACCGGGGCCTTTGGTCTTCTTCGAAAAGCCCCTCAGTTTCGTCCTGCTCTATTTCGGGCCGCCGGTCGCCCTGGTCCTCCTGGTGCTGGCGGTCGTCGGACCCAAGGGCAGGCCCCGGGTCCGGCCCGGTGCGGCGCAGAACCGCGAGGAGGAAGAGGCACCGGATCAGTGACCAGGGCTGGCCGGGCGCCGGCCCGTGTTCGGCGCCGCTTCACCTGGCACCGGATTGCGAACCGTCGAGGCCCCGGGGCCCATGCCGACGGTGCCGACCGCCCCTGGCGGCATGCCGCGGCCGACGCACGTCCCGCCGTGCGGTCGCGTCCGGGAGGGCACCCGCGCCGCGAGGTCGGCGCACACCGGCCACCACCTGGACTGCCAGCCCCAGGTCGCGGTCGACGCCCCGCCGCCCCCGTCGCGTCCCGGCCCGCCGGCGGCGGGCGGCGGCCGGGCCCGGTGGCACCGCGGCCACACCGCCGGGCCCGCGCGGAGCCGGGTGCGCCGGTGCGGGAGCCGCCCCGGCGACCGGGGCGCCGGCGGAGTCGGCCTCCAGGCGCCGGATGCGGTCGGCGGCCTCGGCCAACCGGGCGGCCACCGGCTGACCGTGGCGCACCAGCACCTCCAGGCGCCCCAGGCGGCGACCGCGGACGCCGGAGCCAGCCCTTAGGGAGGAAGGAGAAGATCTGCCACCGGCTGGGGCTCAGACGTGCTGCCGGTAGAAGTCGCGGCACCGATACAGCAGGTTCAACGCGTTGGCCACCAGCGCGAAGGGAACGAGCATCACCGCGAGCACGACCGCAAACCCCGCGGCGACCGCCCACACGGAGACGGACACCAGCAGCACCAGCAGCAGGCTCTGCAGGGCCACCGCGGCCGTGTAACCACCCCGCCTCCCGCGCCCCAGCTGCAGCCCCGCGGCCAGGCAGGCGATGCCGTAACCGAAACCCACAGCGGTGCCCGCATCACCGCCTGAGAACAGCGCTCCTGCAGCGAAGAGCCCGCCGGTGAGGTACGTGGCGTTGCGGGCCCGCCGCGCGTCGGCGGGCAGCGGCCCCACCGCGGGGGCCGACACCTGCGCCGTCGGCGCCGGTTGGCCGGCGCCGCTGACGACCACGAGCACGACGGCCAGGATTAGCACGCCTCCGCCGGCCACGGCCACCCACAGCAGCGGGCCGCTAGCGAACGGGGCGGCCTCGACGCTCTGCGGGGCGTGGCCGAGGTAGCCGGTCCCCGCCCAGCGGGTGGGCGCGGCTGCGGTGAGGAGGGGCATAGGGGCCTTCAGGCGACAGGGCGGGCGGTCCTGGCGCTGATCCTGTCACCGGGCGCACGGCCGCGGATGGGAAACCGGGGATCCCGCACGCGGCCGGGAGCGGGCGGCGGCGCGCGGGCCGGCAGGGAGCCCGGCCGGCCCTCTCCGAGGTCAGTCGCGACGCCCGCCTAGGGTACCGGTGTGTCGACCACCGCCAGAATCGCAGCGGCCACATCCGGTCACAACTGCATGGACGCGGGGCGAACCCCGCCCCTCAGCGGCTCTCGCCCGGCATCCTGGTCGCCCGCCCTGAGGGAGGAAGAATGGATTCGATGACGGGCATGCTCGCGATGACGCGGCGCCGCGCGCTGATCGCCGGCGTGGTGGCCGTGGTGTCGGCGCTGGTCGTCCTCGGCGCGTATCTGGTGTGGCCCGCTCCCACGCTCGACGCCGCGGACCTCGACGCGGCGCTGCCGACTGAGCGGGACCTGCCCGGGTTCATCCCCCACAACGGGCTCATCGGCGCCTTGTCGACGCCGTCCGACAACGACGAGGGTCGCTCCGTGCTGGCCGGCGCCGCCCTGGAGGAGCAGTGCCGGATATGGCGTGAGGAAGGCGACGCCTGGGCGTGTCGGCGGGTGCACGGCGCGGGCATAGTCGTGCTCGAACAGTCGGAGAACGTGTTCTTCCGCGTCCTGTCGGTGGTCTTGGCCTACGACGATGAGGAGGCGGCGCAGGTGGCCTGGGACGGGCTGGTAGACGACCAGGTCCGAGAGATCGGCGAGGTCCCGAACCGCCCGGACGGCGAGGTGCGTTCCGCCGGTCTGGGCGATGAGAGCGTGATGATCGAGTTCCCGGACGTCACAATGCTGGCGATCCGAACCGAGACGGTGGTCGTGGAGGCCGGCGTCTGGGACGGAAGCGGTCAAGTGGACGAACCGGAAGAGCGCGACATGGTCGAAAGGTGGCCGGCCCTGCAGCTCGCGAAGATCGAGGAGCAGCTCGACTGATAGCGGTGCGTCTCACCTGCGCCCTGTCCAGAAACGATCGATTCTCGGACAGGTGCCCGGAACACCGTCCGGGGGCGCCGAACCACTCGGCAACGTGTCGGGAATTCTGGAGTAGCGGGTTCCGCCCCGTACACGGCCGTCCGCCAACGACCACGGCATGAGTGCATATCCCCAGGTGAACACAGGTGTACGCCCACGAATGAGACGCAGACTGAGACGCGTCGCCCCGCCCTCACTTGAACGCCGCAGGCACCCAACTGAGACGGACCCAAAGCCCCGCCCCACCCGCCTTCCCAGCATTCATCCCAAAACCGTGGCCACCCCCGACTAGTGTCTCCACCACACCACCGCATGCCCGAAGCCGCCGACAGAGATCCCGCCCCCACACCGAAGCAATCGGAGCCCCGCCCTTGCCGCCCACCCTCCCCGGCAACCCTCTGACCTGCAGCGCTGCACAACCGCCGGTCCGCTGCAAAACACCCTCAGAACAGCCCGCCCCATCAGCCACTGACCTGGGCCTTTACCCTCGGTCACCGATCATCCCTAGAGGGATCGCAACGCCCGCATCGCAACGAGCCGCACCACCTCGAAGCACGTCGCCGATCATCCCTAGAGGGATCGCAACCGGGGCACCTGCTGCGCAACCACGATTGCGGCGTGTCGCTGATCATCCCTAGAGGGATCGCAACACGCGCAGGTTGCGGAGTTCGGCGTCGCGCTCTTCGCGTGTGTCGGCGGGAATCGCGTCGCTGGCTATGCACGTGGGCGCGTTGCCACAGGATCGTCGGCGAAGGCGGCATCGCGTGCCAGGGTGGCGAGGCGGGCTTGATCGGCGTAGGGAAGTCCGAGGCGGTTCCACGCGAAGACGATGTGCCGAGCGAGTACGGCGCGCAGTCCGCGCTGCAGAATGCCGGTGTGGGCGAGGCCGGCGACCTTGCGTCCCGTGTGCTCGAAGGGGGCAGCCCATTCGGCGATGGACCCGAGCGGCCCTCTCGCGGCCAAGTCCGTTGAGATCAGCCGGTACACGGCGGCGCGGAGATGAGACTCCGGCGGGCGGAGTTCGAGCGGTCGCTGATCGGCGACGCGCGCCCAGACGTCGCCCTGCTCGAAGAGGTCGAGTCCCGCCCCGCGCAGCAGCGCAGTACCAAGGAGGACCCCCGTCTCGCGCCGCCCGACGGCGTGGCCAGCGCCCTCGCCCACACCCGCCCCCGCGGTCAGGATGCGGCGGCAGTCGACATGGAAGAGGTGGTGTGCGTACTCCATCGCTTCGTGGCCGCCGAACGCCAGGGTCTCGGGCTCGTAGATCAACCGGGTATGGAATCCGGTGATCAGCCCTTCGCGCGCTGAGGACTCGAGCAGCGGCATGAGGCCGTCGGGCAGCCCTTCGCCTGTCCAGCCGCGGCCTGGCCGCAGTCTCAGGCGCCAGGCAGGTGCCTTCCGAACGAACCACCACATCGCCAGGTCACCGCAGGCCTCGGCCCGTCCCAGCCAAGGGGCGAGGCGGGTGCGGGAGGTGGACTCCGCCGCACTCCAGTCGGGAAAGAAGACGCGGACCTCGCTCCACTCGACGGGTTCGCGGTGCAGAGCCGCCCGGCCGGCGTTCTGGTAGCGGCGCAAGGCGGAGGCGAGATCGCCGGGGCTGATGCGGGCGCGGGCGGCGGCTTCGAGCATGTCGGTACCGCCGAGCACGGCCTTGATGGCGGCCTCGGTGGCATGGGCGTCATACACGTGCGGTGCCTTCATCAGGTGAGCAGGAGGCAGGCATCCCAGGCGCGGGGAAGCGCGGGGGCCACACCAGAGGAGATGGTGACCAGGGCGGTTCCGGTGCCGCCTTCGAGCAGCCCTCCTCCGTTCGAAGGCTGCTGTCCACACACGAGCCGGTGCAAGCGCGGCAGGTGCGTGTCCACGGTGCCCGGCGGCGCGTCGGCGGCGACGCGGGCCGCGCACGCGTACAGACCGGCGGTTCCGTGGCACAGACTCGCGTCGGTGAGCAGGGCGAGCTGGCGGGGGTCGGTGAGGCAGGCGCCCATAGCGCGCTCGGCCATGCGTTGGCGGTCGGTGTCGCGGAGAGCGAGTCCGGCGAGCTGCTGGGCGCGGGCGATGCCGGGCGTGCCGTAGCACCACGACGGCCGAGGAGGGTGCTCGTACGTCTCGTCCTGTGGAGCGGGCGTGACCCATTCGGGCCACCACGGGCCGCCGGGCCCGGTGTGCTGGTGGGCGTCGAGCCAGGTGCAGATGCGGCGCAGTGCGGATGTGTGGCCGCGGGTGGTGGCACCGCGGTGGTGGCTGAGGGCGAGCAGGGCCAAGACGCCGCTGACGCCGTGGGCCATGCCGAGGTTGGCGTGCCCGCCGTCGGGAGCATGGTCGGGTGGGGCGTTCGGCGGGGCGAGGTCGGTCCACCATCCCGGGCGGTCGTCGTGGTCGCCGGGCAGCGGAAGCGTGAGGCGCACCAGGTAGGCCAGCACCTCCAAGAGGGTGGCGTCCCGGGTGCGGCGGGCCAGAAGGTAGGCGCCGAGGCCGGTGAGCCCGTAGAGCAGGTCGAACTCGGCGGGACGGGGGCGGAGCCCGCGGTCGATACGAGCGTGAGCGCGGGCGAGCCGGCGCCGCGTCAGGGCCTCGACGGCGGAGTCGATGGTCGCCAGCGCCTGCCGGTAGCGGTCGGTGCCGGCGGCCGCGGTGTGCAAGGCGAAGCCGACAGCGGGGGCGCCGAGATACAGCGCGGCGTGGTCGCCGGCGATCAAGGGCAGGCGGGTGGCCTGGGCGAGTACGGTGTGCGCGGCGGACCAGGTGCCGGCACCGGTGTGGGCGCGTTCGACGGCCAGAAGGGCGTCGCCGATCGGGCCTTGGGCGAGCGACTGCGCCCAGGCGGCCGTGGACGCGGCGCTGTGGCGTTGCGGGTTCATGCGCGGACCCTCGGGTCTGCGGTTTCGGCGAGTGCCACGGCCCGGACGAGGCGTCGGCAGGCGCGCTCGCCGTCCTCGTCGACGCCCTGCGCGCGGATGTAGTGCATGTGAAGCAGCGAACCCAGGACGCCGTCCTGGTCGGGTGCACCGTCGTCGGCGGCGAGCGTGACGCGGTAGGCGGCGAGTGCGGCGGCGCGGCGGTGCCACGCCGCGGCGAGCCGGTCACCGCCGGGAAGGGTGCGAAGCAGCGTCTGCTCGGGGTCGGCGAGCGCGCGTGCGCGGTCGCGCACGGACGGATGCGACTCCGTGCTCGGCGGCGGGGCGGGGTGCCGGATGATCCATCGCCGTGCGGTCGTGGCGCTACCGGTGAAGGCGGCCGCCAGATGGATGAGGCCGGCCGCAGTCACGGCGTCGGAAGGCAAGCTGTGCTCCGCGGTGAACCGAGCCTGGGCGAGCACGGCCTGGGAGTCGGCGGCGAAGACGGACTCGGCCGCGGTCATGGTAGCCCCGGCGCCGTAGCGGCCGGTCTCGGGATGGTAGGTGTCCCACTGCAGCCGGGAGACGAGCCCGGCTTCGCGCAGATTCCGCGCCCAAGTGGCGACCGCGTGGCAGGCCGCCGCGTAACCGGGGGAATCGTCGATGCGGATGCGCAGCCGCAGATGAGGTTCAGGGTCGCGGTAGCGGATGAACCACCACAGCGGGGACGGCCCATGGGCACCGAGCAGGTCGGGAAGGTGGTCAGTAAGCAGTTCGAGGTGGCGGTCGGTAACGGCGTAGACCTTGGCGTAGGCCCACGGGGGTGCACCCGGCAGGTGACCGTGGTTGCGCCCGGTCGCCGCTGCCGTCCTCGGCCGGACGGAAGGCAGGGGTCGAGGGTGTGATGCGGTGACGGCCAGGGTGATCTCGTGGGCGCGCCCGTCCAACCAGCCGTAGGCGTCGCCGTCGACGGCTTCGAGCAGCGTGGCGTGGCCGTTGCGGTCCAGGTGGGTGCGGAGCAGGTGGAGGTGGGCGCCGTTGTCGAGGTCCAGGCGGAGCCGGCGATCGCCCTCACCAGGACGACGGCGGTCGGCACGTTCGTCTGAGTACGCAGCGCCTTCAGGGCGGCAGCCCAGTGGGCGGCGGGCGCCGTCGGTCCCGGAAGCGCGAGGGCCGCCACCCGCCAGCGCGCCTGGGCCAACACGGTGCGGCCACAGCGGATCCGGGGCAGGAACGGCAACCGGCGGGCGGCGCCCCAGGAGAACGGGGCAAGGGCCGCGGCGCGCGCCCGAGGCAGCTCGCACAGGAACCGCACCAGCGGGTGGGTGGTGTTGACGGGCTCGACCGCGTTGAACACTCGAGGCTCCACCAGGGTCCCGTCGGTGAGGTCGACGAGGAACAGCCGGTGGACGTCCGCGCCGACGGCGAGGTCACGGAGAGCAGGCGCGGAGACGTCGGCGCCGGGGAGCTCACCCAGGTGGAGTATGCGCGGCAGCACGGCGGGGGCGCGGGCGACGCGTTCGGTCCGGGGGTAGAGCGGCGGGCTGGACACCTGGACCCCCACCGCACCGGCGTCGAGGGTGGGGGCGGTGGCGTACGCGCGGGTCATGCGCTGTCGGTCCGCTGCGGGCAGCAGGTCGAGGAACCGACCCGCGGTGATGCCGGCGCTGGAGGAGATGCCGTTGACGACCAGGCTGAACGCGCCGCCGTCCACGGCTCGCCGGGTGGGGGCGTGCAGGTGGAACCGCACGTCGGCGTGGGGGATCGCCTGGGTGGGCGGCTCGGCGGCGAGTTCGCTGAGGCGGCCGGCGTCGAGGGTGATCTCGCGGGTGCCGGTGAGCGCCGCGTGCTGGGCCCAGCAGAGGAGGCGCTCATCGCGAGCGCCGATGCGGCTGTCCGGCGATGCCGCCGCGGAGCCGCGATAGCCGGCGGGCAGACCCAACCCGGTGCACGGGTCGGTGAGGTCGCCGACGCGAACGAGTGCGCCCGGACCGTAGCGCTCCAGGAACCGGGCGTGGTAATCCCGCCACGCCGGGGAACCCGTGGGAAACGGAGACAGGCGGGCCAGCAGGGTGGCGGCACGCGCCGCTTCGGCCGCCACGGCGGCGGGCAGGGTCAGGGTGCAGTCGAGGAGCAGGTCCGCGGCTTCCGACCGGAGTTCGGCCGCCGATCCAGGGACGGCGCGGGCGGGCGGCGTGCCGCTGTCTACCCCGCGAAGGCGGGTGGGCCGGCGCGCCGCACGGAGCTCCGCCACTACGGGGGCGGCGGCGGGCAGGGTATCGGCGTCGGCGTCCTCCAGAACCGCGACGAGGTGGCCGAGCGGATCGGTCGCCGTCATGGGCGGGCGCAGACTGGTGATAAGGAAGCGGCGGCGGACGAGCTCGCCCAGCAGTTCGCGGACGGTCCCGAGCGCGACGCCGGGGTGCGCGTCGGCCAGAACAGCGGCCAGGTCGGCGAACGGCACGGGTGTACGTGCGGTGCACAGGGCGGTGCGGACGGCCGGGGTGTGCCGCACGCCCACTTCCGCCGGCTCCGGGCGGTCGGGCTCGGCCGGCGCCCACGGAAGGACGAGCCGGTCACCGCGTATCACGCACCCGTCCTGCGCGACCACCGTCAGCCGCCAGAGCAGATCGGAGCAGCCTTCGAGGCGCTGCACGGCCTCGGCGAGCCACACCGCGTCGGGCCGTGCGGCGGCGCGGTGGGAGACGCCCCACCGCACCTCCGCCGCGGCGGCGACGCGTACCGGGGCCACGCCCGCGAACAGGCCGAACGGCGTGGCGCGGTGCTGCATGCGCAGGAGGTAGGCGACAAGGGACGCCACCGCTCGCCGCACGCGGCGGCGGTCGGTCGCCCGACCCTCGCACACGGCCCGCAGGCGCTGGGCCAGCCCCGGGCTGGCCGCTGCGACCGCGGCCGCTACGTGGTCGTCGGCCCACACCTGCCGCGTCCAGTCACGCCACTGCGCGACCGTGTCCTCGTCGAGGTCGGGCCAGCAGGTGACGACCCAACCGGGAGGGTGTGCGGCGGCGCGCAGCAGCGCCGCGTCCGCGAAGCGATACATGCGGCCAGCCCTTCTCCTCCAGGGATGCCGGCGCCCTTGCGCGGGCGCCGGCATCCCCGGCATGGGTGGTCAGACGATGCAGGTGCTGTTCGTGCAGGCGCTCTCGCACGTGGACGTGCACCCGTCGTCGGTGTTGCGCATCAGCTCGGCGACGACCGGTGCGCTCTGCACCACGGAGACGTCCAGGTCGAAGTCCGTCCAGTCGGGTGAGGTGTTGGTCGGCATGTGCTCCTCCTCAGGCGTTCGCTGGTGCGGTCCTGGCCGCTGAGCGGTTCAGGGCCAGGAGATCGTGATGCGGGTGTGCGTCTTGTCCACGACCAGGTCGGACGAGGGCAGCCGGTCGTCCGGGGTTCCCGCGGGGTGCACCTGCAGCACCGGCCCCGGGCCGTGGCGGTGCCCGCGGTCCCATTCCCGGATCCGGTCGGCCAGGCGTGCGGCCAGAGAGGAACCGTCCGGGCCGTGGGCGCGGGCCCCGAACTCATAGGCGTCCGCGGCCTGCGCGGGGCGCACCGTGCGGTAGGCGAACGAGGCGCCGTCGACGAGCGCCGCCACACCCACCGGGGAGGCGGAGGCGACCAGGCCTGCGGCGCGGGCCGCCTTCGTTGCTACCATGAGCGCGAAGGCCGGGCCGCTTGTGCAGGCCAACCACAGGTCCAGGCCGTCGAAGGGCTCCTCACCGCCGATCTCCACGCCGGACCACACGGCGGCCGGTGGGGAAGCGAGTGCGGCGGACAGCAGGCCGGTGTCGACGCGCTCGTCCTCGTCCAGGCGCAGGGCCACCGCCGCATCGCCGTCCTCGTGCAGCGCGGCCAGGCGCACCGGGTGCGCGCCGGCGCCCAGCATCGGGACGAAACCGCAGGACTGCAGATCGCGGCTGACCAGGCGGTCGCCTTCGCGTTCGAACACCACCGACCGGGTCAGGCCGCGGACGCGCAGCGGGACGACGATCCGCCCGCCGGGGGTGAGCTGGTCGATCCACGCCGGGGGGATGTCCCAGGCCCCGGCGGTGGCGATGATGCGGTCGAAGGGCGCGTGGGCCGGGGCGCCGGCGTCGCCGTCGGCGCACACGACGTTCACGCGCGTGTATCCGGCCTCGTCGAGCAGGCGGCGGGCGCGCCCGGTGATCTCGGCGTCGATGTCGAGCGTGGTGACCTCCCCGTCCGTCCCGACGAGTTCGGCCAGGAGAGCGGCGTTGTAGCCGCCCGAGCCGATCTCCAGGCACCGCATGCCGGCCTCGACGCCGGCCTGCTCCAGCATGAGGGCCTGAACGCGCGGCGCCGACACGGAGCTGAGGGCGGCGCCGGCGGCGTCGCGTTTGGTCACCACGGACGTCTCGGCCGCATACGCCTGGTCCAGCGCGGCATCGCAGGTGAACGCGTGGCGGGGCACCGACCGGAACGCCTCGGCTACGGCGGGGGAGTGCAGTGCGCCGAGTTCACGCAACCGGGCAATCATCCGGTCACGGGCCGCTTCGGCCTCGGTGGTCGCGGAAGTGGAAGCTGTGTTCATCTGGCGGAGTGTAGCCACGCTCTCACCTCCTGGATCGGGTTTCCGGGCCTCCGCCCGGGTGGAGGCGGCTGCGGTATTCACCATTACGCCGCACCCGGCGGCCCGCTGTCCCGTGGACAACTAGGGGCTTCTTAGGGGCTTTTCGGTGCGGCGGCGTCCCCGGGGGTGTTGCGGCGGGTACACCTCGGCCGTGGACACACCCGCCCCCGACCGCCGCCATCCCCTCGCCCGCGCCCGCGACGACCGCGGGTGGTCGCAGACCGACCTCGCCCGGGCGCTGCGCCGCGCCGCCGCGGAACACGGCGAGCAGTGCCCCGTCACCCGCCACACCGTCTCCCGATGGGAGCGCGGCGTCCTGCCCAGCCACCTCTACCGGCGGCTCCTGGCCGACGTGCTGGGCACCTCCCTGCCGGAGGTCACCGCAGCCCTGCGCACAACCGAGTCGTCGGATCAGCTGAGCGGGCGCACCGCGCTCGAGGATCTCCTGGGAGCCGCTGTGGACCGCCGCCGATTCCTCGTCATCTCCGGCTCCACCCTGACCACGCTGGCCGCGACGGCCGCCGGGCTCCCCGCCGGCGAGGCGGGACCCCCGCACCGGGACGGCGCCGACCTCGCGGAATGGCTCTGCGCCCACGCGGCCGACCTTCGGCGCCTGTCCACAGCGAAACCGTCCGCGGAGACCACCCGCGTCCTCGACGCCCACCTGGACTCCGCGGTGCGCCTGACCCGGTCCACGGCCGGAAGCCGCTCGCCCGCCCTGCACACCGCCATCGCCACCCTGGCCCAAGCGCGCGGATGGATCGCCTTCGACCAGGGGCTGCACGCGGGCGCACAGCGGTTCTGGGCCGCCGGGCTGCGCGCCGCCGCCACCGCCGACGACCCCGCGCTCGGCCCGGCCCTTCTCGCCGACCTCGCCTACCAGTGCACGTGGATGGAGCGTCCGGGCACGGCCGTCCGCCTGCTGACCGAGGCCCTTCACCGCACCCGCGAACCGCGCCCGACCGCGCTGCTGCACCTGCGCCTGGCCCGCTCCTACGCCCGCCTGGGCGAGGCCGAAGCGACGCAGACACAGGTCAGCGCCGCCGAGCGGGCGCTCTCCCGCGCTCCCCGCGACGACGACACGTGGTGCGCGTGGATGTCACCCGCCGACCTGGCCGCCGACGCCGGCGAATGCTGGCGCGACCTCGGTTCCGCGGCGGCAGCCGCGGCGTCCATCGAGGAAGGACTCGCCCTGCTTCCCCAACACCGCACCCGGACCCGGGCGGTGATGGGCGTCTACGCAGCACACGCCGCCCTCGACCGCGGCCAGGTGGCCGGCGCCGCCGTCACCGCGCACCGCGCACTCGACACGGCGAGGGAGACCGGAGCCGCCCGCTGTATCGCGCTGGCCCACGGCTTCCTGCCACGCCTGGACCCCTACCGTGGGGTCCGCGAAGTGGAGGAACTGCACGCGAGTGCCTCACCCCTGGACGCGTAGCCTCAGCGGGGGTGAACGGCTCGCGCCGCCGCCGGCCGCCTGTTGTACGCAGCAAGGGCTAGGGTCTTCGCCAGAACAGGCGCCACACCGGGTAGGCAGTACACAGGAAATTCGACGCGATTCGCTGACGCGAAGGGCAGGCGGTTCATGGTTTCCGCAGTAGTGCTCGCGCAAGCGTCTGACCTGCGGCGCTGCACAACCGCCGGTCCGCTACAAAAGTCGCTGGATTCGGTCACCCGAGACGTGCTCCGACCAGCGACTTTACCCTCGGGCCGCTGATCATCCCTAAAGGGATCGCAACGCTACGTGCGCCCGGTCTACGGAACGGCCGGCGGGCCGCTGATCATCCCTAGAGGGATCGCAACACATCGCGTGCGCACTCAGGGTAGGCAGATGGGCGCCGCTGATCATCCCTAGAGGGATCGCAACGCTCTGCGCGAGTACGCCCCCGACGCCACCGGCGGCCGCTGATCATCCCTAGAGGGATCGCAACGTGGCGCGGCGCTACGCCGCGCAGGTCTGGCCGGGCCGCTGATCATCCCTAGAGGGATCGCAACCTGACCTCCTCCCACGGCTTGCTGACCTTGGCGGGCCGCTGATCATCCCTAGAGGGATCGCAACGTTTGCAGCAGGCCGGGAATGATCAACGTTTCGACGGCCGCTGATCATCCCTAGAAGGATCGCAACGGGCCCCCCACATCCACGCCCACGCCATGATCGCCCCTGCTGATCATCCCTAGAGAAATCGCAACATGCTGCCGTGGGTCTTCGGGGTGTCGACGCCCAGGCTGCTGATCATCCCTAGAGGGATCGCAACGCGGTGGTGTAGGCGATGGGGGATGTCGTCTCGGGTCGCTGATCATCCCTAGAGGGATCGCAACATGTCGCCCCGGGCCGTCACGGCGGTCATACCGGGGTCGCTGATCATCCCTAGAGGGATCGCAACTTGGCGCGGTCTTTGCGGTCCGTGTACGCCCGCATGGCCGCTGATCATCCCTAGAGGGATCGCAACCTCGCCTCCTCCCTCGGCGCCGGCGTGCTCCCCCGCCGCTGATCATCCCTAGAGGGATCGCAACGTGACCGCGAGGGACAGCACCGGTTCAGGGGTGCGGGCCGCTGATCATACCTAGAGGGATCGCAACACCAGCGCGCCGAGCCTGGCGCGCGCCTCCTCCGGCCGCTGATCATCCCTAGAGGGATCGCAACCCCTGGCTGGTGTGGCCGTCAAGGATCGGACCTTGACGGCCACGACCGGACTTTTCCCTCAAGGGGTGATGACGGGAACATCTTGAGCTCTGCGCCCCAAGATGCATCTTTGCAATCCCAAAAGGGTTCAATGCTTTCAGGCTGCATGCATGCCCGCAAAACGCTTATAGTCGGACATTGTTCACCCGGAGTCTTGGCCGGTTCCGGCTGCACTTCGGATTCTTCCATCAATTGTCGTCGGCTGCTGGTAGCAATGGCGGCATCCGCGAAAGCGATGGTGGGTGGAGATGCGTTTCTGGGTGGATGTGGCGGCGAAGGCGCCGCAGTTGGCGTGGCCGGAGGTGCACGGTGCGGCGCGCGGGGTGGTTTATGAGCTGATTCGCGGGCAGGATGCGGAGCTTGCTGCCGAATTGCACGATTCGGGGTGGCAGGGCAGCAGTCTGCGGCCGCTGGGGGTGTGCCCGCCGGTGTTCCCGGGGGCACCGCGCAAGAAAGGCGTCTACGCGACGTCGGACAAGGGCATGCTGCGGCTGGGGTCACCGGTTCCGCGCATCGCTGGGTGCCTGCTGGCCGGCTTGGGCGGATGCGGCGAGCTGCGGTGGGGCAGCGCCCCGCTGGAGGTGCTCGGGGTCCGGCTGGAGACCGCGCCCGACCACTCCGCGGGGACGGCGGTGTTCGAGACCGCCTCGGCGGTGGTGGTCAAGCACGAGGACCGGTTCCTCCTGCCCGACGACCCCGGCTATGAGGAGCGCCTGGTCCACAACAGCCGGCACAAGGCCGACGTCCTGGGCCTGCCCTCCGATGTCGAGATCGACGTCGTCCAAGCCGGGCACCGCCGCATGTTCCGCACGGCCAAGGGGTTCCGCATCGGCGCCCCGGTGACCGTGCGGGTGCACGCCGCGCCCGCACTGCTGGACGCCCTCTACGACTGGGGTCTTGGCCTGGCGACCAACCAGGGGTTCGGGTGGGTGAAATGACGGCCACCGCCCCGCCCGCGTCGCCCCTGCGGCTGAGCGGCCACCCCATCCAGCGGTGCGGCGCGCTGGCCCTGGCCGAGCTGGCCGGGCGCGACCGCCCCGAGGACCTCGACGCCGGCGATCTGCAGAGTGCCGCGGAGCGCATCGCCGGTGACGTCGCGTTCGCCGCGACGGCCTCCCCGGGCCAGGCGGGCTACGACTGGTGGAAGGTGCTCTTCGCGCTGTACCCCAACTCCAAGCCCACCCATGCCAAGCGCGAGCGCGACCGCACGGCGATGCGCGCGGAGATGCACAAACTCCTCGGCCCCGACCAGGGGCGCGACACGGTGCGCCCGTGCGTGTTCTGCGACCAGGAGTGCACGGTGCTGTGGTCGAAGTCCACGCTGCCCATGTTCGACTCGGTGCGCGCGATCAACGTGCTGCCGCCCCGGTCGCTGGGGTGGCCGGTCTGCCGGGGGTGCCGGCTGGCGGCCTGGGCGCTGCCCTACGGCGCGTGGCTGACCGCGGGGTCGGCCACGGTGCTGACCTGCGCCGACGGGCGCGTGGAGCGCGAGTTCGTCGCGCGCAACGTCCAGCGTGCCCACCGCATCCGCCAACTCGGGTTCTCTTCCCTGGCCGCCGGGGTCGGACCGGAGGCCGTGGCGCTGCGGGCGCTGCGAAAACACGCCCTCACCTCTCCGGCGCCCGCCACCCTGTGGATGTTCAAGAACGACAACCAGGAGCCGTGGCTGCGGGTGACCTCCACCCGGGGCGGGGTGACCCCGTTCCTCGCCCGCATGCTCACCATGCCGCCGTGTCGGCGGGCCTGGTCAGATCTCCGCCGCGCGATGCACCGGACCGACGCGTCCGGGCGCACCGTCCTGAGCGGCGCGACCGCCGCCGCCCGCACCCTGTTCGACCCGGAACTCGCGCCGCGCGACCGGCTCGTCTCCGAGCTGTTCCGGCGCAGCACCGACCTCGACACCCTCACACCGCAGCAGATCGACGACCGGCGAACCCTGCTCGCCGTCTACCTGGAGGTGATGCACGCGATGGACACCACCCGGCTCCAGCCGCTGGCCCACATGCTGGCCGACTGGATCACGGCCGAGTCCAGCCGCGGCAGGTTCAACGAGTACCGGCGCGCCTCCGGCAGCGCCTACCCGCTGCACAAGCTGCTGATGACCGCCAGCGCCCGCCTCTACCTCAACGGGGCCCAGCCCGTCGACGCCGCCGAGACCATCGACGACCTGCTGGCCGCCGGAACGCAGGGCTGGCGGCTGCGCGCCGCCCTGTGGTTCCAGGTCCTGGCCGAACTGAAGCGGCGCGAACTGGCCCTGGCCGACGGGCAGGCCGACGAGCCCTCCGAGGACGAGCAGGCCGACCCCCACTTCGACGGCCCCGACCCCCTGTCCGATGACGACAACGACGAGGACTTCACCTGATGAGCTACCTGGCGGGAAAGATCGTGCTCGCGATCGAGGCGGGCGCCCCCAACAACGGCCGGGGCGAGAGCACCACCACCCCGGTCAAGCAGGCGCGGGTGCGCGGCGCCACCTACCCGTATGTGTCGGCGCAGGCGTTCCGGCGGTGGGTGCGCGACACCATGACCGCCGCCGGATCGGTGCCCTCCACCGTCGAGCGGGTGGGCAAGGCCCAAGGCAAGGCGCAGAAGGCCACCACCGCGGCCGACCCGGCGGCCTTCGCCGACGACGACCTGTTCGGCTACATGAAGGCCACCAAGGCCAAGAACGAGGCCACCACCCTGCGCGACAGCCCCTTCATGGTGGGCACGTTCATGTCGGTGGAGCCGGTGCGCATCCGCGAGGACTTCGGCGTCATGTCGCGCGGCATCGACGAACCCGTCCTGCACTCCCACCAGTTCTACACCGCCGACCTCGCCGCCCCCTTCCTGCTCGACCTGCCCCGCGTGGGCACGTTCACCGTGGAGGGCGGCAAGGCCAACTACATCGACGAGAACAAGGCCAAGGAGGCGGCCGCCGCCGTCCAGGCCGGCGCGACCGTGGTCCGGTTCCGCGGCCGCCAGGCCCTGCGCCTGCCGCTGGAGATTCGTCGCGACCGGGTGGCCGCGCTGCTGGAGGCCATTGCCGACCTCGCCGGCGGAGCTAAGAAGGCCCTGCACTACGGCGACCGCACCCCCGCGCTGGTGGCCGTGGTGCCCATGGCCGGCGGGGTCAACCCGCTCGGCTTCGTCGTCTCCGGCGCCGAGGACGGCACCGGCCTGCAGGTGCGCGGCGACGTCCTCGCCGACGAACTGGACGCCTGGGAAGGCCAGTGGGAGGGGCCCGTGCGCCTGGGCTGGCGGCCCGGGTTCCGCGACCGGGCCCGCAAGGAGTTCCACAACCAGGCGAGCCGACTCATCGACGACGGCACCGTCCACATCGGCCACCCCCGGCCGGTGCTGCGCGACCTGGCCGCCGAGATCCGCGACGGACGCGTCGACCACTGGTTCGACGACCCGCAGCGGTGAGCACCCCCATGGCCCCGGCCACCCCGCGCACCCCCGTCAGCGCCGTGCGCGTCGAGCTCTACGCCCCGGCGGCGTCGTTCCGCGACCCGATGTTCCCGGGGGTGAGCCGCTGCCTGCCCGTGCCCCCGCCCTCCACCGTCCGGGGCATGCTCGCCGCGGCCACCGGCCGGGAGGCCGAGCCGGTCGCGATCGGCATGTGCGCGCACGCCGACGGCACCGGCACCGACGCCGAGACCTTCCACCCGGTCGCCGCCGACGGCTCCAACCCGGCCGTGGCCGGGCGGGTGCGGGCGGGCAAGGGCGGCACCACGCTGCGCGACCGCCCCTTCCTGGCCGGGGTGCACCTGAGCCTGTGGGTGGTCGACCCCGACGCCGAACGCCTCGCCGCCGCCCTGCGGCGCCCGGTGTGGCCGCTGCGGCTGGGCCGCTCCCAGGACCTGGTGCACATCCGCTCGTTCACCGCGACCACGCTCCTGCCCGCCGACCACGCCGTCATCGGCCACGCCCTGGCCCCCGCCGGGGGCCACGAGGCGCCCCAGGCCAAGGCGCTGCGGCTCGCCGAGACGGTCAGCCCCGACCGATCCGACACCCGCTACGGCGACTTCCTGTGGTGCCCCGACCCCGCCGGGCGCGCACCGGTCGCCGGCGCCTACCGCGACGAGGCCGACGACCAGGCCGTCTGGCTGCACCACCCCCACCCCGAAGGCCGGGGCGAACCCGCCGCGCTCACCGGGGTGTGGGCCAAATCGGCCGCCTACTCCGCCCACGGGCGACCCGAGACCCTGACCGAGCACAGCCGCGCCGTGCACGAGGCCGCCGACGCGGTGGCCGAGCGCATCGCCGCCCCCGGCGTCCTCGCCGACCGCTCCGACTTCTGGCCCGCCGTGCGCACCGCCGCGCTCCTGCACGACGCCGGCAAGGTCGCCGAAGGCTTCCAGCGCCAACTACGCGGTACCGCGCGGTGGGGGGAGCGCCACGAGGTCCTCTCCCTGGCCTACCTCGACCTGCTCACCGGCCACTTGCCGCCCTCCGCACGACGGCTCGCCGCGGCCGCGGTGGCCTTCCACCACCGCCCCCTCGACGGCCCCTCCGGGTTGCGCGAACTGCACTCGCCGGCCGCCGACTGGAACGCCAAGTTCGGCACCGACCCCGCCGCCCTCCCCGGCCAGCCGCGCGGCCAGATCCCCCGCAGACGCCACGAGGCCCTGCTCGGCTGGTACGCCGACCGGCTCGGCACCCGCCCCCACCCCATGGGCGGACGCCGCATGTGGGAGATCGCCCGCGACGCCTTCACCCGCCTCGACACCGACTGGTCCGGCCCCCTCGCCCCCGACGACGGGCTGGTCGCCGTGCTCGCCCAGGGCGCGCTCACCCTGGCCGACCACTGCGGCTCGGCCGGCGTCGCCCTGCAGACGCACATGCCCCTGCCCGGCGACTACCTGGCCACCCTGGCCGACCCCTACACCCACCAGAAGGCCGCCGCCGGCACCAGCGGCCACCTGGTGCTGCGCTCACCCACCGGCAGCGGCAAGACCGAAGCCGCCCTGGCCTGGGCCTCCCGCCAGGTCGAGGAGATGCCCGGGCGGCCGCGCCTGGTCTGGGTGCTTCCCTACCGGGCCTCCATCGACGCCGCCCGCCGGCGCCTGGCCGACGGCCTCGTCGCCGCCCCCGGCCACCGGCGGCCCGACATCGCCGTGCTGCACGCCACCGCCGCCCAGACCCTCCTCACCGACATGACCGGCGACGACGGCCCCACCCGCCCCGACGCCGCGGCCGCCTCGGCGGCCAAGGCGCGCGCCCAGGCCGGGGTCATGACGTCCCTGTTCGCCCAGCGCGTCCGCGTCTCCACCCCCCACCAGCTGCTGCGCGCGGCCATCGCCGGCCCCCGCTACTCCAGCGTCCTGCTCGAACAGGCCAACGCCGTCATCATCCTGGACGAACTGCACGCCTACGACCCGGCCACCTTCGGCCGCATCTGCGCGGCCATGCGGCTGTGGGAGCGCCTGGGCAGCCGCGTCGCCGTCCTCTCGGCCACCCTCGCCCCGCCCATGCTCGCCCTGATCAACGGCACCCCCGACCACGCACCCAGCCTCACCCGGACCGCGGCCGTCCACACCGCACCCCCGGGCACCGCCCCCGACCGCCACCGCCTCGCCCTGGACGAGCGGCCCATCACCGACGCCGCCTCCCTGCAGCGCGTCACCGGCTGGCTCGAACAGGGCCACAGCGTCCTCATCGTCGCCAACACCGTCGCCACCGCCCAGCACCTCTACCAGCGCCTCGCCCCCGACGCCCGCCGCAGCCGGCCCGGCGACCCCGACGCCGCCGTCCTGCTGCACTCCCGCTTCCGCGCACGCGACCGCGCCGACATCGAACGGCGCATCCTGCACCGCCACCCCGAACGCCGCCCCGGCGACACCGGCCGCCGGGGCGGCCTGGTCGTCGCCACCCAGGCCCTTGAGGTCTCCTTGTGCCTGGACTTCGACCGCGGCGTCAGCGAACTCGCCCCGGTCGAGGCGCTGGCCCAGCGCGCCGGACGCGTCAACCGGCGCGGCCGCCACCCCGACGGCCCCGTCGAGTTCCGCGTCCACGAACCCGGCACCGGCCCCGACAACCGCCCGCTGCACCGCCCCTACGACCTCGGCGCCATCGAGGCCGCCCGCCACGCCCTGCACCAGGCGCCCGGTCCGGAGGTCTCCGAGGACACCATCGAGACCTGGCTGCGCCTGGCCTACGCCACCGACTGGGGCCGCCAGTGGGCCGAGGACGCCCGCCGCGCCCGCGACGACTTCGAGCGCGACTTCCTCACCTTCACCGAACCCTTCGAGGACCGCACCGAGTACGCCGCCCGGCTTGACGAAGCCTTCGACACCGTGGAGATCCTGCACACCGACGACCAGGACGCCTACCGCGCCGCCCCCGACCCGCTGCTCGCGGCCGAACTGCTCATCCCCATCCGCCACGCCCAGTTCGCCCGCCTGCGCGCCGCCGGCCGCCTCCACCCGGTCCCCGGCACCCGAGGGCGCCTGTGGGCCACCGACCTGCCCTACGACACCGAAACCGGCCTGGACCTGACCGCGGCCACCGGGGGAGCCCCGCCCGCATCCGGAGGCACGATCCTGTGACCGACGACGACCCGGACGGCGGCATCGGCGGCGTCCACATCAAGTACCTGCTCCACTGCCCCCGCCAGCTCTGGCTCTACGCCCGCGGCGGCTACCGCCCCGAGCAGCGCAGCACCACCGTCGCGTTCGGCGAGGCCGTCGACGCCACCACCTACACCCGCCGGCGCGACGTCGACCTCGGCGAGGCCAAGATCGACTGGGTCACCACCGGCGCCGTCGTCCACGAGACCAAGTCCTCGCGCACCCCCTCACCGCAGCACCAGGCCCAGGTCCGCCACTACTGCCTGCTGCTCACCCGCATGGGCGTGTCCGTCGCCCGCGGCGTCGTGCACTACCCGCTCATCCGCCGCACCACCGAAGTCCCCTGGGACGCGGCCGCCCGGGCCGAGGCCGAAGCCACCGAGCAGGCCGCCCGCGACGCCATCGCCGCCGACCGGCCGGCGCCCCGCCTTCCGCGCGGTCGGTGCCGGGGCTGCTCCTACCGCGACTACTGCTGGGGGGATTCGTGACCGCCTCTGCCCGCACCTATTGGCTGACCGAGCCCTGCCGCATCCGCCGCGAGGACAACAGCATCCGCATCGAGCGGCCCGACCAGACGCCCGTGCGCATCCCCGTCACCGACATCCGGGACCTCGTCGCCTTCGACCACGTCGACGTCAACACCTCCGTGGTGTCCCTGCTCGGCCGCCACGACATCACCGTGCACCTGCTCGACCACTACGGCAACTACACCGGCTCCCTCGCCGCCGACGACGGCATGAGTTCGGCCCTGGCGCTGCGCCGCCAGGTCGCCGTCACCGACGACCCCGAACGCCGCCTGGCCGCGGGCCGCGCCATCGTCGCCGCCACCGCCGCCAACGTTGCATGGGCCCTGGACACCGATCTGCTCGACGCCCCGCTGCGCACCCTGGCCGCGCAACTGCCCACCGCCCAGTCCAGCGGTGAGCTGATGGGCGCCGAAGGCAACTTCCGCCGCAGCGCCTGGGCGGTCCTCGACACCCTGCTGCCGCCCTGGCTGAGACTCAACGGCCGCACCCGCCGACCACCCAGCAACGCCGGCAACGCCTTCGTCAGCTACGTCAACAGCATCGTCTACGCGCGCATGCTCACCGCGCTCCGGTGCACGCCGCTGCACCCGGCCGTCGGCTTCCTGCACGCCGACACCGACCGCCGGCGCAACACCCTCGCCCTGGACCTGGCCGAACCCTTCAAGCCGCTGTTCGCCGAGCGCCTGCTGCGCCGCGCGGCCGCGCAGAAGACGCTGCGCCAGTCCGACTTCGAGTCCGACGTCGCCCGCGCCTCGCTGAGTAAGGACGGGCGCAAGAAGGTCGCCGAACTCCTGCGCACGGAGCTCGCGGGCACCGTCTACCACCGCACCCTCAAGCGCAAGGTCAGCTACGAGGAGCTCATCCACCTCGAAGCCCTCAAGATCGTGCGGCTCTGCCTGGAGGACACCCCGTACAAGCCCTTCCGGCCCTGGTGGTGACGCATGTTCGTGGTCGTCGTCTACGACACCCTGGCCGAGCGCAACCCGCGCATCCTCAAGACCTGCCGCCGCTACCTGCACTGGGTCCAGCGCAGCGTCTTCCAAGGCGAGCTGTCCGCGGCCCAGCACCGGTCGTTCACCGAGGAGGTCAAGCAGGTCATCGACCTGTCCTACGACAGCGTCCTCATCTACCGGACGCAGACGCCGCACCTCGTGCAGACCGAGTCCATCGGCCAGGAGTTCATGGACGGCGGCCCTGTCCTATGACCACCGGCGCAAGCGTCTGACTTGCGATGTCGCACAACCGCCGGTCCGCTGCAGAAACCCCTTCTTCGGGACGCCCGAAGCAGGGAGTGACCTGCGGCTTTACCCTCGGGCCGCTCATCCACCCTGGAGGGCTCGCAACTACCGCTCTTCTACGCGGACCTCCTCCCACTGAGGCGCCGCTCATCCACCCTGGAGGGCTCGCAACATGTCGCCGTCCTCGGATACGTAGGCGGCGAGATCGCCGCTCATCCACCCTGGAGGGCTCGCAACCCGCTCCCGGCCCGAGAGTCTTCGTTTCTGCACAAGGCCGCTCATCCACCCTGGAGGGCTCGCAACGTGTTAGCTCACCACCGGATCTCGCGGATCTCCCCGGCCGCTCATCCACCCTGGAGGGCTCGCAACGCGCGGCCGTGCGCGCCATCCGCCAGGCCCAGACCGGGCCGCTCATCCACCCTGGAGGGCTCGCAACGTGTTGGCCGACAGCGACTCGAGGAAGCCCGCGTGGCCGCTCATCCACCCTGGAGGGCTCGCAACGAGGCGGCTTTGGTCGTGTACTTCGCGAGGTAGGCCGGCCGCTCATCCACCCTGGAGGGTTCGCAACGCCGGATCGCGGGCCGGTGGGCCGCGCGTCTCCGGCCGCTCGTCCACCCTGGAGGGTTCGCAACGCCATCAGGGCGAGGCGCACGGACCGCCGGTCGGCGCCGCTCATCCACCCTGGAGGGCTCGCAACGTGGCGGCCGGGGACCGATATGACGTGCGGCT
>NZ_BCRK01000035.1 GCF_001552555.1 Nocardiopsis trehalosi NBRC 14201 | reverse complement strand
CCCCCCGCCCCCCGCCCCCCGCCGCTCGCCCGCCGCCGCGCCCGCCGTCAGGGGGCGGGGCGCGCGTAGAGCCGCGCGACCACGTCCTCGATGTCGGGCTCGCGCAGCGTCAGGTCGCGCACCCGGTGGGAGCGGGCCACCTCGGCGATGACCGCGGCGGGGTTGCCGCTCAGCTCCAGCCACTGCCGCGGCCCCTCGACCCGCACGGTGCGCGCACCCGCGGCGGCGATCGCCGGGGCCGGCTCGGCCAGGTCCACCACCAGCGTGCGCGGCGACGGCGCGGTGGCGCGCAGCCCGGCCAGGTCGCCGTCGAACGCCAGCCGGCCGTGGTCGATCACCACGACGCGGCGGCACAGCCGCTCCACGTCGCCCAGGTCGTGCGTGGTGAGCAGGATCGTCGTGCCGTGCTCGGCGTTGAGCCGGAGCAGGAACCCCCGGATCGCGGACTTGCTCACCACGTCCAGGCCGATGGTGGGCTCGTCCAGGACGAGCAGCGGCGGGGCGTGCAGCAGCGCCGCCGCGAGGTCGCCGCGCATGCGCTGGCCCAGGCTGAGCTGGCGCACCGGCGTGCGCAGGAACGGCCCCAGCTCCAGCACCTCGGTCAGCTCGGCCAGGCGCCGGGCGTGGTCGGCGGCGGGCACCCGGTACAGGTGGCGGGTGAGCGCGAGGCTGTCGCGCAGCGGCAGGTCCCACCAGAGCGTGGTGCGCTGCCCGAACACCACGCCGATGCGCGCGGCCAGCCGGGTGCGCTGCCGGGAGGGCTCCAGGCCGGCCACCCGCACGCGGCCCCGCGAGGGGGTGAGGATGCCGATGAGCATCTTCATGGTGGTCGACTTCCCGGCGCCGTTGGGGCCGAGGTAGCCCACCATCTCGCCCTCGCCGACGGTGAAGCCGACGTCGTCGACGGCGCGCACCGTGCGCCGGGTCCGGCGGAACAGCGGGCCCTCCGACAGCACGAAGTCCTTGCCGAGGCCGTCGGCCTCGATGATCGCGGTCATGGTCAGCTCCCGGTGGATCGGTATCGGCGCAGCCCGGTCCGCCACACCGCGGCGGCCGCCAGGCAGAGCACGGCGGCCACCGCGGGCGAGGCGAACCGCAGCCACGCGGGCAGCCCGAACGGGTCGGGCCGGTCGAGCAGGTAGAGGGCGGGCTGCCAGCTCACGAAGGCGAGCGGCACGGCGAACGTGGCGGCGTAGACGACCTTGCGGCCGTAGACGGCCAGGGGGTACTCGGTCAGGGCCTGCCCGCCGTAGGTGACCGAGTTGGCGACCTCGCGGGCGTCCAGGACGAAGAACTGCACGCACGCCCCGATCACCCAGACCGCGCAGCAGACGACCGTCCCCGAGACCACCAGCACCGGCAGCAGCAGCGCCCGCTGCACGGTCCAGTCGACGTCCAGCCCGGCCAGGGCCACCACCACCGCCCCCAGCGCGGGGACGGCCTTGCCCAGGCGCCGCGGCGAGAACTGGTCGGTGGCCAGTTGGACGAGCGGGGAGACCGGCCGCACCAGCATCGTGTCGAACGACCCCAGGCGGATGTGCTCGCCCAGCCGCTCCACCGACCCCAGCAGCAGGTCGGCCAGCGAGAACGCCAGCGCGGCCAGCCCGTACACGAGCAGCGCCTCGCGCGCGCCGAACCCGGCCAGCTCCCCGGCGCGGGTGAACACGAACATCACCGCGGCGAGTTCGGCGGCCACGGCCACTGCCTGCGCCGCGGTGAGCAGCGCGAGCGACAACGGGTACTGCGCGAGCGCGCGGCACCAGGTCCAGGCCAGCAGCGCGTAGGCGCGCAGCGGATCGGCCATGCGGTCGGCCGCCCGGTCGGCCCTCCTGTCGGCCGCTCGGCCGGTCACGTGCTCAGCCACCCTGGACCACCACCCGGCGCGCGGCGCGCGCGGTCAGCAGCGCGCCCAGGGCGAGCAGCGCCGCCGCCCACGCCGCCTGGAACGCCAGCCCGCCGGCGATGTGCCCGCCCGGCAGGGTGTCCTTGTCCAGGAACACCTCCACCGGAACCTGGATCAGGCCGGCCCACGGCAGCGCGCGCAGCAGCGCCGCCAGCGGGTCGGGGAACAGCACCAGGGGCAGCAGCTGCCCCGACGCGAACCCGGCCACCATGACCGCCACCGCGGTGACGCCGCGCGCGTCCAGCAGCCAGAACCCGGCGAGCGCGTACAGGTAGCGCAGCCCGAACCCGATGAGCACGGCCAGCACCAGCGACGCGGCGGCGGCCGCCCACCGCACCGGGTCGCCCGGCAGCACCAGCGGGAACAGCGCCGCGCCCAGCGCGAAGGTGGGCACGCTGCGGAACACCACGCCGAACGCCGCCCGGCCCAGGTCGTGCGCCAGCCACCACGGGGCCAGGTGCGCCGGGCGGAGCAGGTCGATGGCGACGTCACCGGTGCGCACGCGCTCGGCGAGGTCGAGCTGCGGCCCCATGATGGCTACTGGGGCGATGAGGGCCTGCGCCACGTAGACGTGGGTGACCGCGTCGGCCGCGTCGTAGCCGTTGATGTGCGGCCGCGCCGCGAAGACCGCGAGCAGCACCAGCGCGCTGATGGCGCCGAAGACGCTGTTGGTGAAGACGCCCGCCGCCGTGGCGGCGCGATAACCGGAGTAGCGGCGCAGCCCGCAGGCGAACACCGCGAAGTAGATCCGCACCGTGCCGTGCGCTCCTCGAACTCTCGACCGGACGAAAAAGGCTCGTCCCTGCGGTCGGGCAGGTCCGGGGCGCCGCGAAACCGAGACGCTAGCACAGTCCGCGCCGCGACCGGGCCCGGACCGCGCACCGCCGGGCACCCCGGCCGTGGCCGGATTCGGCTACGCCCGGCGCGGCGCCGCCCGGCGGGGCAGACTGGCGACGGCGGACCCGGCGGGAGGGGCGGTATGGGCGAGGGCGGGAGCGGGGAGGAGCGCGGCGCGGTGTCGGCGCGCGGCCGGGCCACGCGGGCGCGGCTGCTCGCCGAGGCGCGGGCGGCGATCCTGGCCGGCGACGGCACCCTGGAGGTGGCCGAGGTGGCGCGCCGCGCCGGGGTGTCGGCGGGGCTGCTCTACCGCTACTTCGGCAGCAAGGACGGCCTGGTGGCGGCGGTGGTCGACGCGTTCTACGACGTCTACGACGCCGAGGTGTTCGCGGTGGTCATGGCGCCGGACGCGCCCTGGCCCGAGCGCGAGCGCACCCGCATGGCGCGCGAGATCGACTTCCTGTGCGACGACCCGATGGGCCGGATGGTGGTCGGCCGCCGGCTGCGCGAGCCCGCTGCGGCGCGGGCCGACGCCGAGCGCCTGGCCCGCCAGGTGGAGATCGGGGCGCGCAGCATCGCCAAGGGCCAGCGCGACGGGGAGCTGGACGCCGCGGTGCGCCCCCGCTACGCCGCCGCGGCGATCCTGGGCGGGTTCCGCGAGCTCATGGCGGCGGCCCTGGGGGAGGACGCCGACCCGCCGCGGGCGGAGCTGCTCGACGTCATGTGGCGGACCGGCGCGAGCCTGCTCCTTCAGTCGCCGGCCAGCGACAGCAGTTCGTCCAGGTAGCAGGCCGCCTCGCGCAGCGCGCGGTCGGGGTCGCCGGCCCGGATGGCGGCGGTGAGCTTGCCGTGGTCCATGGTCTCGTCCTGGCGCGGCTGCCCGTAGGCGGTGTGGGCGATGCTGTCGTAGACCGCCTGCGCGATGTCGTCGTAGAGGTCGATCAGGAGGGCGTTGTGCGTGGCGTCGACCACGGCGCGGTGGAACCCGAAGTCGGCCTCGACGAACTCGGCCATGTCGCGCCGGTGCCAGGCGGCGTCGCGCAGCGCCAGGGCGCCCTCGATGCGGGAGAGGTCGTCGTCGGTGTGGCGCAGCGCGGCCAGGCGGGCGGCCTCCATCTCCAGGGCGCGCCGGACCTCCAGGTTCTCGCGCAGCCGCGAGCGCTCCAGGCGGCGGCGGAGCGCGCCGCCCAGCTCGCTGGAGGCGCGGACGAACGTGCCGGCGCCCTGGCGGATCTCCAGCAGGCCGGCGTGGGCGAGCGCGCGCACGGCCTCGCGCACGGTGTTGCGGCCGACCTCCAGCTGGTCCGACAGCTCGGATTCGGTGGGGATGCGGTCGCCCACGGCCCACTCGCCGGAGTCGATCTGGCTCCGGAGTTGACTGATGACCTGGTCGACGAGACCGGTGCGGCGTGTCGAGGCGAGGGGCACGCGCTTACCTCCAGGAGCGGTCGGCCGCGGGGGCGGGCCGACGGTGGTGCGGTCGGTTGTAGCCGGAGCTTAGACCAGTCCCGGCGCGGAAATACGCGGTGCCGGGGAATGCGTTACTCTCGGGGTGTAGATCCCGTCATCCTATGATTGTGAGGGGCGAGTGGCAAGCGTCACAGTGGGGAGTGCGGCCGGAGTGGCGGAGGCGGACGGTACCCGGCGGCGCCCGCGCCGCGTCGGCTGGCTCATGGTCGCCGGGGTCGCCCTCGCCGCCCTCAACCTGCGCACGGCCATCACCAGTGTCGGCCCGCTCCTCAGCGAGATCACCGCCGACCTCGGCATGTCCGCCGTCGTCGCGGGCGTGCTGACCACGCTGCCGGTCCTGTGCTTCGCGCTGTTCGGCGCCCTCACACCCGCGCTCATCCGGCGCTTCGGCGAGCACCACGTGCTCGTCGCCGCCCTGCTCGCCATCGCCGGGGGCCTCGCCGCGCGCGCGGCGGTCGACCACGCGCTGCCGTTCCTGCTGCTCAGCGCGGTGGCGCTGTCGGGCGGCGCCATCGGCAACGTGCTGCTGCCCACCCTGGTCAAGCAGCACTTCCCCGACCGCGTCGGCACCATGACCACCGTCTACACCACCTTCCTCGCGCTGGGCACCACGGTGGCCGCCGCCGGCACCGTGCCGCTGGCGCACGCGGGCGGCGGCTGGCACGTCGCCCTGGGCGCGTTCGCTCTGTTCGGCGTGGCCGCCGCCGTGCCGTGGCTGCTGGTGCTGCGCCACGAACCGCCGCGCGCCGACCCCGCCGCGGCGCTGGGGCTGCGCCGGGTCCTGGCCACGCCCATCGGCCGCCAGGGCGTGCTCTTCTTCGGCACCCAGTCGACCATCGCCTACATCATGTTCGGCTGGTACGCCGAGATGCTGCGCGACCAGGGCCTCGACGCCGCCACCGCTGGCCTCGCGCTGTCCTACCTCACCGCGCTCGCCGTGCCCGCGTCGCTGATCCTGCCCGGCCTCATGGCGCGGGTGCGCGACCACCGCGGGTTCATCGTGTTCTTCTTCGCCTGCTACGCCGTGGGCCTCACCGGGCTGTGGCTGGCGCCGCTGTCGGGCGTGTGGGTGTGGACCACGTTCATCGGCATCGGCATGGGCACGTTCACCCTGGCCCTCACCTTCTTCGCGGTACGCACCCGCACCGCCGCCGGGACCGCCGCCTTCTCCGCCTCCAGCCAGAGCATCGGCTACCTCATGGGCGGCCTGGGCCCGTTCCTGTTCGGCCTGCTGCACGAGGCCACCGGCGGCTGGCACGCCCCGCTGGCGCTGGTGGCGGTCATCGCGGCGGCCAACCTCGCGGTCGGCCTGCCGCTGGGCCGCCCCCGCCACCTGGAGGACCAGATCAGCCCGGCAGCCAGTCGACCCGCCCGATGAGGTAGACCGACCCGGCGAACGCCACGATGTCGATGAGCGAGTGCGCCACCACCAGCGGCATCACCCGGCCGTAGCGGCGGTAGAACCAGCAGAACACCAGCCCCATCACCAGGTTGCCGAAGAACATGCCCACCCCCTGGTAGAGGTGGTAGAAGGCGCGCAGCACCGAGCTGGCCAGGATCGCCTTCGTCGGCGACCAGCCGAGCTGCTCCAGCCGCAGCAGCAGGTAGCCCACCGCGATCACCTCCTCCAGCACGCCGTTCTTCACGGCCTGCAGGACGAGGACCGGCAGCTGCCACCAGTGGTCGTTGAGCGCGCTGGGCGCCACCGTCACGGTGAGGCCCAGCCGCCACGACACCAGGTACACCACCAGCCCGCCGCAGCCGATGGCGGCGGCCAGCGCGGCGCCGCCGAGCAGGTCGCGCCCCGGTCGGCGCACGTCGAACCCGATCGTCGCGGCCGACGCGCGGGTGCGGTGCAGCAGGTGCACCACCAGCGCCACCGGCGCCATGGCGAACAGCAGCGAGTACACCTGCCGCGACAGGTCGAGCCAGGGGCGCTCGGCGCCGGCCTGCGAACCGACCAGGCTCGCGGTCTGCTGGGCGAGCGACTGCGGGGCGGTGACCGACCCGACGAAGGAGATCAGCGCGGAGACCGCGGCCGCGCCCAGCGACAGCGCCAGGACGCACAGCACCTCGCCGCGCAGCAGCCGCGCCGACATCGGGGCGGGCAGCGGGAGGGCGGCCGGCGCGGCCGGGGCGGCCGGGGCGGGGATCGCGGCGGGCGCGGGCGGCTCGGCGGGCGCATCCGGCCGCTGCTCGGAGGTGGGTTCGGCCATGGTGCCGATGATGGCAGAACCGCGCCGCCCCGGAGCCGCCGGGCGCGGCGGCGCGGGACGGCGCGAAAAGGGCCGCCGGCCTCGCGGGTGACACGGTGCCGCGAGGCCGGCGGCGGTGACGGCCGGCCCGCCGCGCCCCAGCCACGAAAGCGGGGCGGGCTGCCGTCAGGGGGAGAGGAGCCAGCGTCAGTGAGCCGCTGAGAACTGGTCCTCTTCGGTGGAGCCGGTGAGCGCGGTGGTCGAGGCGTCCGGCGTGATCGCGGTGCTCACCTGGTCGAAGTAGCCGGTGCCGACCTCGCGCTGGTGGCGGGTGGCGGTGTAGCCCTGGTCCTCGGCGCCGAACTCCGCCTCCTGCAACTCGACGTAGGCGCTCATGCCGCTCTCGGCGTAGCCCTTGGCGAGGGTGTACATGGAGTGGTTCAGCGAGTGGAAGCCGGCCAGGGTGATGAACTGGAACTTGTACCCCATGTGGCCGAGCTCGCGCTGGAACTTGGCGATGGTGGCGTCGTCCAGGTGGCGCTTCCAGTTGAAGGACGGCGAGCAGTTGTAGGCGAGCATCTGGTCGGGGTGCTCGGCCTTGATGCGCTCGGCGAACTGGCGGGCGACCTCCAGGTCGGGCGTCGAGGTCTCCATCCAGAGCAGGTCGGAGTAGGGCGCGTAGGCCAGGCCGCGGGCGACGCACGCCTCCAGGCCGTTGCGCACCCGGTAGAAGCCCTCGCCGGTGCGCTCGCCGGTGACGAAGGGGCGGTCGCGCTCGTCGACGTCGCTGGTGATGAGGGTCGCGGCCTGGGCGTCGGTGCGCGCGATGACCAGCGAGGGGACGCCCGCGATGTCGGCGGCGAGCCGGGCGGCGTTGAGCGTGCGGATGTGCTGCCCGGTGGGGATCAGCACCTTGCCGCCGAGGTGGCCGCACTTCTTCTCCGAGGCGAGCTGGTCCTCCCAGTGGACGCCCGCGGCGCCGGCCGCGATCATGCCCTTCATCAGCTCGAAGGCGTTGAGGACGCCGCCGAACCCGGCCTCGGCGTCGGCGACGATCGGCGCCAGCCAGTGCGGGGCGGAGTCGTCGCCCTCGGACCAGGTGATCTGGTCGGCGCGCAGCAGGGCGTTGTTGATGCGCCGCACGACCTGCGGGACGGAGTTGGCGGGGTAGAGGCTCTGGTCGGGGTAGGTCTGGCCGGCCTGGTTGGCGTCGGCGGCGACCTGCCAGCCGGACAGGTAGATGGCCTTGAGCCCGGCGCGGACCTGCTGGACCGCCTGGTTGCCGGTGAGCGCGCCGAGGGTGTTGACGTAGTCCTCGCTGTGCAGCAGGTCCCACAGCCGCTCGGCGCCGAGCCGCGCCAGCGTGTGCTCCTCGGTGACCGATCCGCGGAGGCGGACCACGTCTTCGGCGGAGTAGGTGCGCGAGATGCCCGCCCAGCGGGGGTCGGTCTCCCACTGCTGCCGCAGAGCCGCTGCGGCTTCCTGCTGACGACCGCTGATGCCCATGGTCTGTACCGCCTTCGTGTTCGTCCCCTGGATTTCGCCGGCCGGTGCCGCCCCAGGTGGGAGCGCGTCTCCGCGTCTCCCGGCGGGGCGTTCCCTGCCGTTGACTAGGATTCTTCGCAAGTTTCCAAGGTTTTTCGAGCCTCGCCAGGGTGAAGATCTTCGTTTCTTTCCCTAAGATGAAGGCATGGCGTACTTTGGGACTGAAGAAATACCGTCTTTGCCGGGTGACCTGGATCTCGTCACGTTCGGGCAGCGGCTCCGCCACCTCCGGCGTACGCGCGGCATGACACTGTCCGACCTGGGCGAACGCGTCGGCCGCGCCCCCTCCCAGCTGTCGCTGCTGGAGAACGGCAAGCGCGAGCCCAAGCTGTCCCTGCTCACCGCGCTGGCGCAGGCGCTCGGGGTCTCCGTGGAGGAGCTGCTGTCCCGGCAGCCGCCCAGCCGCCGCGCCCAGTTGGAGATCGCGGTGGAGGAGGCGCAGCGCGACCCCGTCTACCAGACCCTCAACCTGCCGCACCTCAAGGTCGGCAAGCGCGTCCCCAACGACGTCCTGGAGCACATCGTCGGTCTCTACGACGAGCTGAAGCGGCGCAGCGCCAAGCCCACCGCCACACCCGAGGAGGCGCGGCGCGCCAACGCCGACCTGCGCCGGCAGATGCGCGAGCGCGGCAACTACTTCCCGGCCATCGAGAAGGCGGCCCAGGAGACGCTCGACGCGGTCGGCTACAGCGGCGGGGCGCTGTCGCAGGGGCAGATCCTGGCGATCGTCACCCACCACGGCTTCACGCTGCGCTACGTGCAGGACCTGCCGCGCTCGGTCCGGTCGATCACCGACACCCGCAACCGGCGGATCTTCCTCAAGCGCGAGTCCCTCGGCATGCACAGCCCGCGGACCATCCTGCTGCAGACCCTCGGCCACTTCGTGCTCGGCCACGGCCAGCCCCGCGACTTCGCCGACTTCCTCCGCCAGCGGGTCGAGGCCAACTACTTCGCCGCCGCGGTGCTCATCCCCGAGACCACCTCGGTGCCCTACCTGCAGGACGCCAAGAAGGCGCGCGACCTGTCGGTGGAGGACCTGCGCGACGTCTACTCGGTCTCCTACGAGATGGCCGCGCACCGGTTCACCAACCTCGCCCACCGCCACCTGGACCTCGTCTGCCACTTCATCCGCAACGACGAGACCGGCATCATCTACAAGGCGTACGAGAACGACGGGCTGATCTTCCCCACCGACGACACCGGGGCGATCGAGGGGCAGCGGATGTGCCGCTACTGGTCGGGGCGGCAGGTCTTCGCGTCGCCGGACCGGTACTCGATCTACTACCAGTACACCGACAAGCCCAACGGCACCCACTGGTGCGTGGCGCACGTCGACCCCAGCCGCGAGCGGAACTTCGCCATCACGCTCGGCGTCCCCTACAAGGAGTCGCGCTGGTTCCGCGGGCGCGAGACCACCAACCGCACCAAGTCGAACTGCCCCACGGGCGAGTGCTGCGTCCGGCCGCCCGCCGAGCTGGCGTCGCGGTGGGAGGGGCAGGTCTGGCCGTCGGCCCGCGCGCACTCCCACGTCCTGTCGGCGCTGCCCTCGGGCACCTTCCCCGGCGTGGACGAGACCGACGTGTACACCTTCCTCGACCGCTACGAGGAGGTCTAGCGCGCGAGGACCGGGCGTGGGCGGTGCGGCGCGAACCGCTCATCCGTGCGGCCCCGGACGCGCGGGCGGCGCGGCGGCGGCCGTCGTTGTGGACCGGCGAGGGTGGTGTTACCGTTGGTAACACCACCCTCAGGCCGTCCTCCCCGGGCGCCCTCCCGGGCGGCCCGGCGGCCCGCCACCCGACCCTCGCCACCGAGGGCCCACCGAAGGACGCACACATGAGCGACAGCGCCGGAGAGGCCACCCCCGGCTTCAGCCTCGAACCGAGTGCGGACGTCCGCGACGTCCGCGACTGGGCGCACGGGTTCGCCCGCGACGTCATCCGCCCCGCCGCGGCGGAGTGGGACGAGCGCGAGGAGACCCCGTGGCCCATCCTCCAGGAGGCGGCCAAGATCGGCCTGTACTCGCTGGACTTCTTCGCCAACCAGTGGCTGGAGCCCAGCGGTATCGGCATCCCCGTCGCCTTCGAGGAGCTGTACTGGGGCGACCCCGGCATCGCCCTCGCCATCACCGGCACCGCACTGGCCGCCGTCTCCGTCGCGGGCAACGGCACCCAGGAGCAGCTCTTCGAGTGGGTGCCGCAGATGTTCGGCACCGCCGACGACATCCGCCTCGGCGCCTTCTGCTCCTCCGAGCCGGACGCCGGCAGCGACGTCGGCGCCATCCGCACCCGCGCCGTGTACGACGCGGCGAAGGACGAGTGGGTCCTCAACGGCACCAAGACCTGGGCCACCAACGGCGGCATCGCCGACGTGCACGTGGTGGTCGCCTCCGTCGACCCCGAACTGGGGTCGCGCGGGCAGGCGAGCTTCGTCGTCCCGCCGCGCACGCCCGGCCTGAGCCAGGGGCAGAAGTTCGCCAAGCACGGCATCCGCGCCTCGCACACCGCCGAGGTCGTCCTCCAGGACGTCCGGGTGCCCGGCTCCTGCCTGCTCGGCGGCAAGGAGAAGCTCGACGAGCGCCTGGCCCGGGTCCGCGAGGGCCGCCGCTCCGGCGGCCAGGCGGCCATGAAGACCTTCGAGGCGTCGCGGCCCTCCGTCGGCGCGATGGCGGTCGGCTGCGCCCGCGCGGCCTTCGAGTACGCCCGCGACTACACCGCCCAGCGCGAGCAGTTCGGCCGCCCCCTCGCCGAGAACCAGGCGGTGGCGTTCACCCTCGCCGACATGGCCACCCGTATCGACGCGGCGCGCCTCCTGGTCTGGCGCGCGGCCTGGATGGCCCGCAACGACAAGGAGTTCGCCCAGGCCGAGGGCTCCATGAGCAAGCTCTACGCCAGCGAGACCGCCACCTTCGTCACCCAGAACGCCCTCCGCCTCCTCGGCGGCAACGGCTACACCCGCGAGTACCCCGTCGAACGCTGGCACCGCGACGCGACGATCTTCACCATCTTCGAGGGCGCCAGCGAGATCCAGCGCCTCATCATCGGCCGCGCCGTCACGGGCCTCCCGGTGAAGTGACGTCCCCGCAGGTCATGCCTCGGTGATCAGGGGCGGTGTCCGCTTCAGCGGCGGCACCGCCCCGTTCGCCGCCCGGCCGAGACTCCCCGGTGTCCGTCGACGGCTGTTGACGCCGGTCGACGGCCAACGCCCCTGGGGACCGGCGGGGAGCCCGGGGTCAGGCGTCGAGGTAGGTGAGGACGGCGCGGACGCGGCGGTGGCCGGAGTCGGTGGGGGCGAGGTCGAGCTTGAGGAAGATGTTGCCGATGTGCTTGTGCACCGCCCGCTCGGTGACGACCAGGCGGGCCGCGATGTCGCCGTTGTCGAGACCCTGGGCCATCAGCTCCAGCACCTCGCGCTCGCGCGGGGTGAGCCGGGCGAGCGGGCTGGTCCGGCGGACCAGGAGCTGGGCGACCACCTCCGGGTCGATGGCGGTCCCGCCCGCGGCCACGCGGCGCACCGCGTCGAGGAACTCCTCCACCCGGGCCACCCGGTCCTTGAGCAGGTAGCCGACGCCGCCGAGCCCGTCGGCCAGCAGGTCGCGCGCGTACACCTGCTCGACGTACTGCGAGAACACCAGCACCGGCAGCCCCGGCACCGCCGCGCGGGCGGCCAGCGCCGCCTGGACGCCCTCGTCGCTGAAGGTGGGCGGTAGCCGCACGTCGACCACGGTGACGTCCGGCCGGTGCTCCGCCACCGCCGCCAGGAACGACGGCGCGTCGGCGGTGCGCGCGGCCACCTCGAAGCCCGACGAGGCCAGCAGCAGGTTCAGCCCCTCGGCGAGGACCGCGTTGTCCTCGACGATCACGACCCGCACGGCAGCTCCACCTCCACCCCGGTGGGCCCGCCCACCGGGCTGGTGACGTGCAGGGCGCCGTCGAGGGCCGCCACCCGGCGCCGCATCCCGGCGATGCCCGTTCCGGCGGCCGCGCCGTCGGCCTCCCGGGCGCCGCCCACGCCGTCGTCGACGACGCGCACGCGCAGCACCGCGCCCTCCCGCCACACCCGGACCACCACCTGGGTGGCCGAGGCGTGCCTGGCCGCGTTGGCCAGCGCCTCGGAGACCACGAAGTAGGCGGTCGACTCCACGGCGGCCGGCACCGCCCCCAGGTCGCCGACGTCGACCCGCACGGGGACGGCGCTGCGCGCGGCCAGCGACGCGGCCGCTCCGGCCAGGCCCCGGTCGGCGAGGATCGGCGGGTAGATGGTGCGGATGACGTCGCGCAGCTCGGTCATGGCCTCCTCGGCGCCGCCCTGCGCCTCGCGCAGCAGCCGCGCGGCGGCCTCCGGGTCGGTGCCGACGACCCGCTCGGCCAGGCCCAGCCGCATGGCCAGGGCCACGAGGCGGGCCTGCGTGCCGTCGTGCAGGTCGCGCTCGATGCGGCGCAGTTCGGCGGCGTGCGCGTCGAGCGCGCCGACGCGGGTCTCGGTCAGGGTCTCCACCCGCTCGGCGAGCAGGTCGGCCCGCGACGGCGAGAGCAGGACGCGCGCCAGGCGGGCCTGGGCGGCGGCCGCCGGCGGCGCCACCCCCAGCAGCAGGACGGCGCCGAGCGCGGTCTGCGCCGCGCTGCCGGCCAGCGCGGTGCCCCAGTCCGTCATGGGGACGCCCAGCGTGCTCAGCGGCGCGTCGGGCGGGAAGGCCCACCACAGCGCCGCCTCGGCGACGGCGCCGGGGATCGCCGCCAGCGAGACGAGCCCCAGCGCGAGGCCCGGGACGCCCAGCAGCACGTGCGTGAACACCCACGCCAGCTCGCGGAGCGTCATGAGGTCGGTGAACGCGGCGCGCAGCCGCGCCCCCACGCCCTTGGGCAGCGGCCGGGCGCGCGCCGGGACGGGGGTGCCCAGCACCCGGCCGATGCGGGCCCGCTCCAGGTCGGCCCACCGGCGCACCCCGGCGAGGGCGAGCGGCAGCAGCACCAGCCCGAGCCCGCCGACGGCGACGGTGGCGCCGGCGGCGATCAGCAGCGGCGGGATGAGCAGGCTGAGGATCGCCGTTCCGCCGGCCAGGCAGAGCTGGAGGGCGGACCGCACGCCGATGGCCACGCGGGAGGCCGGCGGTGCGGCGGGGGAGGGGGCGGGCGGGGCGGCCGCGGCGGCCGGTGCGGTGGTCATGGTCCGATTCTCCGGGACCCGGCGCCCCGGTGCAGTGGAGCGGGCTCCACTATCGGACGGCCCGCGGGCGGGTTCCGGTCCCGGGCGCGTGACCGGCGGTTTCCCACCGGCGGCGGTCCCCGCGGTCCCGAACCGGCATGACGGGTGGCATCCTGGGAAGGAATTGAGAGTTCCGTAACGGACTGGTATCAGTAGGGGCGACCGCGGTCGCCGACGATTGGACCGAAAGCCCCCGATATGGCAGCGACGACCTCCCGCGTTTCCACCGCCGCCCCCACCGCCCCCGCCACCCCCGACACGTCGGCCCCCGCCCACCCCACCGCCTGGCTCGACCTCGCGCGGGTCTGCGCCATGTTCGCCGTGGTCGTGGTGCACGTGTACGCGCCCGTGGTCACCACCGTGCACTCCGAGTTCGGCTCCGCCTCGTGGTGGGCCGCCAACGCCATCGACTCCTCGATGCGCTGGTGCGTCCCCGTGTTCATCATGATCAGCGGCGCCCTGCTGCTGCGCCCGCGCACCGAGGCGCTGCGCCGGTTCTTCACCAAGCGGTTCTCCCGCATCGGGGTGCCGCTGGCGCTGTGGACCGTCGTCTACCTGGCGTGGGAGGTCCACCGCAAGGGCATCGGCACCGAGGACGCGGTCCGCGACGTGCTGTCGGGCGCGCCGTCGCTGCACCTCTACTTCCTGTTCGTGCTCGCCGGGCTGTACGTGCTCACCCCGTTCCTGCGCGACCTCGTGCAGCACACCACCACCCGCCGGCTCTGGTGCTTCGCCGCGCTGATGACCGCCATCGGAATGGCCGACCAGGCCATCTCGGCGTTCGACGGCGTGGGCGAGCCCAACGCCGTCACCCGGTTCCTGCCGTTCGTCGGCTACTACGTGTTCGGCTACCTGCTGGTGCGCACCCGGCCGGGCCGCGCCGGGCTGTGGGGCGCGGCGGCCGTGTTCGTCCTGTCGGTGGCCGCCACCTTCGCGGGCGCCGGCCTGCTGGGCATCGCCGACGGCGGCTGGGGCGACGCCTCCGACTACCTCTACGACTACCTGTCGCCGACCGTGCTGGCCATGTCGGGCGCCGCGTTCCTGCTGCTCCGCGCGGCCGGCGACCGGCTGTTCGGCGCCACCGGCACGCCGCGGTGGATCGCCCGGCTGTCCGGGCTCAGCTTCGGCGTGTTCCTGGTGCACGTCATCCTGCTCTACACGCTGCGCGACGTCACGGGGGTCCCCGGCGGCGTGCTGGGCATGCTCGCCATGACGGCCCTGCACACCGTCGCGGTCCTGGCGGCGAGCCTGCTGGTGACCGCCGTGTTCCAACGCCTCCCGGGACTTCGCGCTACCGTTTGACGGTGCCCTCCGAACCCGCTCGGCCGACCCGAACCGCCGCCCGCGGCCGCAGCCCCGAGCGGCGCCGCGCCATCCTCGACGCCGCCGACGGGGTCATCCAGCGCGACGGCCCCGACGCGTCGATGTCGGCCATCGCGGCCGAGGCCGGCATCAGCAAGCCCATCCTCTACCGGCACTTCGGCGACAAGAGCGGGCTGTACCGCGCGCTGGCCGAGCGGCACGTCGACCCGCTGATGGAGCGGGTGCGCGCCGAACTGCACGGCGGCACCCCGCTGCGGCGGCGCGCCCGCGCCACGGTCGGCGCCTACCTGGGCATGATCCGGCGCAACCTCAATCTGTACCGCTTCCTCATGGACCGCGCCACCTCCGAGGACCCCCGCACCCGCGGCGACCTCGGCATGATGGTCCGGCGCCTCGGCGAGGAGCTGGCCGAGATGCTGGTGGCCGAGGGCCACCTGCCCGACCCGCTGCGCGCCCAGATCCTCGCCCACGCCGTGGTCGGCATGGTCCAGGCCGCCGGCGAGTGGTGGCTGGAGCACCCCGAGGCGGCCGAGGAGACCGTGGTCGGCGCGGTCACCGACGCCGTGGTCGGCGCCATCGCCGCCGATCCCGGAGCGGAGCCGGCCGGACGGGCTTGACCTGGACCGCGCTCCACGTCCCAGCATGGTGCGCATGAACGGAACGACCCCCCTTCCCCGCACCATCATCGGCTCCGGCCCCGCCGCCCGCGAGGTGAGCGCCCTGTGCCTGGGCGCGATGATCCTCGGCGTCACCGTGGACGAGCCGACCTCCTTCGCCATCCTCGACCGGTTCGTCGCGGCCGGCGGCACGTTCATCGACACCGCGAACAACTACGCGTTCTGGGTCGACGGCGGCCGCGGCGGCGAGAGCGAGGCCCTGCTCGGGCGCTGGCGGGCGGCTCGCGGCATCACCGACGAGGTCGTCATCGCCACCAAGCTCGGCGCCCGCCCGCGCACCGCGGGCCGCGGCCTGGAGGACGCCGAGGGCCTGTCGGCGGCGGCCGTGCGCGCCGCCGCCGCCGAGAGCCGCGCCCGCCTGGGCGTGGACCGGCTCGACCTGCTCTACACCCACATCGAGGACCGGTCCGTCCCCCTCGCCGAGACGGTCGACGCGCTCGACGCGCTCGCGGCGGACGGCGACGCGGGCCTGCTGGGCGCGAGCAACCACGCCGTGTGGCGGGTGGAGCGCGCGCGGGCGCGCAGCGCGGCGGCCGGGCGGCCCGGTTACGAGGTGCTCCAGTACCGGTACAGCTACCTGCGGCCGCGGGCCGACATCGCGCTGCCGGAGTCGGCCCACGTCCACGCCACCGCCGAGCTGCTCGACTACGCGCGGGAGGAGGACCTGACCCTGGTCGCCTACACCCCGCTGCTGTCGGGCGGCTACACCCGGAGCGACCGCCCGCTCTCGGCCCCGTACGACCACCCGGGCACCGCGCGCCGGCTGGCGGCGCTCGACGAGGTCGCCCGCGCGACCGGCGCGACGCGCAACCAGGTCGTGCTCGCCTGGCTCATGGGGCACGACCCGCGGGTGGTCCCGCTGGTCGGGGTCAGTTCGGTGGCCCAGCTGGACGAGGCGCTGGACGGCGCCCGGCTGGAGCTGACCGCCGACCAGCGCGGGGTGCTGGACCGCGCCGGCTGACGGGGGGCCGGGGGTGGGGCCGGTGCGGTCCCCACCCCCGGCCGGAACGGCCGCCTCCGCGGCGGTCTGCGTCACTCCGCAGGGGACGTGACGCGTACAGGTCCAGAGAAGAGCACCCGGTTCCATGGCCGCAGGTCTCGAGGTCGTGGCGGCCGGACCGATCAGGTGCGCACCGGTGCGCGGGGGCGCCTGTACCGGGTGTCGGTGACCACCACGCCGTGCGCTTCGTGCGCCGGGGCGGATACCCGCCTACGACTTCGTTCTTCTGAGATTAGCCCGAGATCGCGTTTGCCGTTCCATTTTGAGGGCAACCAAGAAAGGGTCCCGCTTGATGTATTTTCCGAAATGCGCAACTGAGAATTGTCAAGACTACAAGGGGAGTCATGAAGAAGGTTTTTCTTTCATTCGGTCTGATTCTTTCGCTCGCAGCGACCCCATTGGCCGCCGCCTCCGCCTCAGCCGATACGGTGGCGAACCAGGCGGCCACCGCGCCGGTCGGTCACGCCTCGGGCGCGGAGTCGTTCACCAGTGCCGACACCAGCACCAGCGAGGGTGATGAGGAGGGGGACTGGGGCCTTTGGGGCCTGCTCGGCCTCCTCGGCCTTCTGGGGCTCCTCGGTCTGCGCAAGGACAAGAATCGCCAGTCCTACGGCGGTTCGCCGACGAATCGCGGCACGCCATAGTCACAGCGGCCTGGCTGGCCGGAATCCATCGGGTCGGGTCGAACCGCGTCGCCGTGCCTCAGAACACGGTTGCCCGTCTTCTGCTCCGGATCTCATGGATTCCGGTCGGCCCCGCTCGGAATCTGCGGATTCTTTCCGCGTTCTTGGAAACCGCGCGCCGTAGCTGGAAACCGTTCCGGTCGGCCGTACCGGGAGAGCGGTGCAAGCACTCTGCCCGGGCGTAACGACTGCCCGACGTGGGTGGTCGCCGGCAACCGGATGACATCTGGCGGCGGCCGGTGCGGTCACCACCCCCGGCCGGAACGGCCGCCTTGGCCCGGTCTGTGCCACTCTGGAGGCGCGAGACTCCTCGTATGTCTTGACGCGTATATATCCAGAGGGGAATACTCGGTTCCATGGCCGCGGTCTTCGAGGTCCTCGCCGAACCCAACCGGCGGCGCATCCTCGACCTGCTGCGGGTGGCCGAACGCCCGGTCGGCGACCTCGTCGCCGCCCTCGGCGTCAGCCAGCCGGCGGTCTCCAAGCACCTGCGGGTGCTCCGCGAGGCCGGACTGGTCGAGGTGCGCACCGACGCCCAGAGGCGCCTGTACCGGGTGCGCACCGAGCCGCTGCGCGCGGTCGACGCCTGGCTGGAGCCCTACCGGGAGCTCTGGAGCGGGCGGCTGGACGACCTCGAACGCCACCTCGGCACCATGCCCGACACCGAGCCCGACACCGGGCCCCGACGCCCGACCGAGGAGTCCTCCGATGAACGGTGAGCTGCACCGCGCCGACGACCACTACGCCGTGCGCTTCGTGCGCCGGCTGCCGCACCCGCCCGAGAAGGTCTGGCGCGCGGTCACCGAGCCCGAGCACCTGGCCGCCTGGTACCCGACCAGCATCGAGGGCGACCGCGCGGTCGGCGCCCGGCTGGCGTTCCGCTTCCCGGGCGAGGCCGACCCGGTCGAGGAGGGCCGGATGCTCGCCTACGACCCGCCCCGGCTGCTGGAGTTCACCCAGGGCGGCGAGACCATCCGCATCGAGCTGCGCCCCGACGGCGACGGCACCGAGTTCGTCTTCACCAACCTGTTCACCGAGCTGGGCAAGGCCGCCCGCGACACGGCGGGCTGGCACGTCTGCGTCGACGGGCTCGCCGCCCACCTCGACGGCGTGCCGCCCGCCGAGGACCCGCACGGGCAGTGGGAGCCGCTGTTCGCGCACTACAGCGCCGCGTTCGGGCCCGAGTCCGCCACGATCGGCCCGCCCGAGGGGTACGGCCCCGAGGACGCCTGACCGGCCGCGCGCGAGCGGGGCGGGGCGCGCCGCGCCGCCCCGCCCCGCGCCACCCCGGTCCACCCGGCCCCGGCTCAGCCCGCGCCCGGCCCGGCCGCCTCCGCGGCCCCGCCCGGACCGGGCGGCGGCCCGGCCGGGCGCAGCCGCGCCAGCACGTCGGGCGGCTCGCCCTCCTGCACCACCAGCAGCCGCCGGGTGGCCCGGGTGAGCGCCACGTAGAGGTCGTGCCCGCCCATGGGCGAGCCCGCCATGATCGCGGCCGGCTCCACGACCACCACCGCGTCGAACTCCAGCCCCTTGGCGGCCGTCGGCGTGAGCACGGCCACCGGGGCGTCCAGCGCCTCCGGCGCGGCGTCGGCCACCGCGCCGGGCAGCAGGGCGGCCGTCGCGGCGTGCCGCTCGTCGGGGGTGATGACGGCCACCCGGCCCGCGCCCGCGCCGTCGTCGCGCACGGCCGCCAGCTCCGCCGCCACCACGCGGGGCAGCACCGACGCCCACGCGCCGGGCGGCACCCGCACCGCGCGCGGCGGGTCGCCGTCGTCGCGCACCGACTCCGGCGGGCGCCGGTCCGGCGCCACGGCCGCCAGCACGTCCGCCGCCACCGCCATGATCCCGGCCGGCGTCCGGTAGTTCACCAGCAACCGCTCCTCGTGCAGCCGTCCGTGCGCGTAGCGGCCGAGCATGCCCGCCCAGGAGCGGGCCCCGGCCGGGTTGCCGGTCTGCGCGATGTCGCCGACCACGGTCAGCGACCGCGCGGGGACGCGCCGCATGACCATGCGCCACGCCATCTCCGACAACTCCTGCGCCTCGTCCACGATGACGTGCCCGTAGGCCCACGTGCGGTCGCGCTCCGCCCGCTCGGCGGTGGTGGGCGGCGGCCCGCCGGGGTCGGCGGCGTGGCGGTCGGCCAGGTCGGCGGCGGCCATCATGCCGTCCTCGTACAGGCCGGTGTACTCCAGGACGCCCTGCGCGTAGCGCTCGGCGTCGGCGCGTTCGGCGGCCGCCCGCCGCCCGCGCGCCCGCTCCGCGGAGTCGTCCTCGCCGAGGAGTTCGGCGGCCTCGTCCAGCAGCGGCACGTCGCCCACGGTCCACGGCGCGTCGGCCGGGCGCGCCAGCGCGTCGCGGTCGGCGGGGCCGAGCCCGGCGGCCGCCGCCGCGCGGCGCAGCGCCCCCGCGTCCGACAGCAGCCCGCCGACCAGCTCCTGCGGGATCAGGTGCGGCCACAGCGCGTCGAGGGCCGCGCGCACCGGGGGCTCGCTCCACAGCGCGGCCTGGACGTGGCGCAGGTCGGCGGCGTCGGCCGGCCGGTCGAGGAGGGCGCACTGGTCGCGGGCGAGCACGGGCAGCAGCTCGTTGACGAACAGCTTGCGGGCGACGTTGTGCGGCAGGCGCAGCGCGCGGGCCCGGTCGCGCACCCGCCGGCACACCTCGGCGCCCGCCGTCAGCACCATGTCGTCGACGGCCACGCGCAGGTCGCCCCCGGTGTCGGGGGCGGCGCCCGCGGCCGCGGCCTCGGCGGGGGTGCGCTGGCGGTCGGCCACCGCCGCGCGCAGCAGGTCGGCCATGCGCTCCGCGCCCTTGACGACGGCGGTCCGCGGCGGGTCGACGGCGCGCGCCCGCACGCCCGGGAACAGCTCGCCGACGGTGGACAGCACGACGTCGGTCTCGCCCAGCGACGGCAGCACCCGGCCGATGTAGCGCAGGAACGTCGCGTTGGGGCCGACCACCAGCACCCCGCGCCGCTCCAGGACCGCGCGGTGGGTGTAGAGCAGGTAGGCGGCGCGGTGCAGGGCCGCCACGGTCTTGCCGGTGCCCGGGCCGCCCTGCACGACGAGGATGCCGGCCAGGCCGGAGCGGATCACCCGGTCCTGCTCGGTCTGGATGGTGGCGACGATGTCGGCCATGCGGCCGGTGCGGCCCCGGCGCAGCGCCGCCAGCAGCGCGGCCTCGCCGACCAGCGACCGCCGGTCGGCGTCGGACAGCGCGTCGAGGTCGAACACCTCGTCGTCGAGGCCCGTGACCGTCCGGCCGCGGGTGGACAGGTGGCGGCGGCGCACCACGTCGCCCGGCGACACCGGGGTGGCGGCGTAGAACCGGCGGGCGGCCGGGGCCCGCCAGTCGACCAGCAGGGTGTCGTGCTCCTCGTCGCGCAGGCCGATCCGGCCGATGTAGAGGGTGTCACCGGGGGAGCCGCCGGTGCCGCGGTGGTCGACCCGGCCGAAGCACAGACCCTCCTCGACGGCGGAGAGCCGGGCCAGGTGCCGGGTCCGCTCCCCGGCGGCGACCTCGCGTTCGACAACGGCGGCGTAGCCGCCCCCGCCGCCGCGCCCGTGGACCTCGCGCACCGCGGCGGCGGTGCGCTCGCGGAGCCGGTCGAGCCGCTCGTACATGGCGGTCACCCGCGCCTGCTCGGCGCGGAGCGCCGCGGTGAACGCGTCGTCGGATTGACGGTTCTCCATGATGATGGTAGACTCCTGTGTGGGTCCGTTTTTCATCAGAAATGCCAACGGTGAAGCGTATCAGGCGGCGCCGGTGTCGTGCGATCCCGCCCCCGCCCCCGCCCCCGCCCCCGCCCCCGCCGATCCGTACCGCGGCACCGCGCCGCGCGCTACACTGGTCCGCATGCGCATCCGAACGCCGCACTCCCAGTGGTGGCGCCGCTCTTAGGCGGCGCTCCGGTTCGCATACCCCGAACATCTCGACCGGCGACCGCCCGCACCGGCGGTCGCTTCGTCGTATCCGGCCCCGGTCCGGCGGCGCACCTCCACCCAGCACTGCGCGCAAAGGACCGGCCTTGGACGCAAGCTCCACCTCCTACCGCACCGGCGGCGGCCTCACCGTCCGCCGCACCGCCACCGCCTGCGACCCCGTCGAGCTCGCCGAGCTCGCCGAGGCGGTCGACCACCGCCGGGGCGGCGTGCTCTCCTCCGGAATGGAGTACCCCGGCCGCTACAGCCGCTGGCACATGGGCTACGTGGACCCGTGCGTCGAGATCGGCGCGCGGGGCCGCCGCCTCACCGCCACCGCGCTCAACGCGCGCGGCCGGGTGCTGCTGCCCGTCGTCGCCCGCGCCCTGGCCGAGCACGCCCCCACCGCCCCCGGCGCGGCCCCCGACTCCGTCGAGGCCACCGTCCCCGAGCCCGCCCCCGGGGAGTTCTTCACCGAGGAGCAGCGCAGCCGCCGCCCCAGCGTCTTCTCGGCGCTGCGCTCGGTGATCGCCCTGTTCTCCGCCGCCGACGACCCCCACCTGGGCCTCTACGGCGCGTTCGGTTACGACCTCGCCTTCCAGTTCGAGCCCCTCGAGCCCGTCCTCGACCGCGACCCCGACGACCGCGACCTCCTCCTGCACCTGCCCGACGAGATCATCGTCCACGACCGCAAGCGCGAGACCTGCACCCGCTACACCTACGACTTCACCGTGCCCGCCGCGTTCACCGGGGCCGACGGCGACACCGCCACCGACGGCCTGGCCCGCGCCACCGAGCCCACGCCCGCCGTCGTCACCGCCGAGGTGCCGCCCCAGCCCGAACCCGGCTCCTATGCGCGCATCGTCGCCGAGGCCAAGAAGAAGTTCGTCCGCGGCGACCTGTTCGAGGTCGTCCCCGGGCACCGCACCTACGGCGCCTGCGCCTCCCCGGCCCGCTTCTACGAGCGCCTGCGCACCCGCAACCCCGCCCCCTACGAGTTCATCTTCAACCTGGGTGAGGGGGAGTACCTGGTCGGCGCCTCACCCGAGATGTTCGTCCGCGTCACCGGCGTCCCCGGCCGCGGCCAGCGCGTCGAGACCTGCCCCATCGCCGGCACCATCCGGCGCGGCGACGACGCCCTCGGCGACGCCGAGAACATCCGCGAGCTGCTGTCCTCCCTGAAGGAGGAGTCCGAGCTGACGATGTGCACCGACGTCGACCGCAACGACAAGTCGCGCGTGTGCGAACCCGGCAGCGTCCGGGTCATCGGCCGCCGACAGATCGAGATGTACAGCCGGCTCATCCACACCGTCGACCACATCGAGGGCACGCTGCGCCCCGAGTTCGACGCGCTCGACGCCTTCCTCACCCACATGTGGGCGGTCACCATCACCGGCGCCCCGAAGACGTGGGCGATGCGGTTCATCGAGCAGCACGAGGCCACCCCCCGCCGCTGGTACGGCGGCGCCGTGGGCGTGCTCAACTTCGACGGGTCGATGAACACGGGCCTGACCCTGCGCACCGCGCAGATCCGCGACGGCGTGGCCACCGTCCGCGTCGGCGCCACCCTGCTCTACGACTCCGACCCCGAGGCCGAGGAGCGCGAGACCTTCCTGAAGGCGCGCGCGCTGCTGGAGACCCTGGCCCTGGACGCCGCGCCCGAGGACGCGGCCGCGCCGCAGGCGGCCCCCGCGCCGGCCGGCGCGGGCCAACGCGTCCTGCTGGTCGACTACGAGGACTCCTTCGTCAACACGCTCGCCGACTACGTCCGCCGGCACGGCGCCGAGGTCACCACCGTGCGGCACGGGTTCGACCCGGCGCTGCTCGACACCCTCGCCCCCGACCTCGTCATCCTGTCGCCCGGCCCCGGCCTGCCGTCCGACTTCGGCACGGCGGCGCTGCTCGACGTCCTCGCCGAGCGCGGGCTGCCGGTGTTCGGCGTCTGCCTGGGCCTGCAGGCGATGGTGGAGCACGCGGGCGGCGAACTGCGCACCCTCGCCGCGCCCGTGCACGGCAAGCCCGGCCGGGTACGGGTCACCGGCGGCGAGCTGCTGGCCGGGCTCGACGGCGGGTTCAGCGCGGCGCGCTACCACTCCACCTACACCACGCCCGACCGGGTGAAGGGCTTCGCGGTCACCGCCGTGGTCGACGGCGACGAGCCCGTGGTCATGGCGATCGAGGACCCCGCCGCGAAGCGGTGGGCCGTGCAGTTCCACCCCGAGTCCATCCTCACCGCCGCGGTGGGCGAGGGGATCATCGAACGGGTGCTGCGCCTGGCCCGCGGCTGACCCCGGTGCGGGCGGCGGCCGACCGCCGCCCGCACCGCGCCGGGCGGCGCGGCCCGGCGGACGCGCGAGAGCGGGCGACGCGGGGCGAATGCGGGCGCCACGCGGGCGCCGAAGGGGCCGGATCGGCCCGGCCGACGCGGTCCCCGCCGCGTTCGGGCGATCGGCGCGGCGGTTCACCGCAGCCCGCAGAACACCCCTGAGCAGGTAAAACATTCCGGATCGAGGATTTCCCCGCGGATGGTGTGTTAGCCGACGGGAGACCGGGGCAGTCGGTGGGCCATGGGTATTCTACTTCTGATCCTCGGAATCGTCCTCATCGTCGCCGGCGTCTACGCCCTGCTCCAGAAGCAGCTCCTGTGGGGCATCGTCCTCGTGGTCGTCGGCCTGATCGTCGCCCCGAGCAACCTCTTCCTCGGATTGTGACGCGCTGACCGCGCTGACCGCGCCCGCCCCCGGCCCCGCCCGGTGACGGACCGGTCGACCGGGCACCCGCCCGGAACGCAGTGGGGGGACGGCCGCCCGGCCGTCCCCCGCGGCGTGCGCGCCCCCCGCCGATGCTAGGTTCGGACACGCGGCGGACGGCCCGCGCCCCAGATGGGCGCGTACCGGCCGCCGCGTGTCGATGGTCGAAGGGCCGGAGCCGCCCGCGGCCCGGCGACGGGGGAGAAGAACCACGGTGAAGAGTGTCGAGCCTGAGGTCCACCTGATCGCGCGTCCGCAGCTGGACTACGACGAGGTCGCCCGCTACCTCGCCGACGTCGGCGGGCAGAGCTGGCTGGAGCGGCTCGACCGCGGCGAACTGGACACCGCGCTGAACGACCCGCAGAACCTCGCGGAGTTCGCCGGGCGGCTGTGCTACCGCTCGTGGGAACCGGGCCTCAACCCCAATGTCACGCGCGTCCGCACCGACCAGGACGCCTACCTCACCAACATCCTCGCCAGCCTGCACGGCTCGGTCCTGGAGCACGTCAGCTTCAGCTTCGTGCTGCACAACGTGAGCCGCGTGCTGACGCACGAGCTGGTCCGGCACCGGCCCGGCGTCGCCGTCTCCCAGGAGTCGCTGCGCTTCGTCCGCCTGACGGACCTGCCGTTCTGGTTCCCCGAGTGGGCCAAGGACGACCCGGAGCTGATGAAGCGCGCCACCGAGATGCTCACCCGCATGGAGGAGTTCCAGCTCTGGATGGCCGACCACTTCGGCCTCGACGAGGACGGCAAGAAGTTCGCCGAGAAGAAGCACCGCACCTCGTTCATGCGGCGCTTCGCCCCCGAGGGCGTCGCCACCGGCCTGGTGTGGACGGCCAACGTCCGCACCCTCCGCCACACCCTGGAGTCCCGGACCGCCCCGGGCGCCGAGGAGGAGATCCGCCTCCTGTTCGGCCGCATCGGCGAGGTCATGCGCGCCGAGGCCCCGGCCCTCTTCGGCGACTTCCAGGTCACCGACGACGGCTCCTGGGTCCCCGAGTACCGCAAGGTCTGACCCCCCGACACCCCGGAAGGGGCCGCGACCGTCCGGTCGCGGCCCCTTCCGCGTGCGCGGGGCGGGTCGGGTCAGCAGCAGCGGGAGCCGGGGTCGGTGTCGCCGCGGTCGATGTGGCGGCGCCAGAACTCCCGCTCGCCCATGGGCGGGGTGCCGGGGTGCACCCGCGTGTGGTGCTCCAGGTAGATCTCGTAGGCCCGCTCGCCGCTGATGCCGCGCACCACCTGCCAGGCGTCGCGCAGGCCCGCGGCGAGGCGCGCGCGCAGCCCGGTCGGGCCGCCCTCGGGGGAGGGGGCCCGGCCGGAGGGCGCGCCGCTCACGAGTCGGCCGCCCCCGGACCACCGGCGCCGGACCCGGCGCGCTCGCGCATGATCTCGCGCTCCTCGCGCGTGGCGATCAGCCCCGAGGGCGCCCACAGCTTCGACGGCGTGTGCGGCTCCTCGGTGGTGGGCAGGTCGCCCCCGGCGCGCAGGGCCTTGATCCACACCCGGCAGGCGTCGGCCAGGATGATGATGATCAGCACCGCGAACAGCGCCGACAGAACGCCGTCGACCGTGGTGTTGGTGACGACCTTCTGCATCGCCTCGACGTCGGGGGCCGAGCCGAAGCTCGTCTCGCCGTCGGCCAGCGCCTCGGCGTACTGCGCCCGCTGCGCGAAGAACCCGATCGCCGGGTCGCTGGAGAACACCTTCTGGTAGCTCGCGGTCAGCGTGACCACCGCGTCCCAGGCCAGCGGGATGATCGTGATCCACGCGTACTTCGCCCGCCCCGACTTGATGAGCAGGGTCGTGGCCACGGCCAGCGCCACCGCCGCCAGCAGCTGGTTGGCGATGCCGAACAGCGGGAAGAGCTGGTTGATGCCGCCCAGCGGGTCGTTCACGCCGGCCCACAGGAAGTAGCCCCAGCCCGCCACGATGAGCGCGCTGGTCAGCCACAGGCCCGGCTTCCAGCTGACGTCGCGCATCGGCTTGTAGACGTTGCCGAGGGTGTCCTGCAGCATGAACCGGCCCACGCGGGTGCCGGCGTCGACCGTGGTCAGGATGAACAGCGCCTCGAACATGATCGCGAAGTGGTACCAGAACGCCATCATGGCCTGGCCGCCGAAGACCGCGGAGAAGATGTGCGCGGCGCCCATGGCGAACGTCGGCGCGCCGCCGGTCCGCGACAGGATGCTGTTCTCCTCGACCGCGTCGGCGGTCTGCTGCAGGGTCTCGGGTGTCACGCTGAACCCGAGCTGGGTGACCGCCGCCGACGCGCTCTGCACGGTGTCGCCGAGGACGCCGGCCGGCATGTTCATGGCGAAGTACACGCCCGGGTCGAGGATGCACGCCGCCACCAGCGCCATCACCGCGACGAACGACTCGGTCAGCATGCTGCCGTAGCCGATCATCCGGACCTGCGACTCCTTCTCGATGAGCTTCGGCGTGGTGCCCGAGGACACCAGCGCGTGGAAGCCCGACAGGGCGCCGCAGGCGATCGTGATGAACAGGAACGGGAACAGCGCGCCGGCGAACGTCGGCCCCTGCCCGTTGAAGGCGAACTCGGTGACCGCCGGCAGCCGCAGCGACGGCCAGGCGAAGATGATCGATACCGCCAGCAGCACGACCACGCCGACCTTCATGAACGTCGACAGGTAGTCGCGGGGCGCGAGCAGCATCCACACGGGCAGCACCGAGGCGACGAACCCGTAGACGATCAGGCCGAACGTCAGCTCGTTGTGGCTGAACAGGAACATCTCGTGCAGCGTGGGGTTCGCGTTGATCCAGCCGCCGCCGATGATCGCGAGGAGCAGCAGGACCACGCCGATGGCCGAGGTCTCGATGACCTTGCCGGGCCGGATGTAGCGCAGGTAGAAACCCATCAGCAGCGCGATGGGGATGGTCATGATCAGCGAGAACGCGCCCCACGGCGACTCCGCGAGCGCGTTGACCACCACCATGGCCAGCACCGCGAGCAGGATGACCATGATGGCGAGCACCGCGATCAGCGCGGCGATCCCGCCCACCGGGCCGATCTCCTCGCGGGCCATCTGGCCGAGGCTCTTGCCGTTGCGGCGCATCGAGAAGAACAGCACCACCATGTCCTGCACGGCGCCGGCGAAGATGACGCCGAGGATGATCCACAGCGTGCCGGGCAGGTAGCCCATCTGCGCGGCCAGCACCGGGCCCACCAGGGGGCCCGCGCCGGCGATCGCCGCGAAGTGGTGGCCGAACAGCACCCGCCGGTCGGTGGGCGTGAAGTCGGCGCCGTTGTCGATCCGCTCGGCCGGGGTGGCCCGCGTGTCGTCGACGCGCAGCACCCGGTAGGTGATGAACCGGGCGTAGAAGCGGTAGGCGATCGCGTAGCTCGCCACCGCGGCGAAGATCAGCCAGGCGGCGGAGATCTCCTCACCGCGCGACAGCCCGACGACGCTCCACGCCACCGCGCCGACGACGGCCACCGCGGCCCACACCAGGATGCGCGCGGGCGTCCACTTCGGCGGGGTGGGACTCGAACCTGTGCGGGCCGTGCGTGTCGCCACGGCGCACCCCTTTCCATTCCGCGTCCGGCGGCCCGTCGTCCGGCGGGCGCGCCGGTCGTGCTCTCGACGCGGCCATCGTGGCACCCCCGACAGCATGGGTCGATGGCCGCTCGGCCGCGATTTAATCACGTCTTAACACCCGACGTGATAGCGGCTAACGCGGCGAGCGTAGCCAGGAATGTCCGCGTGTGCCACCTAAAGGGCTGATCCTCCCTATTTGGGGGGTTCGCGGCGCGGTCCGCGCGCGCCGCGGCGGACGCCCCCCGCCCTCGCCCGCTTCCCCCCGGGCCGTCGGCGCGACCCCCGCGCACCCCCTCCCGGGCCGGTCGCGGCCGCCGCGCCGCCGCGGCCCCACCCGCCCCGGGACCGTCCCGGAGCCGTCCCGGGCCCCGATGCCGCTGGTCGCGCGGCACCGCACCGGCATGGGGTGGTGCGCCGCCGGGTAGGCTCGCTATCCGGACACGAGGGAGGTGGGGTGGCGAACCAAGAGTCCGCGGCGCGCGACCGCGTCTGGACGGTCCCGAACCTGCTGAGCATGCTGCGCCTGGTCGGCGTGCCCCTTTTCCTGTGGCTCGTGCTGGTCCCACAGGCCGACTGGTGGGCGCTCGGCGTGCTCGCGTTCGCGGGCGTCTCCGACTGGCTCGACGGCAAGATCGCGCGGGCGTGGAACCAGACCAGCCGGCTCGGCGTGGTGCTCGACCCGCTGGCCGACCGCCTCTACATCTTCGCGGCGCTGTTCGGCCTCGTCATGCGCGGCATCGTGCCGTGGTGGCTGATGGCCGTCCTCGTGCTCCGCGACGTCCTGATCGTGCTGGCCATCCCCGTCCTGCGGCACTACGGGTACGGCACCCTGCCGGTGAACTTCGCCGGAAAGGCCGCCACCCTCTGCCTGCTGTACTCGTTCCCGCTGCTGTTCCTCGCCGCATACCAGGGCATCGTCGGTGATGTGGCGCAAATCGTGGGTTGGGCGTTCGCCATCTGGGGAACGGCTATCTATTGGTGGGCCGGACTGCTGTACACAGTCCAGGGTCTGCGGCTGATCCGCCAGACCCGTCGGGCCGACCGTCCGTCCGCCGCGGGTGCAGAGCACGCGGTGCGTCCGGCGGCCACGACCGGCCTTCCCGGAGCCGATCCCGGCGACCCCGGCGCGGACACCCCGCGCGGGCCCGACGGCGGTCACTCCGGGCCACCGCCCAGCGACAGGAAGGGAGCGACGTCCCCACCATGAGCACGCGCCCGAGGGCGATTCGCCGTCAACCGCACGAGGTCGGGGGGTGGCCCCGGTGAAGGCCGTAGTCATGGCCGGAGGCGAGGGCACGCGCCTCCGCCCGATGACCGCCAACCAGCCCAAGCCCCTGCTGCCCGTCGTCAACCGCCCGATCATGGAGCACGTGCTGCGCCTGCTGAAGCGGCACGGGTTCGAGGACACGGTCGTGACCGTCCAGTTCCTCGCCACGCTGATCCGGAACTACTTCGGTGACGGCGAGGAGCTCGGCATGAACCTCCACTACGTCGCCGAGGAGGTGCCCCTGGGTACCGCCGGCAGCGTGAAGAACGCCGAGGAGCACCTGCGCGGCGAACCGTTCATCGTGATCTCCGGTGACGCGCTCACCGACATCGACCTCACCGACATGGTCCGCTTCCACCGCGAGAACGGCGCGAAGGTGACCATCGGCCTCAAGCGGGTCGCCAACCCGCTGGAGTTCGGCATCATCATCGTGGACGAGCAGGGCCGCGTGCAGCGGTTCCTGGAGAAGCCCACGTGGGGCCAGGTGTTCTCCGACACCGTCAACACCGGCATCTACATCATGGAGCCCGAGGTCCTCGACGAGGTCGCCGAGGGCGAGGTGGTCGACTGGTCGGGCGACGTCTTCCCCAAGCTGCTCAAGGACGGCGCGCCGCTGTACGGCTACATCGCCGACGGCTACTGGGAGGACGTCGGCACCCACGAGAGCTACCTCAGCGCGCAGGCCGACGTGCTGTCCGGCAAGGTCGACGTCGAGATCGACGGCTTCGAGGTGTCGCCGGGCGTGTGGGTGGCCGAGGGCGCCGAGGTCGACCCCGAGGCGGTGCTCAAGGGCCCGCTCTACATCGGCGACTACGCCAAGGTCGAGGCCGGCGCGGAGCTGCGCGAGTTCACCGTCCTCGGCAGCAACGTGGTCGTGCGCTCCGACGCGTTCGTGCACCGCAGCGTGGTCCACGACAACGTCTACGTCGGCGCCAGCGCCAACCTGCGCGGCTGCGTGATCGGCAAGAACACCGACGTCATGTCCGGCTCGCGGATCGAGGAGGGGGCGATCGTCGGCGAGGAGTGCGTCATCGAGTCCGACGCGTTCGTCTCCAACGACATCAAGGTCTACCCCTTCAAGACGATCGAGGCCGGCGCGGTCGTCAACGCCAACGTCATCTGGGAGTCGCGCGGCCAGCGCTCCCTGTTCGGGCCGCGCGGGGTCTCCGGGCTGATCAACGTCGAGATCACCCCCGAACTGGCCGTGCGCCTGGCCAGCGCCTACGCCACCACGCTGAAGAAGGGGTCGGTGGTCACCACCTCCCGGGACGTCTCCCGGGCGGCGCGCACGCTCAAGCGCGCGGTCGTCAGCGCGCTCACCGCGAGCGCGATCGACGTCCGCGACCTGGAGGTCGTGCCGCTGCCGGTGGCCCGCTACCACACCTCGCAGAGCGGGGTCAGCGGCGGCATCAGCCTGCGCACCTCGCCGGGCGACCCGCAGTCGGTCGACATCCTGTTCTTCGACGAGCGGGGCGCCGACCTGTCGCCGGCCGGCCAGCGCAAGCTGGAGCGGGTCTACTCCCGCGCCGAGTACCGGCGCGCGTTCCCCGGCGAGATCGCCGAGCTGTCGTTCCCGTCCCGCGGCGTCGAGAACTACGCCCACGAGCTGCTGCGCCGCATCGACACCTCCGGGGTGGACGAGGCCGGGCTGAAGGTCGTGGTCGACTGCGCCGGCGGCAGCGGGTCGCTCATCCTGCCCTCGCTGCTGGGCCGGATCGGCGTCGACGTGCTCACCGTCAACAACCGGCTGGACGAGGCGTCGCCCACCGACACCCTCGCCAAGCAGATGCGCGACCTGGAGCGCATGGGCGACCTGGTGCGCTCCTCCGGCGCCGACTTCGGCGTCCGGTTCGACCCGGTGGCCGAGCGGCTGTCCCTGGTGGACGACAACGGCGAGCTGATCGACAACGACCGCGCCCTGCTGGTCGTGCTCGACCTGGTGGCCGCCGAGCGCCGGAGCGGCCGGGTGGCCCTGCCGGTCACCACCACCCGGGTCGCCGAGCAGGTGGCGGCGTTCCACGGGGTCGAGGTGCAGTGGACGCCGACGGCCACCGACGAGCTCACCAAGGCCGCCAGCGCCGACGACATCGTGTTCGCGGGCGACGGCCGGGGCGGCTACGTGCTGCCCGAGTTCTCCCGGACCGGCGACGGCATCGCGGCGTTCGTCCGCCTGCTGGGCCTGGTCGCGCGCACCCGGCTGTCGCTGAGCCAGATCGACCGCCGCATCCCGCAGGCGCACCTGCTGCGGCGCTCGGTGCCCACGCCGTGGGCCGTGAAGGGCAGCGTCATGCGCGCCGTCGTCGAGGCCGCCGAGGGCCGCGAGATCGACACCACCGACGGGGTGCGGGTCATCGAGGCCGACGGCTCCTGGGCGCTGGTCCTGCCCGACACCTCCGAGGCCGTCACCCACCTGTGGGCGGAGGGCCCCGACTCCGACACCGCGCAGCGCCTCCTGGACGAGTGGGCGGCGGTGGTCGAGCAGGCCGAGGGCTGATCCCGCGCCCCGGCCTGCCGCCGGGGCCGCCACCAGCGGACACCGCCTCCGCCCGCCCCCGTGGGGCGGGCGGAGGCTGCTGTTCCGCGTGGTTATGGTTTAGAGTCGAGTGTTCCCGCACCGGCGGCCGCCGGGCGGGCCGGATGCCCGGCGCGGCCGGGGTTCGCGGAGTCGGCGTGTGGCCGAGGGCGGGGGATGGCACCATGTGAGGACCGCGAGGCGGACCGGGAACATCCCACCGGCGCGCCCCGTTTTCGAAGTGTGGGTGGCCGAACCGTCCGGCCGCCAGGCGCACATGACAACCAGCCGAATCAAGCACCGCCCCGTGCGGTAGGAGGCCGAGCCGACCTATGTCGAGCGTTTACTGCACACAGTGCGGTCACGCCGTTGCGGATGATGCCCGTTTCTGCTCCAACTGTGGTTCCCCCATCCGCGCGGGACAGGAGGGCGCCCGCTCCGAGCGGCGCGGCGACTCCGTCGGCGAGACCACGTCCACCATCTCGATCTCGGGCATCCAGGCCCTTGAGGCCGAGGCCGACGCGGCCGAGGAGATGGCGGGCGACCAGTCCAACGTCGACGCCCTGCCCCCCGGTACCGCGCTGCTCGTCGTCAAGCGCGGCCCCAACGCCGGCAGCCGGTTCCTGCTCGACAGTGACGTCACCACCGCCGGTCGCCACCCGAACAGCGACATCTTCCTCGACGACGTCACCGTGTCGCGGCGGCACGTCGAGTTCTTCCGGCGCGGCAACGGGTTCGGTGTGCGCGACGTCGGCAGCCTGAACGGCACCTACGTCAACCGCGAGCGGATCGACGAGGCCGAACTCGGCGGCGGCGACGAGGTCCAGATCGGCAAGTTCCGGCTCGTGCTGCTGACCAAGCCCCGGCGGTGAACCCGGCCTGATAGGTCCGGCCCCTCCAGGTTTGCGCGCCCCCTCCACCGGACAGCCTTGTAACGAGCACCACCGGCACGGCCCCGGCGGCGGGGGCGGCAGGGTCGTCCGGCCGCGCCGCGCGGCCGGTGCGCGCCCGCCGGTCCGGGCCCGGTCCACCCGGGCCCGACCCGGCGGGGGCGCACCTCGGCGGTGTACCGTGAAAGGACGGAACGTACATCCTGGCGAGTGCCCAGCCGGCACGACGAGTCGTGGGACGGAGCCGCAGTGAAGCACATGGAGGTCGTCGGCGTCCGGGTCGAGATGCCCTCGAACCAACCGATCGTCCTGCTCAAGGAGTCCGACGGCGAGCGCTACCTGCCCATCTGGATCGGCGCGGTCGAGGCCACCGCCATCGCGCTCGCCCAGCAGGGGGTCATCCCCGCGCGCCCGCTCACGCACGACCTCTTCCGCGACGTGCTCGACGCGCTCGACGCCAGCCTGAGCACCGTCAACATCACGTCGCTGAGTGACGGCATCTTCTACGCCGAACTCGTGTTCTCCAACGGCGTCGAGGTCAGCGCCCGCCCCTCCGACTCGATCGCCCTCGCCCTGCGCACGGGTGCGCCCATCTACGCGCACGACGACGTCATCGACGAGGCCGGGGTGCCCATCCCCGACGAGCAGGAGGACGAGGTCGAGAAGTTCCGCGAGTTCCTCGACCAGATCTCCCCCGAGGACTTCGGCCGCACCACCTGATCCGCACCCCGGGGCCGCGCCCCGGTCGGCCGCCCCGCAGGCGGCCGTGCGCCCCCGCGCCATCGCCCGCCCCTCGCGGTCCCGCGCCCGTTCCGCGCCTTTGCGACCCCGCCCCGGTACCGGCGCGCCCTCCGCCGCCGCGTGGCCGCGCCGGTAGGAGCCGCCGTCTCCACCGCCCCCGTCCCGAGCCGGCGTCCCGCCCCGCGGGGCGTGCCCCGCAGGGCGGCGACGGCGATGCGTCCGCCCGGCGGTCCCGCGTCGGTGCCGCGCGCCGCGCCCTCGCCGCTCACCGGGTCCTCCACTGCCGTTCCCGTGTCCGGGGCGGCGCCGCCCCGCCGGGGTTCAGCGCGGCCGGGCGGTGGGGGCCGATCGGAGCGCGCGGCGCACGGGCGGCAGGAGGAGCAGCACGGCGGCGGCCGTGCACCCGGCGACGGCCGCGAGGGTCCCGAACGCGCCGACCGCCGTCCCCCAGGTGATCACCTGGAGTGCCAGCGGGTGGGGCGCGGCGGCGAACCAGCCGAAGGCGGCCTCGGCCTCCGCCGAAGCGGTCGCCGCGAACCCCAGGGCGGGCACGGCCGCGAGGGCGGCGGCCGGCCACGGCGCCCCCGCCCGGTGCCCGCCGGCGACGGCGGCCGCCGCCCCCGCGCACCCCGCGACACACCCGGCGGCGAGCGCGTTCGGCCACAGCGGTGGCGCGGCGCCCGCGACCTCGGCGGCGGCGAGTCCGCCGGCGGCGGTGAGGGCGCAGCCCGCGGAGAGCAGCAGGACCAGGCGGACGCCGAGGAGGGCGGCGGCGCGGGACGGGAGGCGGCTCGACACGCCGCGCATCCTAACGGGCGCGGGGTCTCCCGTGCGTCCGGAGGGCGCGGCGCCGGGGGCGGGCGCGGGCGATATTGCCGTGCGGGCGCGATCGGCGGCCATTCTCCGGGGGAGTGCGGAAAAGGCAAGACGCACGTTCGCCTCGGCGTGTCGCGGCCGGGGTTATTCCATTCCGACGTGTCCGGTTATGCGGGTATTGTCGTCTACTGTGCGGCAATATTGAGCCGTATGTCCCGCTCAACAGGCCCATTGCGGTAGTGTCCGCGCGATTCGATTTTGGCTACACTCGCGCTTGTCGGGATATCCCGACGGGCGTCGACGCCATTTCCGGAGAATGCATATCCCCCGGCGGCGTCCGGTGTTCGGCCGCTTATTCCGCGTCCATTCCCGGGGCGGCCGCCCCGGGGATCGGGCGCGGGAGCACCCGCGATCCGGACCTCCTCGGCGGCCGTCGCCCGGCGCGGGCGGGGCGCCGGTGGCGTCCGGTCCGCGCCGGGGCCGCCGCGCGGTCACCGGGTGGGCCCGGCCCTCGCGTGGCAGGCCCGGCCCGGTGGGCGGTGGCGGGGCGCCCGGCAGAGGGGCGCGCCACCACGCGGCGCCGGGGGAGAGGGGCGCGTGGGCGGCCCGGAACGGAGGTGGGCGGTGCGCCACTACGACGTGGTGGTCATCGGGGGCGGCATCATCGGGGCGTGCGCGGCCGAGGCGTTCGCCCGCGCCGGCGCGTCGGTCGCGGTCGTCGACACCGGCGCGGCGGACGGCCCGCCGACCCTGCCGGTGCCCGCCGTACCGCGCCCCTGGGAATGGGCCGACCCCGGACTCGCCGCGTGGCTCGGCGGCGCCGCCCAGCGGGCCGCCGCCGACGCCGACCGCCTCGGCGGCGATACACCGATCGCCGGGCGTGCCGCGCTGCTGTGCGCCCTCGACCGCACCGCCGCCCGCACCCTCGCCGCCGCCGGTCCGCTGCCGGACGCCGCCGCGTGGCTCGACCCGGACGACCCGGCGGTGCCCGCCGCGCCGCGCGCGGCGGGCGGGCGCCTCCTGCTCACCCCGGACGCCCCGCACCTCGACCGCGACCGCTACCTCGCCGCCGCTCGGTCCGCCGCGACGGAGGCGGGCGCCCACTGGTGTCCGGACACCCCCGTCCGCGCCCTCCACCCCGCCGGACGTGCCGGGCGGCTGCGCGTGGTGACCGCCGCCGGTGAGGTCGCGGCGGGCAGGGTGGTCGTCGCCGCCGGGGCGCGCACCGCGCGGCTGCTGCCCGGTGCGCCCGTCGCGGCGCGCCACCGGGTCGCCGTCCACCTGCCCGGCGCCGCCGCACCGCCGTGGACCTACGCCGACGCGGACCTCCTGGTCGCCGCCGGCCGGCACGGCGGTGTCGTCGTGGCCGCCACCGCGGGCGGTCCGGTGGCGACCGCCCCCTTCGGCGGCGCCGACCCCGCCGCCCCCGGCATCGTGCCGCTGCCGTCCGGCGCCCCCGCCGCGCCCGCACCGCCCGGCGCCGCCGGCGCGGGGCCCGGGGCCGTCCTCGTCCCGTCCGCCGCGGGGGCCGACCTGGTGCGCAGGGCCGCCGACCGCACCGGGCTGGACCTGCGCGCCCGCTCCGGGCGCGCCGCGGTCACCGCCGTCGCGGTGACACCCACCGGGCGGCCGCTCATCGGCGCGGTCCCCGGCCTGCCGGGCGTGCACGTCGCAGCGGGCTACGGCGACCACGCCGCGGCCGCCGCCCGCCGCACCGCCGAAGCGCTCGTCGGCGAGGTCCTGCACGGCGACCGGTCCGCCGTCCCGGACGCGCTCCGGCCCGAGGCGGCGCACCGCCGCGCCGGAGGGGACGGACCCGCCCTCCCCGTCCCCGCGCCGCGTCGGCGCGGATCGCCGCGGTCCGGGCGGTGCGCCGCGCGCACCACGCCCTGACCCGCCGCCCGACCGACCGCACCCGACCCGAGGAGCCCGCCGCATGATCCGCGACACCCCGACCATCGACCACCTCATCGTCGCCGCCCGCACGCTCGACGCCATCCGCGAACGGCTCTACTGGGAGTGCGGTTTCGGCCTGGTCGCGGGCGGCCCCCGCTCCGACGGCCTGACCCAGCACCTTGTGCCGTTCGACGCGCCCCACTGCCCCTACCTGGAGGTCTACACCGTCCACGACGAACGCCTCGCCAAGGAGCGGCCCAACGGCCGCACCCTGCTCGACGCCACCACCGACGGCCCCGCCGCCCTGCTGTGGGCGGCCGCCGTGCCCGACGCCGCCCGCACCGCCGCGCGGCTGCGCGTCCTCACCGGGGAGGACCCCGGCCTGCGCCGCGGCGCGTCGGTGCGCGCCGACGGCGAACGCCTCCCCTGGACCGAGGCCGGGATGGCCGCCGCCCGCCGCCGGCCCTGCCTCCCCTTCTTCCAGACCTGGCACGACCGGCCCACCCGCCGGGCGCGCCTGCCCCGCGAACTCGCCGCCGCCGGGCACCGCTGCACCCCCCTCTCCTACACGGCCCTCGAGGTCGAGACGACGGTGGACGACCTCGACGCCTGGCTCGGCACCCCGGCCGCCGACCTCGGCGTGCGGGTCCGCCGCACCGTGAGCGACCGCCCGGTCGCCGCGACGATCGCCACGGACGCCGGTCCGGTCCGCCTCGGGTTCGACCGGTGACCGCAGCGCCCACAAGGAGGAGGAGAGCGCACATGACGACCACCGAAGACACGCGGACCGCGGTCCGCGGACCCCTGTCCGCGCTGACCCGCGCCCCCGAACGGATCGCGTTCGTCGACCCCGACGGCGAGACGTCCGCCGGCGCGGCCCTCGACCTCGCCTTCGCCATGGGGCGCGCGCTGCGCGCCCTGGGCCTGGGCCCCGGCCGCATCCTGGCGACCATGGCCCCGGCGTCCACCCGGGGGCTGCTGCTCACCCACGCCGCCCACCTCGTCGGCGCCGGCGTCGCGCACGTGCCCGACGCGCTCGCCCCCGACGTCCGCGAGCGGCTGCTCGCCGAGATCGGCCCCGCCGCGCTCGCCGTCGACCCCGCCCACTGCGCCGACCTGGCGGAGGAGCTGGAGGCGGCCGAACGCCGCGGCACCCGGGTCCTCACCCTGGGCCCCGCCAAGACCGGGGAGGACCTGCTGGCGCTCGCCGACGACCAGCCCGGCGACCCGTTCGCCCCGCTCGCCCGCCTCGGCGACCCCAGATGGATCGGCCTGACCGGCGGCAGCACGCGCACCCCGCGGCCCGTCCTGCGCCGGTTCCGCGCCGCCGACGTCCACGCGACCGTGCCCGCCCCGCCGCAGGGCGGCGGCGCCGCGACGTTCCTCTGCCTGGAGCGGGTCGACGCCCGCGCCCGCGCCATGGCCGACGCCGCCGTCGCCAAGGGCGGCACCGTGGTGTCGCTGCCCCGCGCCGAACCGGGGGAGGTCCTCGCCGCCGTCCAGCGGTGGCGGGTCACCCACGTGCTGCTCATGCCGTCGGCCGTCGCCGAGCTCGTCACCCACCCGGCGCTGGCCCGCACCGACGTGTCCAGCCTGCGGCAGGTCATCCCGTCCGGCGGCCCGATGCCGCCCGCGCTGCTGCGCGCCGCCGTCGACCTCCTCGGCCCGGTCCTGCACCCCTGCTACGGGCAGAGCGAGACCGGGTCGATCAGCATGCTCCGCCCCGACGACTACCGCGACGGCGACCGCGCCGCCATGCGCAGCGTCGGCCGCCCGCTGCCCGGCGTCCAGGTCGCCGTGCGCGACCACACCGGCGCCGACCTGCCGCCCGGCCGGGCCGGCGAGGTGTGGGTGCGCACCGCCGCCGCCATGGACGGCTACCTGCACCGGCCCGAGCCGACCGCGCGCGTGCTGCGCGACGGCTGGGTCGACACCGGCGACATCGGCGCGCTCGACTCCGCCGGCCGGCTCACCCTGCTCGGGCGCCGCAGCGAGGCCCTGCGCGTCGGCGGGCGCACCGTGTTCCCGCGCCAGGTCGACGACGTCCTGGCCGAGCACCCCGACGTCATGGAGGCCGCGACGTTCGACGTCCCCGGCCCCGGCGGCGCCGTGCTGCACACCGCCGCCACGCTCGCCGACGGCGCGGACACCACCGGCGAGGCGCTGCGCGCCTGGCTGGAGGACCGGCTGCACCCGCCCTACGTGCCCGAACGCGTCATCGTGGTGCCCCGCATCCCGGTGACCCATGCCGGCACGCACGACCGCGGCGCCCTGCGCCGCGCCCACCGCGCCACCGGATGAGGCGGCGGGGGCGGACGGTCCTCAGTGCGCCGTTCGTCCCCCCGATTCCACTTCGGGCTCACCCGCCATCTATCCAACCTCAACGCCCTTGACGCACCATCGATGCGCCATGTCCCTGAGCGGATGGACGCCACGTATGCCGATGACCGACCAATCCCCCTCGTACAACAGACGCACCTTCCTCGCCCTCACCGGGATCAGCGCGGCGTCGTACGCGCTGGGCACCGGCGTCGACGCGCACGCCGCGCCGACCCGCGGCGCCGTCCCCGACTCCCCCTACCGCCTCGGGGTGGCGTCGGGCGACCCCGGCTCCGACAGCGTCGTCCTGTGGACCCGGCTGGCGCCGGAGCCGCTGGCCGAGGACGGGCACGGCGGCATGCCGCGCCGCGACTACACCGTCGAGTACGAGGTCGCCACCGACGACCGGTTCCGCCGGGTGGCCAAGCGCGGCCGCGCCGTCGCCCGGCCCGACCTGGCCCACGCGGTGCACCCGCACGTCAAGGGCCTGGAGCCGGGCCGCGAGTACTTCTACCGGTTCCGCGCGGGCGGCGAGATCAGCCCCGTCGGCCGCACCCGCACCGCGCCCGCCGCCGGCGCCCGGCCCGAGCGCCTCGCCTTCGCCATGGCGTCCTGCCAGGCGTGGTACCACGGGCACTACACCGCCTACCGCGACATGGCGGAGCAGGACCTGGACCTGGTGCTGTTCCTGGGCGACTACATCTACGAGTACGGCATCACCGCCGCCAACCTGTGGCGGCAGGGCACCGGCGCGCTCGGCTCGGCCCACGCCGCCGCCACCCTCACCCTGGAGCAGTACCGGCTCCGGTACAGCCTCACCCGCACCGACCCGAACCTCCAGGCGGCGCACGCCCGCGCGCCGTGGCTCGTCACCACCGACGACCACGAGGTCGAGAACAACTACGCCGACGAGGTGTCGCAGTACGGCGCCGGCCCCGAGGACTTCCGCCGCCGCCGCGCCGTCGCCTACCGCGCCTGGTACGAGAACCAGCCCCTGGGCGACGCGTCGCTGCCGTCGGGCCCCGACATGCGCCTGTACCGGCGGGTGCGCTACGGCCGGCTCGCCGAGTTCAACGTCCTCGACACCCGCCAGTACCGCGACCCGGTGCCCGCCGACGGCGGCGTCCCCGACGGCGACCACACCGACCCGCGCCGCAGCATCCTCGGCGGCGACCAGGAGGAGTGGCTCTACGCCGGGCTGCGCGCCAGCCGCGCCACCTGGAACGTCCTCGCCCAGCAGGTCGTCATGGCCCGCATCGACCGCACGGTCGGCTCCGGGACCTCCTACAGCATGGACCAGTGGGACGGGTTCACCGCCAACCGGCAGCGCCTGTTCGACGTGCTCACCGAGCACCGGGTCGCCAACCCGCTCGTGCTGACCGGCGACATCCACCGGCACGCCGCCGCCGACCTCAAGGCCGACTTCACCGACCCCGACTCCGCCACCATCGGCACCGAGCTGATCACCACCTCGGTCGCCTCCGACGGCGACGGCGCCGACACCGACAACCTGGCGCCCATCTGGCTCGGCAACCCGCACGTGCGCCTGTACAACGCCCGCCGCGGCTACGTCCAGGTGGACATGACGCCCACGGAGGTCACCTCCGACTTCAAGGTCATCGACCAGATCGAGGCGGACGACGGAGGCACCGTCACCAGCGCCGCCCGGTTCGTCACGGAGGCCGGCCGCCCCGGCCTCACCCCGGTGAGTGGAGGCACCCAGTGAGCCGCAGCCCCAAGCCCGTGACCGGCCTCGCCGCCGAAGGGCGCATCGGCGCCATCGACCTCACCTGGGACCTCGCCGCCTGGGAGCCCCTGGTCGACCACTACGCCGTGCACGCCGGGGAGAGCCGCCGCGTCGACATCAGCGACGACACCCTCGTCGGCAAGACCGTCTACGGCCGGCTCACCCACGACACGCTGGGGCCCGAGGCGCGGACCCGCTACTACAGCATCGTCACCGTCGACGCCGCCGGGCGGCGCAGCCGCCCCACCGCCGCGGTGCGCGGCACCTCCACCGAGTCGATCGTCGTCGGCGGCACCCCCGTGGCCACCGTCGGCGCGTTCGACTCCAAGAGCCTGGAGCTGGCGCTGGCCCCCTCCGGCGGCCAGTCGCGCTTCCTGTCGACGTTCCCGAACGGGGTCGACTTCACCCACGGCAGCAGCGACCCCGCCGCCGACTGGTCCTACCTGCACCCCGGCCCCTCCGACTCCTGGGCCGGCCGGCGGTCGCACACCTTCCGGCTGCACTTCGAACTGCCCGACGCGCCGGGGGACGACCTCGGGTTCGCCATCTGGCTCATCGACACCCACGCCACCCTCGCCGGGACCGCGGTCATCGCGGTCAACGGCACCGACACCGCCGACGTCGCCTTCGAGGGCGGCGCCACCCGGGGTTCGCTGGAGGGCGACGCCACCGCGCCCGGCACCGCGCTGCGCCCCTCCTTCGTCGAACTCACCCTGCCCGCCGAGCGCTTCGCGGCCGGGCGCAACACGGTCTCCATCACCAAGACCCAGGGGTCCTGGCACGCCTACGACGCCGTCGGGGTGTTCCGCCTCGACTGACCGACCCGCCGCCGCCCCGGCCGCGCCGCCCCGCCGACCCCGGCGGGACG
>NZ_BCRK01000034.1 GCF_001552555.1 Nocardiopsis trehalosi NBRC 14201 | reverse complement strand
GGCGGCCGCCCCGGTCGGGCGGCCGCCGCACGGGGGCCGGAGTAGGATCGCCCGGGGTTCATCCGCGAGCGAGGGGGACGGTGTCCGGTGGGCGATGCGATCGAGCTGAACGCGGGCGGCTACCGGGCGGTGGTCGATCCTCGGGGCGCCGCGCTGCGCCGCCTGACCTGGCGCGACCGCGACCTCGTCTGGCCCTACAGCGGCACCGAGGGGCCCACCGCGTTCCAGGGCCAGTTCCTGGCGCCGTGGCCGAACCGGATCGCCGACGGCCGCTACGTCTTCGCGGGCACCGAGTACCGGCTGCCCGTCACCGAGCCCGCCCGGGGCACCGCGCTGCACGGCTTCGCGCACGGCGAGCCGTGGCGGACCACCGGGGCCGCCCCGGACCGGGCCGCGCTGGCGCTGGACCTGGCGGGGGTGCCCGGCTACCCGTTCCGGCTGGAACTGGCCGTCGACTACACCCTGGACGCCGCCGACGGGCTGGCGGTCCGGGTGCGGGCGCGCAACGCGGGGGCCTCCCCCGCCCCCTACGGCAACGGGTTCCACCCCTACCTGCGGGTGGGCGGCGCCTTGGCGGACGCGGTGCTGCGGCTGCCGGGGTCGCTGCGGCTGCCGGTCGACGGCCGGCTGCTGCCGGCCGGCCCGCCGGAGCCCGTGGCGGGCACCGAGCACGACTTCCGCGTCCCGCGCCGCGTGGGCGCGACCGTCTTCGACACGGCGTTCACCGGGCTGGACCGCGGCCCGGACGGGCTGGCGTGGAGCGTGCTGTCGGGCGGCGGCACCTCCGTGGGCCTGTGGGCCGACCGCTCCTACGGGTGGCTCCAGGTGTTCAGCGCCGACGGCCTGCCCGAGGGGCTGCACCGCAGCGGGTTGGCCGTGGAGCCGATGACGTGCCCGCCGAACGCGTTCGCGTCGGGGCACGACCTCACCGTGCTGGAGCCGGGCGCCGAGGCGCGGTCGGCGTTCGGCATCCGGGTGGTCGACGCCGCACCGTGACCGGGGCGGCCCCGGTGGCCCCGGCGGCCCTCAGCGGTCGGGGTCGGCGCCGAGCCGGGTGCGCAGCCGGGCGAGGTCCTCGGGGGTGTCGATGTCGTCGGGGCTGGCGATGTCGTCGCAGGCCACCGTGGTGACGAGGTGGGAGTAGGCGCGCAGGAACGGGCGGGCGCCGACGTCGCCCTCGGCGAGCGCGTGCACGCTGGGCCAGTGCTCCCGGCCGAGCAGGACGGGGTTGCGCAGGTTGCCCGCGTAGGTGGCCACGGCGGCGCGGGCGCCGTCGCGGTAGGTGGCGACCAGCCGGCCGACGGCGGCCGAGGTCACCAGCGGCTGGTCGGCGAGGGCGACCACCACGGCGTCGACGGCGTCGGGCAGCGCGTCGAGGCCGACGCGCAGCGAGGAGCCCATGCCGGACGCCCACGACGGGTTGTGCACCACGGCGTCGGCCCCGGCGACGTCGACCTCGGCGGCGCCGGTCACGACGTGGACGGGGTCGCAGCCGCCCTCGCGCAGCAGGCGCGCCCCGCGGTCGGCGAGGCGTTCGCCCGCCAGCTCCACGAGCGCCTTGGGGCGGCCGAGGCGGCTCCCCTCGCCGGCCGCCAGCAGCAGGCCCGCCACCGGTGCCGCGGCCGGCCGGCTCGTGCGTGTCGTCATGACGCGATGATGCCACGCGCACCCGTCGGCGCGGTGCCGCCCGCAGGGCCTCTCGTGCGATCCCGGGCCCGGAATCGCCCACGGATAGGGCGTTCCGGGCACCTGGGGGGCCGGGTTGACGCGTTCGGCTGACCGGTTCCGGCCTGCCGTGCGGCGTTTCGCCGGTGGTGGGGCGGTCACTCCGGGTGTGCGGCGGCCACCGGCCGGGTGGTGGTGCGGGCGAGCGGCTCGGTGTGGATGCGGCCGCGCGTGGCGCGCAGCGGGCGGCCGCTGCCGCCCCACCGGGTCTGGATGAGTTCGGCGGCGATGGAGACGGCGGTCTCCTCGGGGGTGCGCGCGCCGAGGTCGAGGCCGATGGGCGAGCGCAGGCGCTCCAGGGCGGCGTCGGGGACGCCGGCGGCGCGCAGCCGCTCCAGGCGGTCGGCGTGGGTGCGGCGGCTGCCCATCGCCCCGATGTAGCCGGCGGGGGTGCGCAGGGCGACCTCCAGCACCGGCACGTCGAACTTGGGGTCGTGGGTGAGCACGCAGATGGCGGTCCGCTCGTCGATCTGCCCCTCGATCGCGCCGAGGAACCGGTGCGGCCAGTCGACCACGACCTCGTCGGCGCGCGGGAACCGCTTGGCGGTGGCGAAGACGGGGCGGGCGTCGCACACCGTGACCCGGTAGCCGAGGTAGGCGCCGATGTCGGCGACCGCGGCCGCGAAGTCGATCGCGCCGAACACCAGCATGCGCGGCGCGGGGGCGAACGACTGGACGAAGACCTCCAGGTCGTCGCCGCGGCGCTGGCCGTCGGCGCCGTAGCGCAGGATGCCGGTGCTGCCCTGGGCGAGCATGCCGCGGGCGTCGTCGTCCACGGCCGCCTCCAGGCGGGCGCCGCCGAGGTCGCCGTCGGCGCGGTCGGGCCAGATGACGCGGCGCGCGCCGAGGCGGCCCGGGCCGCCCGCGATGGTGGCCACGGCGACCGGCCGGTGGCCGCTGATGGCGTCGAGGACGTCGCCGAGCGCGGGGTGGCGGGCGGGGTCGACCGGTTCGACCAGCACGTGCAGGGTCCCGCCGCAGGTCAGGCCGACCGCGAACGCGTCGTCGTCGCTGACGCCGTAGCTGCGCCGGGCGGGCCGTCCGGTGGCGATGACCTCCTGGGCCAGCTCGTAGACGGCGCCCTCGACGCACCCGCCGGAGACGCTGCCCGCGACCTCCCCGGCGGCGGAGACGGCCATGGCGGCCCCCGCCTCGCGCGGCGCGCTGCGGTAGGTGTCGACGACGGTGGCCAGGGCGAACGTGGCGCCCGAGGCGTACATGTCGGCGACCGCGGTCCGGATGTCACGCACGTGGTCCTCCTCGTGGGGGCCGGCCGCCGGGCACGGCGGCGGGCGGTCGCGCCCGCGCGCCCCGGCCGGGCGCGGGGGCGTCGGTGGGCGGGGCGGCGCCGGGGGCGCGGCACGGCGCGGCCGCGCGGGCGGCGGGTGCGGGGTCGCGCGGTCGGGGCGGGTGCGGAGCGGGGCGCGCGGCGCGCGCACCGGCGGGGGCACGCCCGAAGCCGCCGTGGTCGCGCCGCTCATCGCCGTCCTCCCGCCTCCGCCTTCCGCCAGGCTATGCGCTGCGGCGGGCGCGGGCGGGGCACCGATCATCCGAAGAGCGCCCGCGCGGTTCGTCGGCGACGCCGAACGGCGCGCGTCGGCGCAGGTGGCGGGGGTGGGGACGGGCCGGCGGGACGGGGCCGCGCGCGTGGCCGCCCCCGGCCGGGCCGGGCGCGGCGCCGCGCGGCGCTCGTGGTCGGTTCCGAAGGGGTCCGGGTCGCAGGGCGGGCGCGCCGCCATCCCCCGGCGGGGGGATCAGAGGAGGAACAGGGAGAAGACCGACAGCACCACGATGATGGACCAGAAGGTCATCCCCACCACGCAGACGCGGGTGGAGCGGCACGTCGTCCTCTCGGTACTCCGGGTGTCGAGGTCCATACCCTCTATGACGCAGCGGAACGGGGCGGAGTTCAACCCCTTTTCGGTCCGTCGCAATCAACCTGAGTCCGTTCCGCCACGCGCGCGACGCCGCTCACGCCGCTCACCCCGGACGCGCCGGCCCCGCCCGCTCCCGGGCGGCGGTCAGCCGCGGCGGGGTTCGGGGGCCTCCCCGCGGCCGCGCAGCAGCGCCTGGAACTCGGCGAGGGCGGCGGTGGCGCGCGCGCCGTCGTTGCTCTGGATGCCCATGACCGCCAGCGTGGTGCCGTCGGACAGGTCGATGGTGGGCCACGGCTCACCGAGGGGCATGCGCACGTCGACGATCTCGGCCCACTCCAGCACGTGGGTGCGGATGGAGTTGACCACGGTCACCCGGTCGGGGGCGGCGGTGAGCCGCGGACGGGCCAGCAGGTGCAGCACGAACACCCCGACCAGGCCCAGGGCGATCAGCCCGACGCGGTCGGGCGGCCCCCACCCGGGCAGCAGCACCGCCAGCGCCCCCATGGTGGCCATGATGATGACGGCCAAGGCGTAGGCGACGACGCGCATGGTGCGCGGCCGCCAGGTGGCGGGGAGCTGCGGTGCCGGTCCTGCGTCGTCCACGGTGTCCTGCTCCCCCACGTTCTGCGGCCGCAACGGTCGTCCCTCTCCCTATCCGACGGGGTGGCGCTCCCCGTCGCGCAGGCCGCGCAGGACGAGGGCGGTGTCGAGGGCCGCCGCGGCGGCCTCCCACCCCTTGTCCTCCCGGCTGCCCGGGAGGCCGGCGCGGTCGCGCGCCTGCTCCTGGGTATCACAGGTCAGGACGCCGTTGGCAACGGGGGTGGACTCGCGCAGGGCCACCTCGGTGAGCCCCTGGGTCACCGACGCGCACACGTAGTCGAAGTGGGGCGTGCCGCCGCGGACGACGGCGCCCAGCGCCACCACCGCGTCGTGGGTGCGGGCGAGCTGCTGGGCGACGACGGGGATCTCGATGGCCCCGGCGACCCGCACGACGGTGGGGGCGGGGGCACCGGCGGCGTCCACCGCGGCGCGGGCGCGGTCCAGCATGGGGTCGACCACGTCGGCGTTCCAGCGGGTGGCGACGATGCCGACCCGCACCCCCTCGGCGTGCAGCCGCGGGTCCTCGGGGCGTCCGGTTCCGCTCATCGGGAAAGGTCCTCTCACACGTGCCGGCGGGCGGTCAGTTGGCGGCGGCGACGCCGGGCAGGTCGTGGCCCATGCGGTCGCGCTTGGTCTGGAGGTAGCGCAGGTTGGCGGTGGTGACGACGGTCGGCATGGCGATGCGCTCGGTCACGGCGACGCCGTGCCGGCGCAGCCCGTCGGCCTTGTCGGGGTTGTTGCTGAGCAGCCGGACCGAGCGGACCCCGAGGTCGGTGAGGATGTCGGCGCCGGCGCCGAACTCGCGGGCGTCGGCGGGCAGGCCGAGTTCGAGGTTGGCGTCGACGGTGTCGGCGCCGGCGTCCTGCAGCCGGTAGGCGCGCAGCTTGTGCAGCAGGCCGATGCCGCGCCCCTCGTGGCCGCGCTGGTAGACGACGACGCCGCGGCCGGCCTGGGCGATGCGCTCCATGGCGGCGTCGAGCTGGGTGCCGCAGTCGCAGCGCTGGGAGCCGAAGGCGTCGCCGGTGAGGCACTCGGAGTGCAGCCGGGCGAGGACGTCCGCGCCGTCGCCGAGGTCGCCGTGGACCAGGGCGACGTGCTCGGCGCCGTCGGTGGTGCCCCGGTAGCCCACGGCGCGCCAGTCGCCGAAGCGGTTGGGGATGCGGGTCTCGACGACCCGCTCGGCGAGGGGGCGGGGGCGGTCGGCGGCGGCGCGGGCCCCGGTGTCGGCGGCGAGGTGGCGGGCGAGCTGCTCGACCGAGACCAGGCGCAGGCCGTGGGTGTCGGCGAAGGCGCGCAGCTCGGGCAGGCGGGCCATGGTGCCGTCGTCGTTGACGATCTCGGCGATGACCCCGGCGGGGCGCAGCCCGGCCAGCCGGGCGAGGTCGACGGCGGCCTCGGTGTGGCCCCGGCGGGCGAGGACGCCGCCGGGGCGGGCGCGCAGCGGCAGGACGTGCCCGGGGCGGACCAGGTCGCCGGGGACGGCGGCCGGGTCGGCGAGCACCCGGACCGTGCGGGCGCGGTCGGCGGCGGAGATGCCGGTGCCCACCCCGGAGGCGGCGTCCACGGTGACGGTGTAGGCGGTACGCAGGCTGTCCTGGTTGACGGGGGTCATGGGCGGCAGGTCCAGCCGGTCGAGGTCCTCGCCGCGCATGGGCGCGCAGACGAGGCCGGAGGTGTGCCGGATCATGAACGCGAGGAGTTCGGGGGTGGCGGCCTCGGCGGCGAAGATCAGGTCGCCCTCGTTCTCGCGGTCGGCGTCGTCCACGACGACGACGGGCCGGCCGGCGGCGATGTCGGCGACGGCGTCGGCGATGCGGTCGAGGACGGCGGCGCCGTCGGAGGCGGCGGGGTCGGCGGGCGCGGGTTCGGTGGTGCCGGCGGTCATGGGGTCCTCCCTGGTCGGTGCGGTGGCGGCGGCGGGGCGGGTCAGGCGGTCACGGCGCCTCCGCCGGCGGGTGCGGGCGGGGCGTCGCGCATCGCCCGGTAGCGGCGGTTCCAGTCGCGGATGCCCACCACGGCCAGGACGAAGAACACCCCGTAGACGAGGCCGGTGGCCCACAGGCCCGACATCAGCGCCAGGGGCACGCCGACCAGGTCGACGATGATCCACACCACCCAGAAGTCGACCAGGGCCCGGCTCTGCGCGAAGGTCGCGATGGCGCTGCCGACGAAGATGAACGCGTCCGGCCACGGCGCCCAGGAGGTGCCGGTGGCCTGGAACACCAGCGCCAGGCCGACGGTGCCGACGACCAGCACGGCGGCGAGCAGGCCGCGCTCATGCGCGGTCGCGGGCCGCACCGGCAGGTCGTCCCCGTTGCGGGTGCGGCGGGCCCACCGGGTCCAGCCGTAGGCCACCAGCAGGATGAACATGACCTGCTTGAGGGCGTTGCCGGTGAGATGGGCGTCGATGGAGACCGCGAACAGCAGGACGGCGCCGGTGAGCTGCACCGGCCAGGTCCAGATGGAGCGGCGGATGGCGAGCGCCACGGTGCCCAGGGACGCGAGGTTGCCGATCAGGTCGGCCCAGCGGACGTGCTCGCCGAGGACGGTGAACCCGGCGTAGGCCCAGGCGAGCCACCACACGCCTTCGTGCGCGGCGCCCATCAGGCCACCGCCCCGCGCGAGGCGAGCAGCCGCTCCACGTACTTGGCGACGACGTCGACCTCCAGGTTGACCCGGGTGCCGGGGGCGGCGCGGCCCAGCGTGGTCGCGGCGAGCGTGGTGGGGATGAGGGCGACGGTGAACGCGTCGTCGTCGACGGCGGCCACGGTGAGGCTCACGCCGTCGACCGTGATGGAGCCCTTCTCCACGACGTAGCGGGCGAGGGTGGGCGGCAGGGCGACGCGGACGGTCTCCCAGTGCTCGCCGGGGGTGCGGTCGAGCACGGTGCCGGTGCCGTCGACGTGGCCCTGGACGATGTGCCCGCCGAGGCGGCCGTCGACCCGGGCGGCGCGTTCGAGGTTGACCGGCGCGCCCGGCGTGAGGTCGCCCAGACTGGAGCGGTCGAGGGTCTCGCGCATGACGTCGGCGGTGAACCGGCCGTCGGCGGCCTCGGTGACGGTCAGGCAGACGCCGTTGACCGCGATGGAGTCGCCGTGGGCGGCGTCGGAGGTGACGAGGGGGCCGTGCAGGGTGATCCTGGCGGCGCCGCCGGCGGGTCCGCCGACCGGTGTGACGGCGACGACCTCGCCCAGTTCCTCGACGATCCCGGTGAACATGTCCGAACCTCTCCCCTCGCCTGGTACGGCTCCGGGGATGGCGCGGGCGCACGCCCGCTGTCAGGTCCGGGCGGCTCCTCCGACAGGACGGACAAGCGTGACCGGGCCCACGCGTACCGCCTCCCATCCGGACTTTCACCGTCGGTACCGGAATTCCACCGGTTCAACCGGCCGATGGCTTCGGCCGGGTCGCGGACTGTCACCGCCGGTTCGGAATTGCACCGACCCCGGAGCACGCGTTGGACAACGTCTCGATCAACAAGTGTGCCATGCGGACCATTCCCGGTCGTCGGCGGCGTGCCGCAAGCCACACGCCGCCCCCCGGCGCAGGGGCGGCCCCGCCCCGGGACGGGCGCCGAGGGGGACGCGCCGCATCGGGCCGGGACCGAGCGGAGTGTCGGGCCCGGAACCGCCCGAGGCGCACACCGAAGGGGGCGCGCCGCAAGGCGAGACTCGGTCCGTCCACGGGCACGGGGCGCCCGGACGGCCTCGGATGCCCGGCGCCGGTCGCGTCGGCACGGCCTCAGGTACCGACCCGGGCGCCGGACGCGTCAGCGGGCGCGGCCCGCAGGGCCAGCCCGGTGCGGACGAACAGCTCGGGGGCGGCGAGGACGCCCCACAGGGCGAGGACGAGGTTGGCGGCGTACTCGGCGGCCATGCCCGCCACGCCCGCTGCCGGCAGCGGGGCGACCTCGGTCAGCACCAGGAGGAGCACGACCCCCGCGATGCCGATGACGAACCGGGACACGCGGGCGACCACGGTCCCGCCCGCGTCGTACCAGCCGCGCGCCGCGAGCACCGACAACCCGGCGAGGCCGCCGAACAGGCCGCCGCCGACCGCGAACACGTGCGCCACGGACTCGGCCGCGACGTCCGGCGGCACCGAACCGGTCCAGGAGTCGGGCACCGTCCACCCGTCGCGGACGAACGCCGTGTAGGCCCAGGCCGCGATGGCGGGGACCACCGACACCGCGAACGCCAGCCCGATCTGGGCGCCGAGCGGGCGGGCCCGCCACCAGCGCAGCGCGGCGTCCTCGTAGCGCAGGACGACCCACAGCAGCAGCGCGCCCACGGCCAGGCCGGCCACGACGTCGGTCGTGAAGTGCACCCCCAGGTAGAGGCGGCTGAACACGATCAGCGCGATCAGCACGCCCGCCACGGGCCACGCCCACCGCCACCGCGGCCGCAACCGGGCCGCCAGGTAGCCCCACACCGCCATCGAGTTCTGCGAGTGGCCCGAGGGCAGTCCGAACGTCGACTCCTGCGACATCGGGCGCACCGTGAAGTCGTACCAGGCGGGCCGCGCCCCGTGGGTACCGACCTTCAGCACGCCGTTGACCATGGCCGACCCCATGAGCACCAGGTAGGCCCGCGCGCCGAGCCCGGCGTCGACCGACCAGAACACCAGGGAGAGCAGGCCGATCATCAGCGTCTGCGACCCGAGGGTGGTCACCACCTCCATCGGGGGTTCCAGCCAGCCGCCCCATCCCTGCACTGACCGGTTGACGGCGATCTCGGCATCCCACACCGCGTCCATGCACCCACCTCGTCTGTTGTCGGCTCCGTCGCCGGCACGCCTGGCGCGCCATCACGGTACCCACGGTGACCGGTTCCAGACCGGATGGCCGAAACCGCCTGGTGAACGCGCCCACCGCCCCCGCGCGGCGACCACCCGGAACCGACCGGGGACGGGGAGGGTGATCGGCACGGGCCGCGCGGAAGCGGTGGCCCCCAAGTCAAAAGGCGGCGGACACGGCACGACGGCAACGCAGGCCGCACGGCAGCGGCTGTCCGTCAGGAGGCGGCGGTACGGGCCTGTTCGCGCAGTGCGTCGACTGCGGCGGCGGGGTCGTCGGCCCCGTAGACGGCGGACCCGGCGACGAACACGTCGGCGCCGGCCTCGGCCGCGCGCTCGATGGTGTCGTTGCTGATACCGCCGTCGACCTGGAGCCAGACCGACCCGCCGGAGCCGTCGATCAGCTCACGGGCGCGGCGGATCTTCGGCAGCACCAGGTCGAGGAACTTCTGCCCGCCGAACCCGGGCTCGACGGTCATCAGCAGCAGCATGTCGACCTCGGGCAGCAGGTCGGCGTAGGCGTCGACCCGGGTGGCGGGGTTGAGCGCGAGCCCGGCACGGGCGCCCTGGGAGCGGATCTCCCGCAGGGTGCGGACGGGGGCTCGGGCGGCCTCGGCGTGCACGGTGACGCTGCCGGCACCGGCCTCGGCGTAGGCGGGGGCCCACCGGTCGGGGTCCTCGATCATCAGGTGGCAGTCCAGGGGGAGGTCGGCGGCCTTGCGCAGCGACTCCACGATGGGCAGGCCCAAGGTGAGGTTGGGCACGAAATGGTTGTCCATGACGTCGACGTGCAGCCAGTCGGCGCTTCCGGCGACAGCGGCGGCCTCGTCGGCCAGGCGCGCGAAGTCGGCGGAGAGGATGCTGGGAGAGATCTGGATTGCCACGGCCCCGAGTGTAGTGGCGCACCCCGCCGCCCCCGCGCTGACAGGCCCGTACACCCACTGCCGGCCCGGCCGGACGCCTTCTCGTCGGCCCCCCACGGACCGGCGCCCCGCAGACCGGGCACCAGAGCGGGTCGGTCGACCGGCGGACAGCCCCAGCCGGCCGAGCAACCGCCCGCCCCGGCCCGGCGACCACCGGGCGCACTCGACCAGAACGGACCGCCGACCGGCACAGGGGCCGAGGCCCGGCCGAACGACCGCTCGCCCCACCACCGGCCCGGCGGACCCGACACTCCCGCCGGACACACAAGAGCGGAACGGACCGACCAACGGACAGCCCCGGAGCATGGGCAGACAGCCGCGCTCGCGGCTCCGCCAGCGCTCCGGCTCAGTGGTCGGCAGACGCACCCGGTCAGAACGGACCGCCGGCCGGCGCAAGGCGCTAGGCCATACGGACGACCAGCCGCTTCGACACCGCTCCGGCTTCCGGGGCACACAAGAACGGAGCAGACGGAGCGGTGTGGCCGGCGAACCGTCCGGCCCCAGGCGGACGGCCGCTCATCGCGCCGCTGGTCCCTCGCCTCCGCCGGACACCGATAAGAGCGGGCGAATGCGGACGGCCTCGCACCTCCTCCGAACACACTCGGAAGGCAGCGAGCACGCGATCGGCGCGGAGTCCTCGGCCCAGAAGGACGACCACTCGTCCCGCCGCCCGCCGCGCCCCGGCGGCCACCGGAGCGTGCGCGTCGACCGGTGAACACACCAGACGCGGCCGGACGATCGATCGCCCCTTCGCCCGCCCCGGCGGACCCGGCCTCCGACGGGCCGGGGCGCGGTTGCCCAGACGTCGGACCGACCCGGTCGTGCCGCCGTCAGACCGTCAGCAGGACCGGGTCGGCGCGCCGCCGACGAGGCCGCGACGGGACCGGCGGTCAGCGGCGGCGCAGGAGGCCGGCGGTCAGTGGCGGCGCAGGAGGGCGAGGAACATCGCGTCGGTGCCGTGGCGGTGCGGCCAGAACTGGACGAAGTCGCCCGCTGCGGCGTCGGGCACCTCGGGCAGGTGGTCGGCGGCCCGCAGCAGTTCGGCGTCGGGTCGGGCGGCGAGGACGTCCTCGACCACCCCGCGGGTCTCGGGCAGGTGCGGCGAGCAGGTGACATAGGCGACGACCCCGCCGGGGCGCGCCGCGTCGAGGGCGCGGCAGAGGAGGTCGCGCTGCAGCGGGGCGAGTTCGCCGGCGGACGCCTCGGTGCGCCGCCACCGCGACTCGGGCCGGCGGCGCAGCGCGCCGAGGCCGGTGCACGGGGCGTCGACGAGGACGCGGTCGAACGCGCCGTCGCGCCAGGCGGGCCGGGTCGAGTCGGCGGCGACCACGCGGCCGGCGTCGCGGACCGACCGCTCGACGGCGGTGGCGACCAGCCCGGCGCGGGCCGGCTGCACCTCGGCCGCCAGCAGGTGCCCGCCCCGCTGCCCGGCGAGGCCGGCCAGCAGTCCGGCCTTGCCACCGGGGCCGGCGCAGGTGTCGAGCCACAGGTGGTCGGAGCCGTCGACCGGCACGCGGGTCAGCGCCAGGGCGACGAGCTGGCTCGCCTCGTCCTGGACGGCGGCGCGGCGCTGGCGCACCTCGCGCAGCGCGGCGGGGTCGCCCTCGGCCAGGTGGGCGGCGTAGGGCGAGTAGCGGCCGGCCTCGGCGCCCTGGGCGACGAGGTCGGCGCGGGAGGCCCGGCCGGGCTTGGCCACCAGGGTGACGCGGGGGCGCACGTTGTGGGCGGCCAGCAGTTCCTCGGTCTCGGCCAGGTCGGGGCCGTCGCCGAGAGCGGCGGCGAGGGCCTCGACGATCCATCGGGGGTGGCTGTGGACGACGGCGAGGCGGCCGACCGGGTCGGCGTCGCGCTCGGGGGCGACCACCTCCAGCCACGCGTCGAGGTCGCGGGCGCTGACCTTGCGCAGCACCGCGTTGGCGAACCGGGAGCGGTGGTGGCCGACGACCCGCCGGGCGAGGTCGACCGTCGCGCTGACGGCGGCGTGCGGCGGGATGTTCGTCGCGAGGAGCTGGTGGGCGCCCAACCGCAGGACGGGCAGGACCTCGCTGTCGACCGACGACAGGGAGCGGTCGACGCACGCGTCCAGGACGGCGTCGTAGGTGCCCTGGCGGCGCAGGGTGCCGTAGGTGAGTTCGGTGGCGAGGGCGGCGTCGCGGCCGGCCAGGCCCCGGTCGCGCAACAGCGAGGGCAGGAGCAGGTTCGCGTAGGCGTCGCGGTCGTGGACGGCGCGCAGCACGTCGTAGGCGACCCGGCGGGCCGGGTCCTTGGGCGCGGGCGGCCCTTGCCGGGACTGGGCGCCGCCGCTCCCCTTTCCGCTGCTGCGGCGCCGTGCGGGGCGGTATGGGGAACGGGAACGGTCGGTCACGTCGGAATCAGCCTTACGCCGGGAGAAATGCAGGTTGGCCCGCGCTGTGCGCCGTCCCCCGACGGCACGGGCGGGCCACTGCCCGAGAATACCCGCCCCCGCCCCCTGCGAGCGGCCCGTCGGCGCCCCCGCCCCGGCGGTCGTGCCCGCCCTCCACTCCCCCGCCTCGTTGATCTTGACGCTGTCGGGCTATGGGAGCGCTCCGACGGCCCGTCGACGCCAAGATCAACGAGGCGAGGACAGGCGGAGGCAGGCGGACTCAGGTGAGGCGGTCGTCGGGGCCGGGGCGGACGCCGCGGGCCCAGTCGACCGCCGACATGCGGCGCTTGCCCTGCGGCTGGACCTCGCCCAACTCGACCGGGTGCGTGCCCGTTCCGGCGAACACGGCCGTCTTGGTGACCTCCAGCGCGCCCGGCGCCAGGTCGGGGCCGTCCGGGGCGGGCAGGACCGGTCCGAGCTTGAGCCGCGTGCCGCGGAACGTGGTCCACGCGCCCGGGGCGGGCGTGCAGGCGCGGACGAGCCGGTCGACGCGCATCGCCGGGGCCGTGAAGTCCACCTCGGCGTCCGCCGGGGTGAGCTTGGGCGCCTGCGACACTCCTTCGGCGGGCTGCGGGCGGGCCACGAGTTCGCCCGAGGCGATGCCGTCGAGCGTGCGCAGCAGCAGCCCCGCACCCGACCGGGACAGCCGGTCGAGCAGGTCGCCGCTGGTGTCGCGCGGCCCGATCGGCTCGGTGAGCGTGCCGTAGACCGGCCCGGAGTCGAGCCCCCGCTCGATCTCGAACGTGGCGGCGCCGGTCAGGTCGTCGCCGTGCAGCACCGCGTGCTGCACCGGGGCGGCGCCGCGCCAGGCGGGCAGGAGCGAGAAGTGCAGGTTGACCCAGCCGTGCCGGGGGATGTCGAGGGCCTCCTGGCGCAGCAGCGCCCCGTAGGCGACGACCGGGCAGCAGTCGGGGCCGATCTCGCGGAGCCGGTCCAGGAACTCCGGGTCGCTCGCCTTCTCGGGCTTCAGCACCTCGATGCCCGCCTCGGCCGCGACCTCCGCGACCGGGCTCACCGAGACCCGTCGGCCGCGCCCGGCCACGGCGTCGGGCCGGGTGACCACGGCGGCCACCTCGTGCGCGGAGTCCAGCAGCGCCCGCAGGGAGGGCACCGCCACCTCGGGCGTTCCAGCGAAGACCAGCTTCATCGACCACCGTTCCCCTCATCGTGGTGTGCGCGTCCTGTCTACCAGCCCCGCCCACACCCACGCGGACCGACGCGACGGCCGGGAGGCGTGAGCGCGAGGGAGGTACTGCCCGGGTGGAGGTGCCGCGCCGGTGGTGGGCCGGGGGCGGGTGCCGGTACGGGGTGGGCGCCCACCCCGTACCGGCACCGGGCCGTGCGGCGCCGACCGGGACGGGCACCGCGGTGGACCAGGCCGCCACCGGACGGCGGGGGCGGCGGGGCAGGCCGGGGCGGGGACCAGGACGCACGTACGGTCGCGCAGGCTCGGGGCGGGACGTGGGCGCAGCGGGGTAGACCGAGGCGAGGCGGAGGCGACGGGCCGGCCCCAGGAGTCGGCGCGCCGAAGCGCGTCGAGGGGGCGGGGCGGGAGCGACGGGCACGGGCGGGGCGGCCCGACCGGGGGTGGCATGGGCTAGGGGCGGCGGTGCGGGCGGCGGCGAGCGGGGCGGCAGGTGCGGCGGGGCCCGGGGGTGTCGCGGGGCTCTGGTAAACCTGGATCGATGACACCGCAGCCCGACCCCGACGAGGGGCTTCTCTTCGACGTGCCCCGGGCGGCCGCATCCGCTGCGGCCGCGCCCGCGCCGGAGAAGCGGCGTCCGGCCGACGAGCTGCCCGTCGCCCGGGTGGTGGTCGACACCCCCCTCCCCCATCTCGACCGGCCGTTCGACTACCACGTTCCGGCGGACATGGCCGACGACGCCGTCCCCGGCTGCCGGGTGCGCGTCCCCTTCCACGGGCAACTGCTGTCGGGCTACCTGCTGGAGCGGGCCGCCACCAGCGACTTCACGGGCCGGTTGGCCTACCTCCACCAGGTGGTGTCGCCCGAGCCGGTGGTCACGGCGGAGATCCGCGGGCTCGCCCGCGCCGTCGCCGACCGGTACGCCGGCACGCTCAGCGACGTCCTCCGGCTCGCGGTCCCGCCCCGCCACGCCCGCGTGGAGAAGGAGGCCGAGACGAAGCGCCGGAAGGCGGCGGAGTCGGCCGAGGCCGCGGCCCGGGACGCGGCCGCCGACGGCGCCGGGACGCCGACGGCGCTCGGCGCCGAAGCCGTCGCGGAGCGGGTTCCCGACCCGGCCGAGGACGACGCCGCCGCATGCGCGGGTCCGGCCGGAGAGGTGTCGGCGTCCGATGGCGCCCCGCCTCCGCCCGCCGGGTCCGGCGACGCGCCGCAGGTGGATTCCACCCCCGGGGCCGCCCCCACACCCGGGGTCGACATCGACCGGGAGGGCGCCGGCGTCGGCAAGGCCGACGCCGATGGCGACGGAGCTGTCCCCATCCCCGCGCCCGAGGCCGACACCGACGGGGCGGACGCCGACACGGACACCGGCCCCGTCTGGGTCAATTCCGATGCCGACGGAGCCGCGCCCGGGGCCGGGGCCGACGCCGACCGGGCGGGCGCCGGTACGGCGGGCAGCGCCTCGGGCCGGGGCCCGGCCGCGTTCTCGTCCGCCGCGTCCGTTGGCGCCCCCGGCCGTACCTCCCCCGCCGGCACGGCGGGAACGGGCGGCGAGGGGCGCGCGGCGGTGGCCGAGGGGGCGGACGCCGCCGTCCCGCCCGAGGCCGGTGCCGCCGACGCCACCCCCGCCTCGGCGGCGACCGAGCGCACCTCCCCCGCAGGCGGCGTCTCCGCGCCGCCCGCTCCCGGGCCGTGGGCCGACTACACCGCCGGCCCGTCGTTCCTGGAGGCGCTGCACCGGGGCCAGGCGCCACGCGCCGTGTGGGGCGCGCTGCCCGGGCCGGATTGGGCCGAGGCCATCGCGGTGGCGGTCGCCACCGCCCTCGCGGGTGGGCGGGGCGCCGTGGTGGTGGTGCCCGACGGCCGCGACGTGGGCCGGGTCGACGCGGCACTGGCCGAGCGGCTCGGCGAGGGGCGGCACGTCGCCCTCACCGCCGAGCTGGGCCCGGCGGAGCGGTACCGCCGGTGGCTGGCCGCGCTGCGCGGCGAGGTCGGTGCGGTGGTCGGCACCCGGGCGGCGATGTTCGCCCCGGTGCGCGACCTGGGGCTGGTGGTGCTGTGGGACGACGGCGACGACGTCCACGTCGACCCGCACGCGCCCTACCCGCACGCCCGCACGGTGCTGTCGATGCGGGCGCACCGCATGGGTGCGGCGGCGCTGTTCGGCGGTTTCACCCGCACCACCGAGGCGACGCAGCTCGTGGCGTCCGGGTGGGCGCACCCGCTCGCCGCCGACCGGGCGATGCTGCGGCGGCGCGCGCCCCGCGTCCGCTCGACCGACGACGACAGCCAGTTGGAGCGCGACGAGGCCGCCCGCACCGCGCGCATCCCGCGCCTGGCGCTGCGGGTCGCCCGGGAGGCGGCCCGCGAGGGGCCGGTGCTCATCCAGGTGCCGAGGCGGGGCTACGTCGCGGCGCTGGGGTGCGTGGCGTGCCGGGCGCCGGCGCGCTGCGACGCCTGCCAGGGGCCGTTGGCGCTGCGCAGCGCGCACGCCATGCCGTTCTGCCGGTGGTGCGGGCATCTGGCGGGGGCGTGGACCTGCGGCGCGTGCGGGGGCGGCCGGCTGCGCGCGAACGTCGTGGGGGCGCGGCGCACGGCCGAGGAGATGGGCCGCGCGTTCCCGTCGCTGACCGTGCGCACGTCCGGCCGCGACGAGGACGTCCTGGACCGGGTGCCGGACCGCCCGGCGCTGGTGGTGGCGACGCCGGGGGCGGAGCCGGTGGCGGACGGCGGGTACGCGGCGGCGGTGCTGCTCGACGGGTGGGCGCTGCTGGGCCGGGCCGATCTGCGGGCGGGCGAGGAGACGCTGCGCCGGTGGTGCAACGCTGCGGCGCTGGTGCGGTCGGCCGAGGACGGCGGCCAGGTGGTGGTCGTGGCCGAGGCGCAGCTGCCCGCCACCCAGGCGCTGATCCGCTGGGACCCGGCCGGGTTCGCCGAGCGGGAGCTGGAGGAGCGCCGCCAGTTGGGGTTCCCCCCGGCCGTGGCCATGGCGTCGGTCACCGGCGAGCCGGCGCTCGTGCGCGAGCTGATCGACGGTGTGGAGCTGCCCGCGTCGGCCGACCTGCTGGGTCCGGTACCGGTCGGGGCCGGACAGGCCGGGGACGGCCCGGCGACCGAACGCGCCCTGCTGCGGACGCCGCGCGCGGACGTGCACGAGCTGACGTCGGCGCTCAAGGCCGCCGCCGCGGCCCGCAGCGTCCGCAACGCGCGCAAGGACGAGCCCATCGCCCGTATCCGCGTGGACCCGCTGGACGTGGTCTGACCGGAACGGGCCGCCTCCGGCCGGCGCCGACCCGGAAAACGGGTTGGTGCGGCGGTGGCGGGGTCGGTATGTTCGTCGACTTCCCAAATACCGGGAAGTGCCCTGGCGCGGCCCACGTGCCATGCGGAGGGAGTGTGCCGGATGAAGCACACCGGACGGGAGGACGCCGCCATCGCCGAGCAGGGGACGATCCTCCGCTGCCAGGTGGGGTCGGGGGTCCACGGGATCACCGTCGCGGACCAGGACGACCGCGATGAGATGGGCATCTGCGTGGAGCCGCCCGAGTACGTGATCGGCCTGCGCCGTTTCGAGCAGTACATCCACCGCACACAGCCCGAGGGCGCGCGGTCGGGCCCGGGCGACCTGGACCTCGTCGTCTACTCGCTGCGGAAGTGGATGCGCCTCGCGCTGTCGGGCAACCCGACGGTGCTGCTGCCGCTGTTCGTGCCCGAGCACGAGATCGTCGCCGTCACCCCGCTGGGCCGGGAGCTGCGCGCGGCGGCCGACCGCATCCTGTCCCGGCAGGTGGGCCACCGGTTCCTCGGCTGCCTGCGCGCCCAGCGCGACAGCATGCTGGGGCGGCGCGGCGGCCGGCACACCAACCGGCCGGAGCTGATCGAGGCCTACGGCTTCGACGTGAAGTTCGCCTACCACATGGTGCGCCTGGGCGTTCAGGGCGTGGAGCTGCTGGAGACCGGCCGGGTGACGCTGCCGATGGCCGAGCCGCGCGCCTCCTGGCTGCGCGCCCTGCGCCGGGGCGAGCACACGATGGCGGAGGCGCTGGAGGTGGCGAGCGGGTTGGAGGAGCGGCTGGTCGACCTGGTCGCCACGTCCCCGCTGCCGGAGTGGCCCGACACGGCGTGGGCGGACCGCTGGCTGGTCGACGCCCATGAGCGGGCGCGGGCGGAGTGGCAAGAGGCGGCGCGCGGCGGGGAGCCGGCGGGCGGTGCGGCCACCGGGGACGGTGTAGCCGCGACCGCGACGGCCTGACCTGGCCGAACACGCCCGGCGCACGGACCGGGCCCGCACCTTGAGGGGGCAGGCCCGGCCTGGTGCGGGGCCGGCCGGGGGTGCGTGGCTTGGGCGCGCCCGCCGGGCCGGGGCCGGTCAGAGGAGGGTGGCCTCCGGGGTGGGGCGGGCGCGGTAGAGGTCGCGCAGGAGGGCGATCTCGGCGCCGTGGTGGATGAGTTCGCGGTTGACGTGCAGCGCGAGCATCGCGAACGGGAAGTCCGCCCACTGGGCGGGTTCGGCCGCTCCGACCGGGGCGGCCAGCCCGTCGGCGTCGACCTCGCGGACGCCCGCGCACCAGCGCCGGTAGCCGGTCTCCAGCCGCGACAGGGCCTCGTCGGCGCTCCCGGGGAACGCGGCTTGGGTGATGTCGGGGGTGCCCGCGCCGAAGTGCCCCTCGACGCGCTGCTCCAGCACGCCGACCACGATGTGCCCGAGCCGCCACGCGATGGTGGTCACCGGCGGCGGGACCGGTTCGGGCCATTCCCAGTCGGCGATGTAGGTGCCGTCGGTCCGCGGGCGCACCGTCCAGCAGCCCTCGACGGGCTCCCAGAAGAACTCGTCGTCGCCGAGCCCTTGGAGGCGCGGCCACAGCGAGGTGTCCCAGTAGAACTCCACCTGGGCGAGGATCTCGCCGGTCCAGTTCAGTGTCATCTGCTCCCCCGCGTCATGTGCTCCCCCGCGCCGGTCCGGGCCGACCGCCGGGCCCGGCCGGGTGGTCGGTGTCCTTGCGTCCCACGCCCGCCAGGATGCCGGTGCCTTCGGCGGTGACCTCTTCGTCGGGGTAGGGCCACCAGGCGATGTCGGCGAGGCCGGGCTCGATGAGGGTGAAGGGTTCGAGGACGGCGGCGGCGAGTTCGCGGGAGTGGGCGTCGGCGGTGGTGTCGCCGTCGGGGGCGACGCGCTGGGCGACGGCGATGTGGCTGCCGCCGGGCAGGGCGGTGTGCAGGGCGCGCACCAGGTCGTGCGGGAGGACGCCGTCGCGGCGCAGCGGGGCGGTGTCGGTGAGGAGGACGGCGACGGGTGCGGTGAAGTCGATGACGCCGCGGTCGGCGAGCCGGTCGAGGAGGGCGGCGGGGCGCAGGCTGGGGGCCGTGACGACGGGCACGGCGCCGCCGCCGGCCTGGGCGGGGGCGTGCAGGGCGCGGGTGGCGTCGGTGTCGACGTACACGACGCGGGCGTCGGGGGCGTGGGCGCGGGCGGTGTCGGCGATGCCGTCGCCGGCGGGCAGCCGGGAGCCGAGGTCGACGAACTGGCGGATGCGGGTGTCGGCGGCGAGGTAGGCGACGACGCGCCGCAGGAAGCCGCGGCGGGCCTCGGCGCGGCGGCCCTCGGCGGTGCGGGGTTCGGAGCGGGGGCGGGCGCGCCGGTCGCCGATGTGGATGACGCGCGGGTTGGGGATGTCGACGAGCGGTTCCTCGCCGATGTGCAGTGCCCGCCACTCGTCCGTCACGATCGCGCCCCCCGAGCCGTCGGCCGGTGCCGGGGCGGCGGTGTCCGCGGCGGGTCCGTGTCCCGGCGCGGGGCGCCGCCGCCCCTTCGTTAGCGCCCGATGTTACCCCTTGTGAGTGACCTGGTTCACCATCGGCAAAGTTCACGGTCACCTTTGTCGCGTTTATGAAAAAAAACGCCGTTTGGGCTATTCGGCGCCGACGACGGGGAACGCGCGCGGGTCGGGAACGGGCACCGTGCGCCCGTCGTCCTCGGCGTAGCGCCACTGGGGCCCGCGCGCCGCCAGCTCCGCGACGGCGCCGACCAGCCGGTCGACGTGCTCCGTTGTCGTGCCGAGGCCGAGGCTGGCCCGCACCGCCTGGTCGTGCCCGGCGGGCAGCAGCCGCCGCGTGAACGGGTGTGCGCAGAAGAGGCCGTCGCGCACCCCGATGCCGTACTCCGCCGACAACGCGGCGGCGAGCAGCCCCGCGGGCACCCCGTCGACCACGAACGACACGATGCCCACCCGGGGGTGGCGGGCGTCCCACAGCCGCAGCTCGTGCACGCCGGGGACGGCGGCCAGGCCCGCGCGGAGCCGGTCGAGCAGGGCCTGCTCGCGGGTGTGCAGGCGGTCCCACCCGGCGCGGGTCAGCTCGGCGCACGCCGCCGCCAGCGCGACCGCGCCCAGCACGTTGGGGCTGCCGGCCTCGTGCCGCGCGGGCAGGTCGTTCCAGCGCACGTCGTCGTCGGTCACGTTGCCGGTCGCCCCGCCGCCCGCCAGGTAGGGGGCGGCGGCGCGCAGCCAGTCGGTGCGCCCGGCGAGCGCCCCCGAGCCGAACGGGGCGTAGACCTTGTGCCCGGAGAAGGCGACGTAGTCGGCGCCGGTGGCGGCGAGGCTGAACGCCCGGTGCGGCACGAGCTGGGCGGCGTCGACGGCGATGCGCGCCCCGGCGTCGTGGGCCGCCGCGGCCAGCTCCGCCACCGGCCACACCTCGCCCGTGACGTTGGAGGCGGCGGTGACGCACAGCAGGCGGGGCCCCTCGGGGGCGGCGCGCAGCGCCGCGCGGGCGGCGGCGACGGCGTCGGCCGGGGAGTCGGGCAGCGGCAGCCGCACCACGCGCCCGGCGCGGCTGCCCCGGTGCTGCCAGGGCAGCAGGGCGGCGTGGTGCTCGGCGGCGAACACCACGACGGTGCAGCCGTCGGGCACCGAGCGCGCGAGCAGGTTGAACGCGTCGGTGGTGCCGCGGACGAACACGACCGCGTCGTTGTCGCGGGCGCCGACGAACCGGGCGACGGTGCGCCGCGCCCGCTCGTAGGCCGCGGTCGACACCTGCGAGGTGAAGCCGGCCCCGCGGTGCACGCTGGCGTAGTAGGGCAGGGCGGCGTCGAGGGTGTCGCGGACGGCCGCCAGACACGGGGCGCTCGCCGCGTGGTCGAAGTCGGCGTACTCGGCGCCGCCGCCGGTGACCAGCGGCACGCGCAGCCCGGCGCCGACGACGGCGGGCAGGGGCGGCGCGGCGGGCGCAGGGGCGGCGATCGGGGTTTCGGCGACAGCGGTCACAGTGGCACCTCCAGGGGCCGTAAAGGGACCCCGGGAGGGCGCGGCGCAGCCGCGCACCGGAACCACGAGGGTCCGCGCTTGCCTGACACGGTCGTGTCGACCTGGTCCTCACCCGGGGCACCCCACCGCGGAAGGAGGGTTGCCGGCCAGCAAGCCGGGGCTTGACGCTGGCACTCATGACCTGCGACGGATCATACGCACGCGCCGCCGAGGGACGCAACCCGCCCGCCGGCGCGGGGGCGGGCGGGCCGGGCCGCCGGGTGATTGACAACGGGCGGCGTGGATCGGCGATACTGGGGCCGTCTGCCCTCCCGCTGAGGACGCCCGGCCCTTCCCGGCCGTCCTGCCAGGCGCGAGACTCCAGTCCACCGGAGTTTTCGGCTGCCCATTGGAGGGGTGTACCGCGTGCGCGATCCCGACCGGATCAGGGAGCTGTTCGCCGACCCCGACGTCGTGCTCGTCTCGGGCTACGCCCGGCTGCCCGACGCGGTCGCGAGCCACTCCCAGTACGAGCGGCTCGGCGTGGTCCTGGCCGTGAACCTGTCGGACGGGCGCATCGTCGCCGCCGACACCACGCTGCTCACCGACCTCGCCAAGGACTTCTTCCGCGCGCTGGTGGAGGGCCTGTCGGTCGTCGGCGACCTCGCCGAGATCGTCGACCGGGTGCAGACCCGCTACGCCGGCCAGTCCGGCGCCGCCCTCACCACCGCGCTCCGCCGCTGCCTGGAGACGTTCCACCAGGTGCGCGGCGCCGCCGACCCGCCCTGACGGGGTCGCGGGACCGACCGGTGAGGCGAACCACGAGGGAGGGCACGTGACGGCGGAGGCGGGACGGGGCGGCGGGGCGGCGCCGGAGGCGGCGGACCGGCCGCTGGCCGGGGTGCGGGTGGCGGACCTGTCGCGGGTGCTCGCGGGCCCCTACGCGACGATGCTGCTGGCCGACCTGGGCGCTGAGGTGGTCAAGGTCGAGCACCCGCAGCGGGGCGACGACACCCGGGCGTGGGGGCCGCCCTCGGCCGGGGGCGAGGCGGCGTACTTCCTCGCGGTGAACCGGGGCAAGCGCAGCCTGGCCGTGGACGTCGCCGACCCCGACGGGCGGGCGGCGGTCCGCGACCTGTGCTGGGGTGCCGACGTGGTGGTGCAGAACTTCCGCCCCGGGACGGCCGACCGGCTCGGCCTGGGCCCGGCCGACGTGCACGCCCGCAACCCCGGCGCGGTGTACTGCTCGATCACCGGGTTCGGCGCCGGGCACACCCCGCCCGACCGGCCCGGGTTCGACCTCGTCGTGCAGGCCGAGAGCGGGCTGATGCACGCCACCGGCGCCCCGGACGGCCCGCCCACCAAGGTGGGCGTCGCCATGACCGACGTCCTCACCGGGCTGAACGCGGCCGTGGCGGTGCTGGCGGCGCTGGTGCGGGCGCGCGCCACCGGCCGGGGCGAGCACGTCACCGTGTCGCTGCTCGACTCGGCGCTGTCCGGCCTGGTCAACGTGGCGCAGAGCGCGCTCGTGACGGGGGCCGAGCCGGAGCGCTTCGGCAACGCCCACCCCACGATCGTGCCCTACCAGGCGTTCCCCACCGCGGACGACGAGATCGTGGTCGCCGCCGGCAACGACGCCCTCTACCGGCGGCTGTGCGATGTGCTGGGCCGCCCCGACCTCGCCGCCGACCCGCGCTACGCGACGAACCCGGAGCGGGTGGCGCACCGCGGCGCGCTGGTCGCCGAGATCGGCGCGGTGCTGCGCACCCGGCCCGCCGCGGAGTGGGTGGCGGCGCTGCTCGACGCGGGCGTGCCGGTGGGGCGGGTGCGCGGCGTGCTCGACGCCCTGCGCACCGCCGACGCGGCGGGCGGCGCGACGCTGGTGCGCGTCGACCACCCCGCCGCCGGGCCGCTGGAGACGGTCGGCGCGGGGTTCCGCCTGGCGTCGGGTGCCGGCGCGGACGCGCCGCCGCCCGCCCCTCCCCCGCTGCTCGGCCAGCACACCGAGCGCGTCCTCGCCGAACTCGGTGTCGGCGCCGACCGCGTCGCCGCGATGGTCGCGCGCGGCGCCGCCTACCAGAACCCCGTCGCGTGACGGGCCGCCCCACCACCGCCAGAGGAAGGAACCCCGACCCCATGAGCCAGCCGCACAAGGCCGCCGCCCCCGACCCGCACGACTTCCTGGGTGTGGACGGGACCCTGTCGCCCGACGAGCGCGACATCCGCGACACCGTGCGCGCGTTCGCCGACCGCGAGCTGCTGCCGCACGTCGCCGACTGGTTCGACGCCGGGACCCTGCCGGACCCGCGCGGGCTGGCGAAGGCGTTCGGCGACCTGGGCGTGTTCGGCATGCACCTGGAGGGCTACGGGTGCGCCGGCGCGAGCGCCGTCGCCTACGGGCTGGCGTGCCGGGAGCTGGAGGCGGTCGACTCGGGGCTGCGCAGCTTCGTGTCCGTGCAGGGGTCGCTGGCGATGTACGCGATCCACGCGTTCGGTTCGGCGGAGCAGAAGGAGGAGTGGCTGCCGCGCATGGCGGCGGGCGAGGCGATCGGGTGCTTCGGGCTGACCGAGCCCGACTCGGGCAGCGACCCCGGGTCGATGCGCACCCGCGCCCGGCGCGACGGCGCCGACTGGGTGCTGGACGGCACGAAGATGTGGATCACCAACGGGTCGGTGGCCGACGTCGCCGTGGTGTGGGCGGCCACCGACGACGGCATCCGCGGCTTCCTGGTGCCCGCGGGCACCCCCGGGTTCACCGCCACCACCGTGCGCCGCAAGCTGTCGCTGCGCGCCTCCATCACCGCCGAGCTGGTGCTCGACGGCGTCCGGCTGCCCGGCGACGCCGTGCTGCCGGGGTCGCGCGGCCTGGGGTCGCCGCTGTCGTGCCTGAACGAGGCCCGCTACGGCATCGTGTGGGGGGCGGCCGGGGCGGCGCGCGCCTGCTACGCCGCCGCGCTGGAGTACGCGGGGACCCGCGAGCAGTTCGGGTCGCCCATCGCCGGGTTCCAGCTGACCCAGCGCAAGCTCGCGGACATGGTGGTCGACGTCAACCAGGCGGCGCTCACCGCGCTGCAGATCGGTCGGCTCAAGGACGGCGGCGCCTGCCACCGCGACCACGTCAGCTTCGGCAAGTTCGCTAACGTGGCGGCGGCCCAGCGGGTGGCGCGCACGGCCCGTTCGGTGCACGGCGCCAACGGGATCACCCTGGAGTACCCGGTGCTGCGGCACATGCTCAACCTGGAGACGGTCGCCACCTACGAGGGCACCGAGGAGATCCACGCGCTGAGCATCGGCCAGGCGGTGACCGGTATCGCGGCGTTCCGCTGACGCGCGGCCGCCGGGTCCGCGGCGGCGCGCCGGGGCCCGGGCGGCGGCGCACCGGGTCCGCGCACCCAGCACAATGGGGGGGGAGCCGAGACGAGGAGATGCCGATGGGCAACGACGCCATGCCGTACCGGAGGACCAAGCTGCGGCGGACCATCAACGCCGTCCTTGCGGGGGCGATCAAGTACGGGATCGGCCCGGCCGGGACCCAGCTGCTGACCACGCGCGGGCGCACCACCGGGTTCCTGCGCACCACCCCGGTCACCCTGGTCGAGGACGAGACCGGCCGGTTCCTCGTCGCCCCCTACGGCGAGGTGGGCTGGGTGCGCAACATCCGCCGGGACGGGTTCGCGACCCTGCGCCACGGCGGGTGGATCGAGCTGGTGAGCGTGGTCGAGACCGACACCGCCGAGGCGGCGCCGGTGCTGCGCTCCTACCTGCGGCACCCGTCGACCGCCCTGTTCGCCGGCCCCTACTTCGACGCGTCCCCCGACTCCCCGGTCGAGGCGTTCGCCGAGGAGGCCGCCCGCCACCCGGTCTTCCGCATCGTCCGCTCCACCACGATCCGGCTCTGACGACCCACCGCGCCCGCGTGCCGCCGCCCAGGCGGCGATTCCGCGGAACGGCGGGCGGCCGCCGGAGCCGCGCACTAACGTCGCGCCCATGACCGTCGTGTACGTCGAACTACCGTCCGAGACCGTTGACCTGATCGACCGCGTCGCCGCCAGGAAGGGGATCTCCCGCTCCGAGATGCTCACCGAGCTCGTCTCGATCGGCCTGCGGGAGCAGTTGCGTTTCCGTGCTCCCACCGCTCCGGCGGATGCGGATGCGGAGGTCGGCGCGCGGGACGACGCTCATCCGCGCGGCGGTGCCGGGTCTCCGGCGGCGTACCGTCCGCCGGCGGCCCGGGACCTCTCGCCGGTGGACGGAAGGGCGCGGTGCGTCACCGACGCCGACATGGCGTCCGTCGCCGCCTTCCGTGCCACGGTGCGGTCCAGAGTGACCGGCGACGACATCCGCGCCGCGATCGAGGAAGGACGCCGCTACTAGGTCGAACCACGCCCCGGTGCTGTGTGCCGGGGCGTTCGTGTGCTCGGGGGCGGGTGGCCTACATCGAAAGCAGCACGCGGGTCTCGGCTGCTGGGCGGAGGTGCGGGCGGGGCCGGGCGGGGATGCTGGGGCGTCGAGGCGGGGGCGCACGGCCGCCGCACCGGTCGACAGGGGGTTCGGGGGATGGACGCGACCGCGATCCGGGCGGCGGGGCCGCCGGCGAAGGGCGGCGGTGGGCGGCTGCCGCTGCTGGACGTGCTGCGCGGGGTGGCGATCCTCGGCACGCTCGGCACCAACGTGTGGATCTTCGCGAGTCCGGGCGGCGAGGCGGCCGTCCTCACCTCGGCCACGGCGTTCTCGCCGATCGTCCCCGCCCTGGCCGACCCCGGGGTCGGCACCGTCCTGGAGGCGGTCGCCCGGTCCGCGGCCAACGGCAAGTTCCTGGCGCTGCTCACGGTGCTGTTCGGGGTCGGCCTGGCCATCCAGTTCCGGTCGGCCGAACGGCACGGCCGCCGCTGGCCCGGAACCTACGTGTGGCGGGCGCTGTTCCTGTTCGTCGAGGGCACCGTCCACTTCGTGCTGGTCTTCGCCTTCGACGTGCTCATGGGCTACGCGGTGGTGGCGCTGCTCACGGCGTGGCTGCTGGCCCGGTCGGAGCGGGTGCGCTCGGTGGTGCTGTGGACGTCGGCGGCGGTGCACGTGCTGCTGATGGGCGCGGCGACCGCCGTGCTCGTCGCGCAGTCGGAGCCCGCTCCCCCGCCGGACCCGGACGGCGCGAACGGCGTGCCCGAGGAGTTCGTCCGCCTCTACGCCGAGGGCTCCTACCTCGACCAGGTGGCGCTGCGGCTGTCGGAGTTCGCGGTGTTCCGGCTGGAGCCGGTGATCTCCTTCGCCCTGCTGCTGTTCCTGTTCCTGCTCGGGGTGCGGCTGTTCCGCGCCGGCGCGTTCGGCGACGACGCGGCCGGGCGCCGCATCCGCGCCCGGATGCTCGCCTGGGGGCTGGGCCTGGGGCTGCCGCTGAACGCAGCGACGACGCTCGCGGGCCCGGCGCTCGCCCTCGCCGACCGGTACGTCGCGGCGCCGCTGGTGGCCGTGGGGCTGATGGGCCTCGTCGGGTGGCTGCTGGACCGGACGCGCCGACCGGGCCCCGTGGTGGGCGCCCTGTCCGCGCTGGGGCGCGCCGCGCTGAGCGGCTACGTCCTGCAGAACGTGGTGTGCATGCTGGTCTGCTACGGGTTCGGCCTGGGGCTGGCCGCCCGGATGATGGGCACGGGCCCGTGGTGGGTGTTCGCCCTGTGGACGGGGGTGAGCCTGTCCCTGCTGGTCGGGGCGTCGCTGTGGCTGCGCCGGTTCCCGCACGGGCCGCTGGAGGCGGTGCAGAAGTGGACGCTGGCCCGGCTGCCCGGCGGCCGGTGACCGGCCCCGCTACCCGGTGAACAGGCGGGCGGCGGTCATCGCCACCCGCACCACCGCGTAGCCGAGCAGGGCGGCCACCACCGCCCAGGACACCAGGAGCGCGGTCCGGCGGCCGCCGGACCCGGGAGGACGGCCCGGGGCCGGGGCCGCCGCGCCGGCGGTTCCGGCGGCGGGTTCGGGGGGCGCCGCGGGTTCGTGGAAGCGGGCCGCGACCGGGCGGATCAGCAGGTTGGCGGTGAACCCGACGGCGAGGACACCGACCATGGTGAACAGCGGCGCCTGGTAGGCCGCCTGGGTGAGCGTGCCGGGCTCGCCCTCGGCGTCGAGGTAGCCGTTGACGATGAGCGGTCCGGCGATGCCGGCCGCCGACCAGGCGGTGAGCAGCCGGCCGTGGACGGCACCGACCTGGTAGGTGCCGAACAGGTCGCGCAGGTAGGCGGGGACGGTCGCGAACCCGCCGCCGTAGAACGACAGGATGACGCAGGCCAGGGCGACGAACAGCACCGTCGAGGTGCCCCCGGCGGTGGCCAGCAGCGCGTAGCACACGGCGCCCGCGCCGAGGTAGACGAGGTAGACGGGCTTGCGCCCGATGCGGTCCGAGGCGGTGGACCAGGCGAACCGGCCCGCCATGTTGAACAGCGACAGCATCCCGACGAACCCGCCGGCGGCGACGGCGGTCACGGCCGACGCCCCGTCGTCGCGGAAGAAGTCCTGGATGAGCGGGCTGGCGTGCTCCAGCAGGCCGATCCCGGCGGTGACGTTGCAGAACAGCACCGTCCACAGCAGCCAGAACTGGGGGGTGCGCACCGCGTTGCGCGCGGAGACGCTGGCGGTGGTGATGAGCGGGGCGCGGCGCACCGCGGCCGGGTCGAACCCGGCGGGGGACCACCCGTCGGGCGGGACGCGGATGAGCAGCACGCCCATCGACATCAGCAGCAGGTAGCCGACGCCGAGGGTGGCGAACAGGGCGACGAGCGCGCCGCCGGAGGCCACCGACCCGGCCGCACCGGAGTCGTAGGCGGGGTCGTAGAGCCCCATGAGCTGGTCGGAGACCGGGGTGGCGATGAGGGCGCCGCCGCCGAACCCCATGATGGCGAGCCCGGTGGCCAGGCCGGGGCGGTCGGGGAACCACTTGATAAGGGTGGACACCGGGGAGATGTAGCCGATGCCCAGCCCGATGCCGCCGATGACGCCGTAGCCGAGGTAGAGGAGCCAGAGCTGCCCGGTGCCGATCCCGAGCGCGCCGACGAGGAAGCCGGTGCTCCAGCACACGGCGGACACCAGCATGGCCTTGCGCGGCCCGTTGCGCTCGACCCACGTGCCGCCGACGGCGGCCGACAGGCCGAGCATGACGATGGCGATGGAGAAGACGAGGCCGATCTCGGTCTGCCCGACGTCGAAGTGCGCGACCAGCGAGTTCTTGTACACGCTGGTGGCGTACGCCTGGCCGATGGAGAGGTGCACCGCGAGGGCGGCGGGCGGGATGAGCCACCGGCTGTAGCCGGGCGGTGCGACGGAGCGTTCCCGGTCCAGCAGGGCGGACACGGACAAGCGGGTCACCTTCTCCCCGGCGTAATACCGTATGCAGTGGCCAGCGGACAGTGTGCCACGACACGGCTCCGCTGTGAAGGGCCCGGGTTCCGCGGTGGTCCCGACGGCGGCGGGATACGCGGGAGCGCTCCCATAGCCGGATGGCGTCACGGTCGACGAGGGACGGCGACACGGGGGCTCCCGCCGGCGGGACGGGGGCGGCGGAGGCCGGAGACGGCGGCGGCCGCGCCCCGCTGTGCGGGGCGCGGCCGAAGGTCGCGCGGGAGGGCGCCGGTCAGGCGCCGACGGCCGCCTTCAGCGCCTGGGCGCGGTCGGTCTGCTCCCAGGTGAACTCGGGCAGCTCGCGGCCGAAGTGGCCGTAGGCGGCGGTGGCGGAGTAGATCGGGCGCAGCAGGTCGAGGTCGCGCACGATCGCCGCCGGGCGGAGGTCGAACACCTCCAGGACGGCCTTCTCGATGACGTCGGGGGCCACCTGCTCGGTGCCGAAGGTCTCGATGAACACGCCCACCGGGTGCGCCTTGCCGATGGCGTAGGCGACCTGGACCTCGGCGCGGTCGGCCAGGCCGGCCGCGACGATGTTCTTGGCGACCCAGCGGGTGGCGTAGGCGGCCGAGCGGTCGACCTTGGACGGGTCCTTGCCGGAGAACGCGCCGCCGCCGTGGCGGGCGTAGCCGCCGTAGGTGTCCACGATGATCTTGCGGCCGGTCAGGCCGGCGTCGCCCATGGGGCCGCCGATCTCGAACCGCCCGGTGGGGTTGACCAGCAGCCGGTAGCCGTCGGCCTCGAGCCCGTAGTCGGCCACGACCGGAGCGATCACGTGCTCCTTGATGTCGGGCGTGAGCAGCTCGTTGAGGTCGATGTCGGGGGCGTGCTGGCTGGAGACCACGACGGTGTCGAGGCGGACCGGGGTGTGGCCGTCGTACTCGACGGTCACCTGGGTCTTGCCGTCGGGCCGCAGGTAGGGCACGGTGCCGTCGCGGCGGACGGCGGACAGCCGCTGGGAGAGCGCGTGCGCCAGCTTGATCGGCAGCGGCATGAGCTCCGGGGTCTCCCGGTTGGCGTACCCGAACATCAGCCCCTGGTCGCCGGCCCCCTGGCGGTCGAGGGAGTCCTCCTCGTTCTCGACCCGCGCCTCGTAGGCGGTGTCGACGCCCTGGGCGATGTCGGGCGACTGCGCGCCGATGGAGACCGAGACGCCGCAGGAGGCGCCGTCGAAGCCCTTGGCCGAGGAGTCGTACCCGATCTGCAGGATCTTCTCGCGGATCAGGGCGGGGATGTCGACGTAGGTCTTGGTGGTGACCTCACCGGCGACGTGCACCTGCCCGGTGGTGATCAGGGTCTCGACGGCGACCCGGCTGCCGGGGTCGTCGGCGAGCATCGCGTCGAGGATCGCGTCACTGATCTGGTCGGCCATCTTGTCGGGGTGGCCTTCGGTGACCGACTCGGAGGTGAAAAGGCGACGGGACACGTTGAGGGACTCCTTGCAGCGGCTGCTGGCTGACAGTTGTCGGCGCGGACCGGGCGCCGGCGGGCCGGGGGCCGCCGGTCGAATACCGACCGGCGCGGTTGGTTTCCGGGTCCCACTGTAGTGGGCCGCCCCCCGTTGCGCTGGAGGCCCGGGCGTCGTGGCCGGTCCGCCGCGCCCACCCGGGGAGGGGGCGGTCCGCGACGGCGGCGCGGACCGCCTCTTCAGACGGCCGCCGACCCGGTGTGGCGTACACCACACACCGTTTTCCCGTACGGCGCCGATCACGGCCCTGTACTGGGAGGATTGTCGCGCACAGCGGAACGGGGCCGCTGCACGCGCAACACTACCGGCCGGTAACGGGGGGCGCCAGGCGGCCCGCGACGAGATCCCAGACACGGTCGGCCAGGTCCTCCTTGGGGCCGCGCGGGATCTCGGTGGCCGAGCCGTCGGCGGCGAGGACGACCGCCTGGTTGTCGGCGGTGCCGAACGCCCGGCCCTCGCCCACCTGGTTGACGACCAGCAGGTCGCAGCCCTTGCGGTCGAGCTTGGCGCGGCCGTGCTCCAGGACGTGGTCGGTCTCGGCGGCGAACCCGACGACGACCTGGCCGGGGCGGCCGCGCTCGCGGCTGATCTCCAGCAGGATGTCGGGGTTCTCGACCAGCTCGATGGGCGCCGGACCCGCGCCGGTCTTCTTGATCTTGGCCTCGGCGGTCGCGGCCGGCCGGAAGTCGGCGACCGCGGCGGCCATGACGACGGCGTCGGCCCCGGCGCGCTCGTCGAGGACGGCGTCGCGGAGTTCGCGGGCGGAGCCGACCCGGCGCACCCGCGCGCCGGCGGGGTCGGGCAGTCCGACGTTGGCCGACACCAGCACGACCTCGGCGCCGCGGGCGGCCGCGGTGGTGGCGAGGGCGTACCCCTGCCGGCCGGAGGAGCGGTTGCCGAGGAAGCGGACCGGGTCGATCGCCTCGCGGGTGCCGCCGGCCGAGACGACCACCCGCCGGCCGGCGAGGTCGGCGCCGCGGCCGCCGCGGGCCAGGACGCGCCGGGCGGCGGCGAACAGGGCGTCGGGGTCGGGCAGCCGGCCCCGGCCGGAGTCGGCCCCGGTGAGGCGGCCGACCGCGGGGTCGAGCACGATGGCGCCGCGCTCGCGGAGCAGGGCGACGTTGGCCCGGGTGGCCGGGTGCTCCCACATCTCGGTGTGCATCGCCGGGGCGAAGAGCACCGGACATCGGGCGGTCAGCAGCGTGTTCGTCAGCAGGTCGTCGGCCATGCCGTGCGCCGCCTTGGCGAGCAGGTCGGCGGTGGCGGGGGCGACGACGACGAGGTCGGCGGCCTGCCCGATCCGCACGTGCGGGACCTCGTGGACGCGGTCCCACACGCCGGTGGCCACCGGCCGCCCGGACAGCGCCGCCCACGTGGGCTCGCCCACGAAGCGCAGCGCGTCGGCGGTCGGGACGACCTGGACGCGGTGGCCGGACTCGGTGAGGCGGCGCAGCAGCTCGCATACCTTGTAGGCGGCGATGCCCGCGCCGACGCCCAGGACGACCTCGGGGTGTTCGGTGTTCACGGAAGGGACTCTAGCCAAGCGGGGCGGCGGCCCCGGGGCCCGGGTGGGCCTCAGACGCCCTCGTACGGCTCCGCGGTGAGCAGGCCGGACTTGACCTCGCGCAGGGCGATGGACAGCGCCTTCTCCTGGACCTGGGTCTCGACCAGCGGGCCGACGTACTCCAGCAGGCCCTCGCCGAGCTGGGCGTAGTAGGCGTTGATCTGGCGGGCGCGCTTGGACGCCATGGTGACCAGGCTGTACTTGCTGTCGACGGTCTTCAGGAGGTCGTCGATGGGCGGGTTGGTGATGCCTTCGGCGACGGGCTCGGTGCCTGCCACGTGCGTCCCCCTGGTCGGTGGTCGGGCCCCGGGAGGGGCCGTGCGAACGGTTCTCGTGTCGAGGATACGCGACCCGGGGGGCCGGACCTCACGACTTGGGCGCGAGCATCAGCGCCAGCAGCTCGTCGCGGACGTCCTCGACGGACGTGTTGACGAGGGTGGTGTCGAACTCCGCCTCGGCGGCGAGTTCGACGCGGGCGGCCTCCAGGCGGCGCCGGACGACCTCGGGCGGCTCGGTGCCGCGGCCGGTGAGGCGGCGCACCAGCTCCTCCCAGGACGGCGGGGCGAGGAAGACGTGCAGCGCCCCGGGCATGGTGGCGCGGACCTGGCGGGCGCCCTGGAGGTCGATCTCCAGCAGCACGGGGCGGCCGGCGCGCAGCCGGTCCTCGACGGGGCGGCGCGGCGTGCCGTAGCGGTTGCCGGCGAACTCGGCCCACTCCAGCAGCTCGCCGTCGGCGATCATCCGGTCGAACCCGGCGTCGTCGGTGAAGTGGTACTCGACCCCGTCGGTCTCGCCCGGGCGCGGCGCCCGCGTGGTGGCGGAGACGGAGAGCCAGACCTCGGGGTGGTGCGCGCGGATCTCGCGGACGATGGTGCTCTTGCCCACCCCGGAGGGGCCGGACAGGACGGTGAGCCGTCGGGCCGGGCCGACGGGGACGGACCCGGGACCGGAGGCGGTGGACACGGGTGGATCAGCCTCTCGGAGGAAGTGGGCCGCGTGGGCGGATCGGACGCGTCGGCCGCGGACCGCGGCGGCGCGGGGCGCCGGCGGCGGACGGGCTCGGACGATTGGTCTTTTATACCACTGCGCCGCGGCGCGGGCCCGGTGGTCCGCCCCGAAGGGCGGACTCCGGGCCGCGCCGCGGCGCCGGTGTCCGCGTACGTCGCGGGGCCGCCGTCGGCGGCCGGCCGGCGACGTCACCGCCTCAGGCGCCCGTGGTCCGGGGCGGCGGGGCGCCGTGGAGGGCGCCGCCCCACCGGGCCCGGCCGCCGCCGCTCGGGCGGCGGATGCCGTCCGGATGGGGGAGGCGGCGCGGGCGCCTGCCGTCGGCTGCTACTCGCCGCCGCCGAACTCGCGCTCCAGGGCGGCGCGCTGGTTGGCGCCCAGGCCCCGCACGCGGCGGGACTCGGCGATGTTCAGCCGCTCCATGATCTGCTTGGCGCGCACCTTGCCGACGCCGGGGAGCGACTCCAGCAGGGCCGAGACCTTCATCTTGCCGATGACGTCGTCGGTCTGGCCGTCGGCGAGCACCTCGGACAGGGAGATGCCGCCGTGCTTCAGCCGGTTCTTGACTTCCGCGCGCTCTTTTCTGGCCTTAGCGGCTTTCTCCAGAGCCGCGGCGCGCTGTTCGGGTGTGAGGGGAGGAAGGGCCACGCCGGGTCACCTCGGTTTTCTCTCGTTTTGTAGAGGGCGGACGCCTGCGCAAGTTAGTAGGTTCCGACCCCGTTCGGCAACGCAAAGTGGCCTTTCAAGCGCTATTTCATCCAACTAATTACACTGTGTCATGACCTGATTGCTCTGAGCTGATGAATTCGGGACTTTTGGCCCGGTTCGGTGGCGCCGATCGCGGAACCCGCAGCGGCACCTCGCGGAGGCGGCGCAGGTCACGCCGCGGGTTCTCGGGTGGTTTTCGGTCCGTCACTATCCGGAGCCTCCATTTGGCCGAAATCGGTCACCGAGGGGCGCGTGTTCAGGCCGACGCGGCCTCGGCGCGCCGCAGCGCCGCGGCCATCGACGCGGCCGCCGCCCCCGGGTCGGCCGCCCGGGTGATCGGGCGCCCGATCACCAGCAGGTCGGCGCCCGCCGCGAGCGCGGCCTCGGGCGTGGCCACCCGCGCCTGGTCGCCGTGGTCGGCCCCCGCCGGGCGCACGCCGGGGGTGATGAGCGTGATGTCGGGCCCCACCTCGGCGCGCAGCGAGGCCGCCTCCTGGGGCGAGCACACCAGCGCCGTTGCGCCCGCCTCGACGGCGAGCACCGCGAGCCGGCGGGCGGCGTCCAGCGACGGCCCCCGCACCCCGATGCGCTCCAGGGCGGCGTCGTCGAGGGAGGTGAGCACCGTCACGGCGGCGATCGTGGTGCCCGGCGCGCCGTCGACGGCGGCGGCGATCATGTCGCGCCCGCCGGCGGCGTGCACGGTGAGGATGGAGGGCTTGAGCCGCGCCACGTTGCGCGCCGCCCCGGCGACGGTGGCGGGGATGTCGTGCAGCTTGAGGTCGAGGAACACGGACACCTTGGTGCCGCCCCGGAGGGTGGCGACCACCTCGGGGCCGTAGCGCAGGTACAGCTCCAGCCCCACCTTCACGTGGCTGACGTGGGGGGCGACCGCCGAGGCCCAGCGGGCCGCGGTCTCGATGTCGGGTGCGTCGATGGCGACGGCGATGGGCGCGGCCACGGTCGTTCTCCTTCTGCGTTCGGGTGCGGTGCGGGAATTCGGTGGGCCACCGAGCGCGGGGGCGGTTCGCCGGTGAGCAGCGTGAACGGCGTGATCAACGAGGACACACTGCCACGAGCGATTCCCCCGACCGGCGGGGTTCATGCATGCGGCGGCACGGTGGGCCCGCGCGGCGCCGAGACGCCTCCTGCGGGGCCGGTGCGGGCCGGGGTGACCCGCGGCCGCCCCGCGGCCCGTACCGCGGCAGCGGCCGTCTCAGCGCGTGCGAGGTCATCGGCCCAGCGCAGCCCCCATCGGCCGGTGGGCGGCGCCGACCACGTCGGCGGCGGACGCCCCGCGCTCCTCCAGCAGCTCCTCCAGCTCGCGCAGGATGCGCACGCACGCCGAGGGGTCGGCGAAGTTCACCGTCCCGACGGCGACGGCCGAGGCGCCCGCCGCGAGGAACTCCAGCGCGTCGGCGCCGGTGCGCACCCCGCCCATGCCGATGATGGGTACCTCGGGCAGCGCGGCGTGCACCTCGTAGACGCAGCCGACCGCGATGGGGCGCACGGCCGGGCCCGACAGGCCGCCCATGCCGCCGGCCACGGCCGGGCGCAGGGTGGCCGGGTCGATGGCCATGCCGCGGACGCTGTTGATCATGGACAGGCCGTCGGCGCGCGCGTCGGCGCAGGCCCGCGCCAGCGCCACCAGGTCGGGGACGTCGGCGGCGAGCTTGGCGAAGACGGGGATGTCGGAGCGGGCGTGGGAGCGGACCGCGTGCACGATGCGCGCCGCGGCGGCGGGGTCGTCGGTGAAGTGCCGGCCCTGCGCGGCCGGGTCGGGGCACGAGAGGTTGACCTCGATCATGGCGACCCCGGGGACGGCCGACAGCCGCCTCGCCAGCTCGGCGTACTCCGCCACCCCGCTGCCGGCGACCGAGGCGACGGTGCGCCCGCCGCGCGACAGCAGCCACGGCAGGTCGCGCTGGAGGAAGACCTCCACGCCCGGCCCCTGGAGGCCGATGGCGCTCAGCATGCCGCTGGGGGTCTCGGCCATGCGCGGCGCGGGGCGGCCGGCGTGCGGCTCCAGCATCACCGACTTGGTGACGAGCGCCCCGATGCGGGCGATGTCGAAGAACTGGGCGAGTTCGCGGCCGGTCCCGGCGCACCCGGCGGCGGCCAGGATCGGGTTGTCCAGCTCCAGCGTGCCCAGGCGGGTCCGCAGGTCCGCGGTCATGTGGGGGTGGCCTCCGTCGGTTCCGGCACTCAGCCCGCCTCCCGGTCGGCGATGCCGTCCCGGTCGTCGCGCGCCTTCCAACCGGGCGCGCCGAGCGCGTCGAAGGGGATGGTGCCGACGTCGTCGAAGCGGACGCGCTCGCCCCGGAACACCGGGCCGTCCACGCACGAGCGCACCATGCGGGTGATGCCGTCCTCGCCGACGACCGGGATGACGCAGCTCATGCAGACGCCGGTGCCGCAGGCCATGGCCTCCTCCACGGCGACCTGCACGGGGATGCCGTGCCGGACGGCGACGGCGGTGACCTCGCGCAGCATCGGCATGGGCCCGCAGGCGTAGACGACGTCGGAGCGGGCGTCCTCGATGACCCGGCCGAGGGCGTCGGTGACCGCGCCGCGGACCCCGAAGGAGCCGTCGTCGGTGGTGAAGGTCGCGGTCTCGGCGACCCGGCGCGCGGTGATCGCGCTGAACACCCGGTCGGCGGAGGCCGCGCCGAGGACGAAGTCGACCCGGCAGCCGCGGCGGCGCAGCGCCTGGGCGAGCGGGAACAGCGGGGCGCTGCCGGAGCCGCCGCCGGCCAGGACGCAGTTCACGGGGTCGCGGGGCAGCGGGAAGGGCCGCCCCAGCGGGCCGACGAGGTCGAGCAGGTCGCGGGAGCGGCGCTCGGCCAGCCAGGCGGTGCCCGGCCCGCGCACCGAGAACAGGAATTCCACGGTGCCGCCGTAATCGGGCTTGACGTCGTGGATGGCGAACGGGCGGCGCAGCAGCAGCCCGGAGTGCTCGCCGCCGACCGCCACGGACACGAACTGGCCGGAGCGGAACCGCTCGGCGATCCCGGGGGCCACGACCGTGATCGCGTAGTAGGCGTCCACCCGGCGCACGGTCAGCACGGGGACCCGCATCTGCACCGGCCCGAAATCACTCACGCGTGCGCCCCGCCCCGATCGCCGTTCCCGTTCGCCGGGGGGCGGGACCGCGCGCGGTCCCGCCCCGTCGTTGTGCCGCCGCGGGTCAGCCCGCGGCGCCGCGCAGCGCCGCGGCGTGCTCCTGGAGGGAGCGCACGCCGATGTCGCCGCGCACCAGCGACTCGATGCCCTGCACGGCCGCCGCCAGTCCCTGCACGGTCGTGACACTCGGCACGCCGCGCGCCACGGCGGCGGTGCGGATCTCGTAGCCGTCCAGCCGGGGGCCGGCCTGGCCCGCGCTGCCGAACGGCGTGTTGACGATCAGGTCCACCTCGCCGTCGTGGATGAGTTGCACGATAGTGGGTTCGCCGTCGGGCCCGGGACCGTCGCTCAGCTTGCGGACCACCCGGGCGGCGACCCCGTTGCGGCGGAGCACCCAGGCGGTGCCCTCGGTCGCGAGGATCTCGAACCCGAGGTCGGCCAGCCGCTTGACCGGGAACACCATGGTGCGCTTGTCGCGGTTGGCGACCGAGACGAACACCGTGCCGGAGGTCGGCAGCGACCCGTAGGCGGCGAGCTGGGACTTGGCGTAGGCGGCGCCGAAGTCGGCGTCGATGCCCATGACCTCGCCGGTGGAGCGCATCTCCGGGCCGAGGATGGTGTCGACGCCCTCGCCCTGGCGGTCGAAGAACCGGCTGAACGGCAGCACCGCCTCCTTGACCGCGACGGGGGCGTCCATCGGCAGCGTGCCGCCGTCGCCCTCGGTGGGCAGCAGGCCCTCGGCGCGCAGCTCGCGGATCGTGGCGCCGAGCATGACGCGCGCGGCGGCCTTGGCGAGGGGGACGTCGGTGGCCTTGGACACGAACGGCACCGTGCGCGAGGCGCGCGGGTTGGCCTCCAGCACGTACAGGACGCCCGAGGCGAGCGCGTACTGGACGTTGAGCAGGCCCCGCACGCCCGTGCCGCGGGCGATGCCCTCGGTGGAGTGGCGGATGCGCTCGAAGTCCTCGTGGCCGAGCGTGACGGCGGGCAGGGCGCACGCGGAGTCGCCGGAGTGGATGCCGGCCTCCTCGATGTGCTCCATGATGCCGCCGAGGTAGAGGTCGGTGCCGTCGTAGATGGCGTCGACGTCGATCTCGATGGCGTCGTCCAGGAACCGGTCGATGAGCACCGGGTAGTCGGCGCTGACCTCGGCGTTGCGCTGGATGTAGCCGGCCAGCATGTCCTCGTTGTAGACGATCTCCATGCCGCGGCCGCCCAGCACGTAGGAGGGTCGGACCATGACCGGGTAGCCGATCTCGTCGGCGACCCGCTTGGCCTCGGCGAAGGAGGTGGCGGTGCCGTGCTTGGGCGCGGGCAGCCCGGCGTCGGCGAGGACCTTGCCGAAGGCGCCGCGGTCCTCGGCGAGGTCGATGCTCTCGGGGCTGGTGCCGACGATGGGCACCCCGGCGTCCTTCAGCCGGCGGGCCAGCCCGAGGGGGGTCTGCCCGCCGAGCTGCACGACGACGCCCGCCACCGGGCCGGCCAGCCGCTCGGCGCGGACGACCTCCAGCACGTCCTCCAGGGTGAGCGGCTCGAAGTAGAGCCGGTCGCTGGTGTCGTAGTCGGTGGAGACGGTCTCGGGGTTGCAGTTGACCATGACGGTCTCGTAGCCGGCGGCCGACAGCGCGAACGAGGCGTGCACGCAGCTGTAGTCGAACTCGATGCCCTGCCCGATGCGGTTGGGGCCGGAGCCGAGGATGATCACCTTGGGCCGGGTGCCCTGCGGGACCTCGGTCTCCTCGTCGTAGCTGGAGTACAGGTAGGGCGTGCGGGCGGCGAACTCGGCGGCGCAGGTGTCGACGGTCAGGTAGACCGGGTGGACCTCCAGGGCGTGCCGGAGTTCGCGGACGACGTCCTCGCTCTTGCCGAGGACCTCGCCGATCTGGACGTCGGAGAACCCGAGCCCCTTGGCGCGGCGCAGCAGGGCGGCGTCGAGCTTGGGGGCGGCCGCCAGGTCGCGGGCGGTCTCCTCCAGCAGCAGGAGCTGGTCGAGGAACCACGGGTCGATGTGGGTGGCCTCGTGCAGCTCGCGGACGGTGGCGCCGGCCCGGAACGCCTGCTGGACCGTGCGCAGCCGGGTCTCGGTGGGCACCTTGGCGGCCTCCAGCAGGGCGGCCTTGTCGCCGGGGTCGCCGGCCCAGGTGAACCCGACGCCCTTCTTCTCGATCGACCGCATGGCCTTCTGCAGGGCCTCGGCGAAGGACCGGCCGATGGCCATGGCCTCGCCGACCGACTTCATGGTGGTGGTCAGGCCGGGGTCGGCGCCGGGGAACTTCTCGAACGCGAACCGGGGGACCTTGACGACGACGTAGTCGAGGCTCGGCTCGAAGCTGGCCGGGGTCTCGGCGGTGATGTCGTTCGGGATCTCGTCCAGGGTGTAGCCGACGGCGAGCTTGGCGGCGATCTTGGCGATGGGGAACCCGGTGGCCTTGGACGCCAGCGCCGAGGAGCGCGACACCCGCGGGTTCATCTCGATGACGATGATCCGGCCGGTGCGCGGGTGGACGGCGAACTGGATGTTGCAGCCGCCGGTGTCGACGCCGACCTCGCGGATGACGGCGATGCCGAGGTCGCGCATCCGCTGGTACTCGCGGTCGGTGAGGGTCATGGCGGGGGCGACGGTGATGGAGTCGCCGGTGTGCACGCCCATGGGGTCGAGGTTCTCGATGGAGCAGACGACGACCACGTTGTCGCGGGCGTCGCGCATCAGCTCCAGCTCGTACTCCTTCCAGCCGAGGATGGACTCCTCCAGGAGCACCTCGGTGGTCGGCGACAGCGCGAGGCCCTGCCCGGCGATGCGGCGCAGCTCGGTCTCGTCGTGGGCGAAGCCCGAGCCGGAGCCGCCCATGGTGAACGAGGGGCGGACGACGACCGGGTAGGAGAGCTCGCGGGCGGCGTCCAGGCACTCCTCGATGGTGTGGCAGATGCGCGAGCGGGCGGACTCGCCGCCGATGCGCTCGACGATGCCCTTGAACGTCTCGCGGTCCTCGCCGGACTGGATCGCGGAGATGTTGGCGCCGATCAGCTCGACGCCGTAGCGCTCCAGCACGCCCGCCTCGTGCAGGGCGACCGCGGTGTTGAGCGCGGTCTGCCCGCCCAGGGTGGGCAGGAGGGCGTCGGGCCGCTCCTTGGCGATGATCTTCTCGACCATGGCCGGGGTGATCGGCTCGACGTAGGTGGCGTCGGCGATCTCCGGGTCGGTCATGATCGTGGCCGGGTTGGAGTTGACGAGGATGACCCGCAGCCCCTCGGCGCGGAGCACCCGGCACGCCTGGGTGCCGGAGTAGTCGAACTCCGCGGCCTGCCCGATGACGATCGGCCCGGAGCCGACCACGAGCACGGAGGTGAGGTCACTTCTGCGCGGCATTGCGGTCCCCTACGACTTGCGGACGGGCTGGGCGGACATCAGGTCGCAGAACGCGTCGAACAGCTCGGCGGCGTCGTGCGGACCCGCGGCGGCCTCGGGGTGGTACTGGACGCTGAACGCGGGGCGGTCCAGCAGGCGCAGCCCCTCGACCACGTCGTCGTTGAGGTCGACGTGGCTGACCTCGGCGCGCCCGTAGGGCGTGTCGAACGGGCCGTCGAGGGGGGCGTCGACGGCGAACCCGTGGTTGTGGCTGGTGATGTGCACGCGGCGGGTGTGGACGTCGCGCACCGGCTGGTTGACGCCGCGGTGGCCGAACCGCAGCTTGTAGGTGCCCAGGCCCAGGGCGCGGCCGAGGATCTGGTTGCCGAAGCAGATGCCGAACAGGGGCACACCGGCGTCCAGGACGCCGCGCACGGCGGCCACCGGGCCGTCGGCGGTGGCGGGGTCGCCGGGGCCGTTGCTGAAGAAGACGCCGTCGGGCCCGCGGGCGAGGATCTCCTCGGCGGTGGCGGTGGCGGGCAGGACGGTGACCTCGCAGCCGCGCTCGGCGAGCCGCTGGGGGGTCATGGCCTTGATGCCGAGGTCGACCGCCGCGACGCGGAACCGGGTGGGGGTCCCCTCGGGCGGACTCACCGTGTAGGGGGCGGCGGCGGTGACCTCGCCGGTGAGGTCGGCGCCGGCCATCTGCGGGCTGGCCAGGACGCGTTCGAGGACGGCCCGGGGGTCGGTGTCGACGGTGCTGATGGCCGCGCGCATGGCCCCGCGGTCGCGCAGGTGGCGGGTGAGGGCGCGGGTGCCGGGCATGGCGATGCCGACGACGCCCTGGCGGCGCAGCTCCTCGTCCAGGGTGCGCTGGGCGCGCCAGTTCGAGGGGATGCGGGCGGGCTCGCGGACGACGTAGCCGGCGACCCAGATGCGCCCGGACTCCGGGTCGTCGTCGTTGACCCCGGTGTTGCCGATGTGCGGGGCGGTCATGGCGACGATCTGGCGGTGGTAGGAGGGGTCGGTGAGGGTCTCCTGGTAGCCGGTCATGCCGGTGTTGAAGACGATCTCGCCGACGGTCTCGCCGGGCGCGCCGAAGGAGGTCCCTTCGAACACGCGG
>NZ_BCRK01000033.1 GCF_001552555.1 Nocardiopsis trehalosi NBRC 14201 | reverse complement strand
AGGCGGCCCGCGCCGCGGCGGGTGCGCTGTACGGCGGCGCCGCCGTCGATCCGGGCACCGGCCGCCTCACCGTCGGGGTGACCGGCGCGTCGGCGGTCGGCGCGGTCCGGGCAACGGGGGCCGACGTCCGCGTGGTGGAGCGCGGCGAGGACGTCCTCGACGGTGTCGCGGCCGCGCTGGCCGACGCGCTCCCGGCCGACGCGGGCGCCGTGACCGGGTGGTACCCCGACCTCGCCGCCGACGCGGTGGTGGTGACGGTCGCCGAGGGCGGCACGGCCGACGCGGACGCGCTCGTGGCGGCGGCGGGGGTCGACCCCGGGGCGGTGCGGGTCGCCGAGGCGGCGCCCCCGTGGTCGGCCGACGCGGGCCCCGCCGCCGGTTCGGCCGCCGCGCAGATCGTCGGCGGGGACCCGTTCGCCACCAACGGGGTGGTGCGGTGCGCGATCGGGTTCGCGGTGACCACGGGCTTCTTGACCGCCGCGCACTGCGGCGAGCCCGGCGACACCGCCACCGGCCTGTCCGGCGGCACCGGCGTGTTCACGGCCGTGGCGCCCTCGTCCGGCGGCGCGCTGGTGACCGCCGAGGACGACTGGGAGCCCACGCCGTACGTGCGGTCGGGCAGCGGGCTCGTCCCGGTGCGGGGTTCGCGCGAGGCCCCGGTGGGCGCGTCGGTCTGCCGCTACGGGCCGGCCACCGGCGTGCACTGCGGCGTCGTGCAGGCCCGGAACCAGACCGTCGTGTTCCCCGGCGGCGCCCTGCACGGCCTGGTCCGCACCAGCGTGTGCGCCGAGCCCGGCCGGGCGGACGGCCCGTTCCTCAGCGGCGGCCAGGCGCAGGGCGTCGCGGTGGGCGGTTCCGGGTCGTGCGCCACGGGCGGCACGACGTTCCTCGCGCCCGTCAACCCGATGCTGTCGCAGTGGGGGTTGACGCTGGCCACCGCCTGAGCGGGGCGCGGCGGGGGAGGTCGGCGGACCCCGCCCCCGCCTGGCCAACCGACCGGTCGGTCTTATAGGGTCGCGAACACTTCGCACACGTCTCAGCCCACCGCGGGAGTGATCGATGAGCACCAGTGTCCGGGCCGCCGTCTTCACCGGGGTCGGCGCGCCGCCGCGCATCGAGGAGGTGGCGCTGCCCGACCCTGGCGCGGGCCACGTGCGCGTCCGGCTGGCCGCCGCCGGGGTGTGCCACTCCGATCTGTCGCTGGCCAACGGCACGCTGCCGCAGGCGATGCCCGCCGTCCTCGGCCACGAGGGCGCCGGCACCGTCGAGGAGGTGGGCCCCGGGGTGACCGGCGTGGCGCCCGGCGACCGCGTGGTCCTCAACTGGGCGCCGCCATGCCGGTCCTGCTGGTTCTGCGCCAACGGCGAACCGTGGCTGTGCGAGCACGCGATGGACGGCGCGCTGCGCCCCTACGCCGCGCTCGCCGACGGCACCCCCGTGCACGCGGGGCTGGGTACGGCCGCGTTCGCCGAGGCCACCGTGGTCCCGGTCGGCGCGCTGGTGCCGCTGCCCGACGGGGTCGACCCGGCGGCGGCCGCGCTGCTCGGCTGCGCGGTCCTCACGGGGTGGGGGGCGGTGGTCAACTCCGCCGGGGTGCGCACGGGCGAGTCCGTCGCCGTGGTGGGTCTGGGCGGGGTCGGCCTGGCCACCCTCCAGGGCGCCCGCCTGGCGGGGGCGGACCCGATCGTCGCGATCGACGTCTCCCCCGCGAAGGAGGGGCTGGCGCTGGCCTCGGGCGCCACCCACTTCGTCGCCTCCGGCGGCGACGGCCGCGCCGCCGCCAAGCGGGTGCGCGAGCTGACCGGGGGGCGGGGCGCCGACCACGCGTTCGAGGTGGTGGGCGCGTCGGCGGCGGTGCGCACCGCCTGGGACGCCACCCGCCGCGGCGGCACCACCACGGTGGTCGGGGTCGGCGCCAAGGACGACGTCGTCGGGTTCAGCGCGCTGGAGCTGTTCCATTTCGCGCGCACGCTGCGCGGCTGCGTGTACGGCGCGGCCGACCCGGCCCGCGACGTCCCGGTGCTGGCCGGGCACGTGCGCGACGGCCGCATCGACCTGTCGTCCATGGTCACCGACGAGATCGGCCTGGACGACGTCCCGGCCGCGTTCGAGCGGATGCGGGAGGGCCGCGGCGGGCGCTCCCTCATCCGGTTCGGCTGAGGCCCCGGGCGGTCCCGAGGGGCCGCCCTCCGCGTTCCTGCACCCGCCCCCGGCCCCTCCGGGGGCCGACCGACGGGAGTGGACATGACGGAATCGGAGATCGCCCGCCCGCTGCGTTCCGTGGCGGCGGTGACCGCCCGGATGCTGGTGGCGGGGAGCCCGTTCGAGATGGAGGTCGCGGCCGTGGGCGGCGTGCCGACGCGGGTGTGGCGGCACGCCCCGGACACGCTGCGCACGGTGCTGGAGGGCAGCCGCGGGGGTGCCGGCACGGCGCTGGTGTACGGGGACGAGCGGTGGACCCACGCGGAGTACTTCGCGCGGGCGGCGGCGCTGGCGCACCGGCTCGCCGGGGACTACGGGGTGGCCAAGGGCGACCGGGTGGCGATCGCCATGCGCAACTACCCGGAGTGGGTGGTGGCGTTCTTCGCGGCGGCGAGCCTCGGGGCGATCGTGGTGCCGCTGAACTCCTGGTGGACCGGCGGCGAGCTGGAGTTCGGGCTCTCCGACAGCGGGGCGAAGGTGCTGGTGGCCGACGCCGAGCGGATCGAGCGCCTGGCCGGTGCGCTGCCCCGGCTGGGCGTCGCCGTCGTCGCCGTGCGCGTCGACGGCCCGCTGCCGGCGGGGGTGCGGCACTGGGCCGAGGCGCTGGAGGGGGCGCCGAACGGCCCGGAGCTGCCGCCGGCCGACCTCGCGCCGGACGACCCGGTGGCGATCTTCTACACGTCGGGCACCACGGGGGTGCCCAAGGGCGCGGTGGGCTCGCACCGCAACCTGGCGTCCAACATCGTGGCGGGCTCGTTCTCCCGGTACCGGTCGCTGATGCGGCTCGGCCTGGAGCTGGACGAGGTGACCGCGTTCCTCGACGCGCTGCCGCCCGCGGTGGTGCTGTGCGTGCTGCCGCTGTTCCACGCGACGGGGGCGCAGACGGTCATGCTGCCGACCCTGTACAACGGGGGCACGCTGGTGCTGATGTACCGGTGGGACGTCGACGCGGCGCTGCGGCACATCGAGGCGGAGAAGGTGTCGGCGATCACGGCGGTGCCCGCGATGATCACCCAGATGCTGGCGTCGCCGCGGCTGGCCGAGCACGACCTGTCGAGCCTGCTGGTTCTGGGGTCGGGCGGGGCGCCGGCCGCGCCGGCGCTGGTGCAGCGGGCGCGCGGCAGCCTGCACGACCTCATGCTGGGGCAGGGGTACGGGCTGACGGAGTGCTCGGCGACGGCCACCATCAACGGGGGCAGCGACTACCTGCTGCGCCCCGAGAGCGCGGGACTGCCGGTGGCCACGGTCGACGTCAAGGTGGTCGATCCGGCGGGCACCGAGCTGGCGCCCGGCGAGGTGGGCGAGGTGTGGATCCGCGGGCCGGGGGTGGTCCAGGGGTACTGGGGGCGGCCGGACGCCACGGCCGAGACGTTCACGGAGGGCTGGCTGCGCACGGGCGACCTCGGCCGGCTGGACGAGGAGGGGTTCCTCTACGTCGTGGACCGCGCCAAGGACATGATCATCCGCGCCGGCGAGAACGTGTACTGCGCCGAGGTCGAGGCCGCCGTCCACGAGCACCCGGCGGTGGCCGAGGTCGCGGTGGTGGGGGTGCCGCACGACGTGCTGGGCGAGGAGGTCGCCGCCGTGGTGCGGGCGATCCCGGGGCGCCCCTTGGACGAGGCGGCGCTGCGCGCCCACCTGGACGGGCGGTTGGCGGCGTTCAAGATCCCGGCGCACATCCGCATCACCGAGGAGGAGCTGCCGCGCAACGCCGCCGGGAAGCTGCTGAAGAAGCGGGTGCGGGAGCGGCACGGCTGGGCGGGGTGAACCACAGGCCGGCCGGGGCGTCGCGGGATGCCGGTGCGGGGAGGTCCGCGACGCCGCGGCACGGCGGGGCCGCGCCGGTGGCGCGGAGAGCAGGCGGCCCGGGGCCGCCGGGCGCGGGCGCGCCGCGCGGACGCGGCGGGCGGGCGGTGCGGCGGGCGGGCCGGCGTTGGCGGGGGGATGGCGACCGGACGCGTCAGAGGGCCGGTCGGGAGGGCGGCGGGGGCGCGGGACGCCGCGGTGCCGCCGAGCGGGGCGGCGCGGCGGACGGGGCCGCCGCGGGGGGTCGGTCAGCCGGTCGCGTGGTTGGGGTCGCGGGAGCCCAGCGCGGGGCCGTGCTCGAACGGGGTGGTGCGGCCGGCGCGGGGGGTGGCCGGGTAGGGGGGCAGCTCGTGGGCGGCCAGGTCGGCGCCGCGCAGGGCGGCGAGGCCGGTGGCGGCCAGGCGGGCGCCGACGTCGCGGCGCAGCTGGGGCAGCATGGCGTAGAGCCGGTCGCCGGGGCAGGCGGTGGCGTTGAGGTCGCGGTGGCCGATGATGGCCGACGTGGGCCGGTTGTACACGGTGCACAGCCAGGCGCAGGTGGCGACCAGCGAGTTGTAGAGGGCGGTGGTCGGCGTGGCGGAGGTGTAGAGGCCTTCGTTCTCGATGCCGACCGCGACGTTGTTGTAGTTGGCGACGTGCGCGCCCACCACCTGGTCGCCGGCGCGGATGGCCGGCAGCGACCGGTTGCGGCCCTCCATGATGTAGCCGCCGCGGCTGATGGTGAGCTGCTGGCCGGTGTCCGCCCAGCCGTTGCTGTCCATGTGGTAGTTCTGGATCGACCGGGACAGCGAGAACGCGTGCGCCTGCGTGTAGTTGGTGCTGTTCGCGGTGGCCGTGTGGTGGACCACGATGTAGGTCGGCGGGGTGGCGAGGACCGTCGCGGCGCTCGTCGGCGGTCGGGCGGACCACGCGCTGCGCGCGTAGATGGTGGGCTGCGGGGCGGCCAGGGCGGCTCCGGCGGTGGCGACGTGGGCTCCGCCGATGAGGGCGCCTCCGGCGATGAGGGCCGTGCCGCGGAGGAGGTTGCGCCGGCTCAGGTCGCCGGGCGTGCCGTCGGAGGTCATCGTCCGTCTTTGTCCTGACATGGGACCCATCCTTGGATTTGGATGCTTTTGGCACCAGCCGGATCAGGTAAGCACAGCGACCCACCGCAGGAACATAGTCATATCTTGTCGAAATAACAGGGCATTTTGGACTAAGCGCGCATCTTGACAGGCCGCACCGCCGTCGTGACGGCACGTGGCGACGCCCGCCGCGGTCGGGCGCGGCGGGCGATCGCGTGAGCGGGGCCGGGCCGCGCGGGCCCGCCCCGGTCACGCGCCGTCGGCGTCGTCCTCGTCGCCCCCCTCCGCGCCGTCGGCGGACGCGGCGCGTTTGGGCGGGCGCCCGCGGCGCGGGAGGCCGCCGCTGTTCTTGGGCATCCGGCCCGCGTCGGACAGCGCGCGGCGGAGGAGGAACTCGATCTGCGCGTTGGTGCTGCGCAGTTCGTCGCCCGCCCACCGGACGAGCGCGTCGTGCACAGCGGGGTCCAGACGCAGCAGGATCTTCTTCCGCTCGGCCACGGTGATCAGCCCGTCCGCTACTGGTACAGCGAGCCGGTGTTGACGACCGGGGCGGTGGGCCGGTCGGAGCACAGGACGACGAGCAGGTTGCTGACCATCGACGCCTTGCGCTCCTCGTCCAACTCGACCACGTCCTGCTCCGACAGGCGCTGCAGCGCCAGGTCGACCATACCGACCGCGCCCTCCACGATGAGCTGGCGGGCGGCGACGACCGCGCCCGCCTGCTGGCGCTGGAGCATGGCCTGGGCGATCTCCTGGGCGTAGGCGAGGTGGGTGAACCGGGACTCGATCACCCGGACGCCCGCGGACTCCACCCGCGCCGAGATCTCGCGGGACAGCTTCTCGGTGATCTCGTCGGCGTTGTCGCGCAGCGACAGGCTGCCCTCGACGTGCGCGTCGTAGGGGTAGTTGGTGGCGATGTGGCGGACGGCGGTCTCGGCCTGGATGGAGACGAACCGGACGAAGTCATCGACCTCGAACACGGCGCGGGCGGTGTCCTCGACCTGCCAGACGACCACCGCCGAGATCTCGATGGGGTTGCCGTCGAGGTCGTTGACCTTCATGACGGAGGTCTCGTGGTTGCGGATGCGGGTGGAGACGGCGCGGCGGGTGGTGAGCGGGTTGACCCAGCGCAGGCCGTCCTCGCGCACGGTGCCCACGTAGCGCCCGAGGAACTGCAGGACGCGGGCCTCGTTGGGGGCGACGATGGTCAGCCCGGCGGCGACCAGCACCCCCGCGAGGAGGAGCAGGACGCCGGCCGCGATGGCGGCCGTGACGGCGAGCGCGCCGGAGCCGCTGAGCGCGATGGCGCCGAACAGCCCGACGCCGGCGCCGCCCAGGAGCAGCAGCAGCGCGAGCAGGGCGAGGGGGATTCCGGGGGCGCCCGAGGCGGTGTACTCGCCGACCTTGGGGGCGGGCATGTCGACGCCGGCCGGGGTGGTGGGGCTCATGGGGTGTCCTCCTTCGGTCATAAGATGACGTGATTCTAGCATTGTGATATCACTTTATCGAAGCCCGCCCCCGACATCGGGAGGAACCGTGTCCCGCCCCCTGCGCCTTCGACCGCCCCGCCACCGCGTCGCCCGCCGCGCCATCACCTGGTGGACGGCCCGCACCCTGCTCCTGGCGGTCCCGGCCGCCGCGCTGCCGGCCGCCGCCGGCCTGCCCGCCGTCGCCGCCGCCCTGCCGTCGGCCGCCGGGCCCGTTCTCGACCCCGCCCGGGTCTGGCTGTGGGCGGCGGCCGGGGTCCTGGGCGGCGTCGGCCTGCTGATCGCCGCCGTCGTGCCCGTCTGGCGCTACCGGGTCCACCGGTGGGAGGTCACCGAGGCGGCCGTCTACACCTCCTCCGGCTGGCTGTGGCAGGAGTGGCGGGTGGCCCCGATGTCGCGCATCCAGACCGTGGACACCGGGCGCGGCCCGCTCCAGCGCCTGTTCGGCCTGTCCAGCGTCACCGTGACCACCGCCTCGGCGGCCGGGCCGCTCAGCATCGACGGCCTGGACCACCGCCGCGCCACCGCGCTCGCCGACCGGCTCACCGCCAGTACCGAGGCCGCGAAGGGGGACGCCACGTGACCGCGCACCCGCTCGCCGCCACCGAGGCGTGGCGCGCGCTCGAACCCCCGGCGCTGTGGGCGGACCTCATCGCCCTCGCCGCCCGCGCCCGCGCCGGCGGCGCCGGCCGGGCACCCGCCCCCAGCCCCACCGAACCGCCGAAGGAGGACCCCGCATGAGCGCCCGTCCCGCCCCCGCCCACCCGCTGCGCGGCCCGGCCCCGGCCGGTGCCGCCACCGCGCCCGAGGCGTGGCGGCGCATCAGCCCGCTGACCGTCTGGGCCGACCTGATCGTCCTCACCGCGGTGATCGCCGTCCCGGCGGTGCTGCTGACCGGCGTGCTGGCGTTCGTCGGCGCCCTGCCGTGGGGCCTCCTGCCGCTGCCCGCCGCCGTGGTCCTCATCGGGCTGATCATGGCGACCGAGGTGCTGCGGTACCGCGCGACCCGCTACCGGGTGACCGCCGAGCGCCTGGAGATGGAGTCCGGCGTCCTGGCCCGCTCCGCGCGGTCCGTTCCGCTGGAGCGCGTCCGCACGGTGGACGTCACCGCCCCGATCTGGGCGCGCGTGCTGGGCCTGTGCTCGGTCACCGCCGCCACCGGGAGCGGCGGCGGGGCGGCCGGCGACCTGGTCCAGCTGTCCTACGTCACCGCCGACGAGGGCGAGCGGTTGCGCGTCCGGCTGCTGGACCGCGCCGACGCCCGGTCGGGCGGACCGGCCACCGAGGGCGGCGGCGAACTCGCCGCGCTCGACCCCGCGTGGTTCCGCTACGCCCCGCTCAGCCACCTCGTGCCCGTCCTGGGGGTGGGCGCCATCGGCGGCGCCTACTCGTTGCTGACCTGGTTCGGCGACCAGTGGGCGGCGGGGGTCGCCGTGGCCGTCTACGAGTACGCGCTGCCCCGGCTGGCGCTCGTACTGCCCGGCGCGGCCCTGGTCGTCCTGGTCTCCGGCGCCGTGGCCGCCACCGCGCTGCAGGTCGAGGCGTGGTGGAACTACCGGCTGAGCCGGGAGGACGACGGCACCCTGCGGGTGCGCCGCGGCCTGCTCACCGCGAAGTCGCTGTCGGTTCAGGAGACCCGGCTGCGCGGCGCCGAGCTGCGCGCCTACCTGCCGCTGCGCTGGTTCGGTTCCGCCCGGGTGGCCGCGGTGGCCACCGGGATGGTCGGGGAGGACTCCGGGTCGACGGCGGCCAAGAGCGTGCTCTCCCCCGACCTGCCCGCCGGGGTGGCGCACCGGTTGGCGGCGGACGTGCTCGCCGCACCGGCGGACCTGTTCACCGGCCACCTGGCCGCCCACCCGCGGGCGGCGCTGCGGCGCCGGGTGCTGCGGGGCGTGTGGGCGGCGGCCGCGCTCACGGCGGGCGCGGTGGCGCTGGCGTGGGCGGTGCCGGCGGTGCCGGGGTGGTCGGCGGCGGTGGTCGCGGCCGTGGCGCTCCCGGGTCTGGTCGGTTACGCCGTGGGCGCCTACCGCGGTCTCGGCCACGCGCTGCTCCCCGGCCACCTGGTGCTGCGGCGCGGCATGGCGGCCCGGCGGACCGTCGCGCTGCAGCGCGAGGGCATCATCGGGTGGCGTGTCCGCCGGTCGCCGTTCCAGCGCCGGGTCGGCCTGGCGACCGTCGGGGCGACCACCGCGGCGGGCGCGGGCCTGTACGCGGCGGTCGACGTCGACCTGGCCTCGGGGGTGGCCCTGGCCGCCGACGCGGTGCCGGGGCTGCTCGACCCGTTCGTGGAGGCGGCCTGAACGCCCGGCGGCGTCCCCCGCCGCTCGCGCCGCCGGGTGGGCGGCGGGCGGACAGCGGGTGGGCGCTAGCGCCGGGCGGGGCGCTGGATGTGCGCCAGGGCCATCTCGACCAGCGGGTACACCTCGATGATCTCGTGCAGCCGGAGCGCGGTGAGGACCCGCGCGGGCAGCGGGGCGGGTTCGGCCACCACCATGTGGCGGCCGTCGCCGGTGAGCCGGCGGTAGACCTCCATGAGGGCGCGGACCGCGCTGGCGTCGAAGAAGTCCGCCCGCGACAGGTCGACCACCACGCAGGCGCGCCCGGACCGCGCGGCGGCCCGCAGGAGACGCTCGCGCATGGCGTCGGCCGTGGCGATGTCGATCTCGCCGTACACGGCGACAACGGTCGCCTCCGTACAGGGGAACCGCTCCTGCTCTCGTCCGGACACGTCGCGCCGCCTCTCTAGAGCCGTTCCGCGCACCTGCGCCGCCTCCCGTGCGGGTGATCGTATCGAGCATGCGTCCGGCGCATGGGTGGTTTCGGGATAATCATGAATCGAAACCCCGTGGGGCCGGATGCGGCCCGTCCGAAACGCCCGGCGGGGTGCGGCGGGCACGGTCGGGCCGGGACGCGCGGGGCGTGTCGGGAGCGGGGGGAACGGGGGGCGCCCGGTCAAGCGGGGGCGGCGACGAGCACCCGCATCTCGGCGGCCAGGTCGCGGATCTCGCGGGTGTGCAGGCCGGCCGGGCGCAGCAGGGCGTCGTACTCGGCGGCGGTGCGCTCGCGGCCGGCGGTCATGACCATCATCTGCACGTCGAAGGCGAGCGACAACCACGGGTGGGCGCCGTCGGGGATGACGCGTTCGACCACGAGCAGCCGGCCGTCGGGGCGCATGGCGGCACGGCAGTTGGCGAGCAGGGCGCGGCAGGAGGCGTCGTCCCAGTTGTGCAGGACCCGGCAGAGCACGTAGACGTCGCCCCCGGCGGGGACCTCGCGCAGGAAGTCGCCGCCGATGGCGGTGCAGCGCCCTTCGGCGACGTAGGGGGCCAGGCGGCGCTCGGCGGCGGGCAGCACGTCGGGGCGTTCGAAGAGCACGCCGTGCAGGTGCGGGTGGGCGCGCAGCACCTCGGCCAGCCGGGAGCCGTCGCCGCCGCCGACGTCGACCACGCGGCGCGCGGCGGAGAGGTCGACGGCGTCGGGCAGCCCGGCGGCGAAGGAGCTGCCGACCGACATCCCGGCGTGGAAGAGGGCGGCGTCGTCGGGGTGGTCGGCGAGGTGGGAGAACACGTCGCGGCCGTGGACGGCGCGGAACGCCTGGTCGCCGGTGCGGACGGCGGCGGCGAGCCCGCCCCAGGCGCCGAGGAACAGGTCGCTGGTGTAGAGCAGGCCGAGGTCGCGCAGCGACGAGGGGTCCTCGGTGCGGAGCAGGCGGCCGGTGGGGGTCAGTTCGAAGCGGTCGCGCTCCTCGCGGACCAGGTCGAGCCCGGCGAGCAGGCGGAGCAGCCGGAGCAGGTGGTCGGGGTGGAGGTCGAGGTCGGCGGCGATCTCGGCGCAGGAGGCGGAGCCGGCGCCGATCCGGTCGACGACCCCGAGTTCGCAGGCCGCGGCGGCGGCCCGGGCCAGCCAGGGGCCCATGAACAGGCGGAGGAGCCTCCTGCTGCGGTCGTCGTCACCGGGCTCGACGGTCCCCATGCGCCTCCCCACGTCAGCACTGCGGCGTTCCCTCCACCGTAACGCGGCGTGACGCCCTGTTCGCGCGGTTTCGCGGTTTTCGAGGCCGACCGGAGGGGGCGGCCCCGGCGCCGCACCACTAGGGCGCGGTTCAGCCCATCCTCCCCATTCAGTTCACTTCGGGTTGGCGACGAGGCGGATGGCGAGACCGGTGAAGACGATCCCGCTGAAGACGTCGAGGGCGCGGGCGACGCGGCGGCTGCGGCGGAGCAGGTCGGACAGGCGCCCGGACGCCAGCCCGACGGAGGCGTCGACGGCCAGCCCCATGAGCGTCAGGGTCGTGCCGAGGATGAGCAGTTGGCCGGGGACGTGGCCCAGCGCGGGGTCGACGAACTGCGGCAGGAACGCGATGTTGAACAGGATGACCTTGGGGTTGAGCAGGTTGGTGACCATGCCCTGCACGAAGGCGCGCCGCCGGGTGCGGGCGACGCCCTCGGCGGTGGCCGCGCCGTCGGCGGCGGGGGTGAAGCCGGACCGGTCGCGGAACGCCTTGAACGCCAGGTAGAGCAGGTAGCCGGCGCCCACCCACCGCAGCACGTGGTAGAGCGCGGGCAGCGCCGCGAACAGCGCGGACAGCCCGGCGGCCGCCGCAACGGCGTGGACGAACGCCCCCGTGGCAACCCCGGAGGCGGCCAACACCCCGTTCAGCGGCCCACCCCGCCCACCCATGGCGATGATGAACATCATGTCGGGCCCGGGAGCCACGCACAGCGCGAAGGCGGCAACCAAGAACGCCGCATACAGGGAGATATCAACCACGACAAAGCACCCTACGCCCGATCCCCTACCTCCCCGCCATTGGTTTTCCCACCTCCTGCCGGCTGCGGACTATTCGGCGGTCCTGCTCACACGGATCAAGGTCTGCTGGCCGTTGGCGACGAGCTTCCGGGCGCCGTCGGCCTGGATGCCGTAGACCTCCAGCCGGCAGACGGTCAGGGTGCGTCCGGACTTCACGACGGTGCCGACCGCTTCGAGGTGATCGCCGGCGGCGGGCGCGAGGAGGTTGATCTTGTACTCGACGGTGAGGACGTCGGAGTCCTCGTCGAACAGGGTGAGCGCGGCATACCCACCTGCGCTGTCGGCGATGGCGCTGGTGGCACCGGCGTGGACGTAGCCATGCTGCTGCGTCACCTCAGGGCGGGCCGGAAGGACGATGTGGACCCGGCCGGGGCCGATGTGGGTGAGGCGGGCGCCGAGGTGCGACATCAGGCCCTGCAGATCGAAGCTGTCCTGGACGCGCGCTTGCACCGCCGGGCTCGCCTGTTCCTGCTGCATCAGGTCTTCCACGCGCGTGCTCTCCTTCGAATGCGTGTCGGTGGAGCGGGACGGGGCCTCAGCCGGCCAGGCCGTGCACCAGAGGGAAGGCGCCGATGGCGACCATCATGGCATCGCCGATGGGGGTGGCGATCCGAGCGGCCGCAGGCCGGATACCCGACACCGGGCGGGCGAGGACGCCACGGCGATGCGGACGACGGCGCAACGCGGTCGGGAGCACCGTGCTCGGCAGCCCGGTCTGCGCGGCCTGGTGCTCGATGCTCCAGGAAGGGCGGCAGGCCGCGCACGCCGGCGCGCGCCTCTTCCGGGAACGACGGGTCGCCGGTGTCATACCGAGGCACTGCGGTGCTACCTCCCCGCAGATCTGGGAGCCGGTCGACAGCCGCATCGCAGCGGCGGCGGCGCCGGTGCGCCACCCCGGGGAGCCGCGTCGCCCGCACGCCCCCGCGCGTCCCGATCCTGCTCCCTCTCGGCGTCCGGACTGAGGCGTTGGGGCCGGTCAGTGAGGGGGGCGAGGTGCCCGCCCGGGGTCGGAAAATGTCGTACCCGGGGCGTAGTTTCGGGGTGTGAGCGAACGTTGGAAGGCCGGTGGGGACCGCCCCGCGGATGGCCGATCCCGGCCGGGGCAGGGCGGTGTCGAGGGCGTCCCGCCCCGTACCCCCGCGCCCGTGGCCGCGGGAGGCGATTCCCGGCAGGCCCCTCGCGCTCGTCAGCAGAGCGCCACGCAGGGGACCGATTCCCGTGGCCCGGCGTCCGACCGCCGGGCTGATTCCACCGACCTGGTGGCCGCACCGCCGACCGGCTCCTTCGCGCCGACGTCCGCTCGGCGGACCGGCTCGTCCGCACCGGTGCCCGTGAGTCCCGGCGGCGCCGTTCGCGGGGCCGGTTCCCCTGCTCCGGTGGACGGGCCGGGGTCCGGTCGGTCCAGGGCGGCCGGGCCGGCGGGCGCCGAGGGGGATGAGAGTCCCGCCGGGCGGCGGGCGCGGCGGCGTGCGGAGCGGGTGGCCGCCGGGTTGGCCGAGTTGGAGTTGTGGCTGCGCGACCAGGTCGAGTCCGGGCTGGCCGCCGCGCACGGCGCGGGCCCCGGTGCCTGGGAGGACATGGCCGCCCGACTGGTCGACGCCCAGGCCGGCCGCGCCGCCGAGCGCGTGCGCGCCCTCGGCCGGATCGGCACCGCCCCCGACTGGCCCGGACGGCTCCTGGAGGAACTCGCGCTGCTGCGCCTGCTCGCCGTCGGTCACCGCCGGGGCGACGCCCTCCCCCCGCACCTGCGCGCCGCCGTGCGCGCCCGCGTCGGCCTGCCGTCGGCGGCCGACACCGCCGCGCCCGTCCGCGACACCTGGCGGGTGCTGGGCCGGTGCGACTTCCCGGCCGACCAGGTACGCGGGCGGCGGGTGTGGCTGCGCGGCGCGGCCACCGGCCGCGTCGCGATGCTGACCGCGTTCGCCCCGCACGGCCGCACCCCCGACTCCCCCGCCGAGGTCGGCACCGAGATCGACGCCGACCTCGCGTTCCACCCCGCCGAGTGGCGGGCGGCCGTCGTCCGACGCGACGCCGAACGCCCCTGCGGCCCCCCGCCCGGCGGGACGGTGGCCGACGCCCTCGCCTCCTGGTCCCCGGCCGTGGCGGCCGACCCCTGGCTCGACGCCTGGCCGGTGGTCGTGCGCGACGCCGTTGTCGGCCGCGCCGACGGCTGGTGGCTGGCCGACCCCTCGGGCGCGGCGCTGCCGCTGCACGCCGACGCCGCCCCGCCGTGGCGGTGGGCGGCCGCGAGCGGCGGCGCGCCCGCGACCGTCGCCGCCGAGTGGACCCCGCACGGCCTGCGTCCGCTCACCGTCTGGCCCGACGGCGCCGACCCCGTCCACCTCGCTCCCGACTCCCCACCGCCGTGACCGCCGACCCAAGGCGCGTGCGCCGGGCCTGCCCGCGCCGCACGGACCTCGCAGAACACGCAACCGCGCACATCCTCGACCGTGACCGCCGAACCCTCCGACCGCAGGGAGCCGCATGACCACCGCGACATCCGGACAGCCGTCCGCCGCCCCCGTCCCCCACGCCCGGGCCACCGCCCGCGCCGACGCGTCCTCGGTCCGGCGGCAGGAGGGTTCGCCCCGCCACGGCACCGTCACGGCGGCGCGGCAGGACGACGCCCCCGGCGTCCGCGCCCCCCTCTCCGTCGTGCGCATCCCCCGCCCCCGGCCCCGGGGCGGCGGTCCCGGTGCGGCCGTCACCGTCGGCCCGCCCCGGTCGCGCCCCGGTCGACGCGGGTCCGCCGACGGGAGGTGATCCGGGTCCGCCACCCCGCGCGCGGCGAACGCTCGAAGAACGCCCACGACGGCGTCCTCTCTTCGTCCGCCACCTGACCCTGCCCGCACGGCGCACCGACCGCGACCGCCCGGGAGGCGGTGCCGCGCCCGGTTCGTCCCGCCACACCACCGAACGGAGGCCCGGACCTTGCGACGAGGAGGAGCGCCTGGCCGCACCCGCGCCGCGATGGCCGTCGTCCGCAGGAGCCCACCCCGACCACCACCGACCGGCGGCGGGGCCGACCGGGTTCCGCGAACCCCGCGCACGCACGGGAAGCGCCGCGGCGGCTCCGCCCGCTGATCCATCGGGCCGCCGAGCGGCCACCCCCGCGTCGCGGTCCCGGCCCGGTGGGCGTACCGGACCTTCGTGCGCGCACCGCTCGGCGGCACCGCCGCCCCGGGCGGCTCCGCACCGGTGGCCGGCCGCAGCGATACCCCCGACACGATCGACGTGAGGAGCCCATGACCGCACCCCTTCCCCCCGCCCCGGTGCAACCCGGTGGAGCGCCGCCGTCCCGGCGCCGAACCGGCTCCGACTCCGGCCGCGCCCCCCTCGCCCGTCCCCGCCGGAACGGGGCCGGCCGCGCGGGCTGACCTGCGCCGCCCCGGCCGCCGCCCACCGGCGGCCCCGCTCCGGGGCCCGACACGACCGTGTCCGACCGCACCCCCGTGGAGAGGACCGCCCGCCCGTGCCGGAGACCAGTACGTGGCCCGATCTGGTGTCGGCCGCGCTCATCGGGACCGCGCGCCGAGCCGCGCCCGCGCCGCCCGGCGTGCCCGCGACCGCCGAGGAGGACCCCGCCCTGGCGCTGCTCGACCGCGCCGCGCTGGTGGTGGTGCGCGACCGCGCCGGGCGGCTGCCCGGCCGGGCCGTCCCGCTACCGCCCGCCCCCGCCGAGACCACCCCGGTCGTCGGCCCGGCCGCCGCCCGCCGGCTGCGCGCCCTGCTCGCGGCCGATACCGCCCCCTCCACCGGCGGGGGCCCGGCGTCCGGCCGCGCCGCCCCGGCCGGCGGCCGCCCCACCCCGGTGCGCGGCGGCACGGCCGGCGGCGGCGCGTCCGCCGCCGGCGACGCCCCCGTGGCCGGCCCGCCGTCCGCCACCACCGACGCCGCGACCGCCGGCGACCCGCGCGCCGCCGGCGACGCCCCCGGCGGGGCGCCGCCGACCATCGGCCGCCCGCTGCGGCACCGCCGTGCCTCCCCCGCCGCCGCCGGTCCGCCGGTCGGCCGCGCCGCCGCCGAGCCCGGCCCCCGGTCCGGCACGGAGGAGCGCCGCCGCGCCGCTGCCGCCGGGCGCCTGCTGGCCGAGTGGCTGGCGCTGGCGGGCGACAGGGGCCTGCGCGTCCCCCCGGAGCTGCTGCCCGACCTGCTCGACCGGGGCGCCCGCGACCACGCCCTGGGGCGGGCGGTGCTGCGGGCCGGCGGCGCGCGGGCCGCGTGGCTGGCCGACCTCGACCCGCGCTGGTCGTTCGCCGCCCGGCTCCGCCCCGTCGGCCCCTTCACCGCCGAGCAGTGGCGGGCGGCCGACCCCGGGCGGCGCCGGGTGATGCTGGAATCCCTCGACGACCGCCTCTCCCCCGGCCACGAGCCGCTGCTGGTGGAGGCGCTGGCCGACCCGGTACCCCGGGTGCGCGCCGCCGCGCGGGCGCTGCTGGCCCGGCTGCCCGGGACCGCGCACGGCGCGCGCCTCGCCGCCCATGCCCGCCGCCACATCCGCCCCGGCCCCGACGGCCGGCCCCGGGTGCGCCTGCCCGACCTGGGCGACACCGCGCTCGCCCGCGACCTCGACCTCAGCGCACCCGCGGGCGTCCCGCCGGGCGAGGTCCGCCGCGAGTGGCTGTGGACCCTGGTCACCCACGCCCCGCTCGACGTGTGGACCGACCACCTCGGCGGCGACCGCGCCCGCGTGGTGCGGCTGGCCGCCGAGTCGGGCGACTGGGACCTGGTCGACGCCCTGGCCAACGCCGCCGTGGTGCAGCGCGACGCCGCGTGGGCGCGCGCCCTGGTCCCGACCGTCCTGGGCCGGCTCACCCGCGGCCACGACATGCGCGGCAGCCGGGGCCCGGCGCTGCTCGCCCTGCTGCCCGCCGCGCAGCGGTGCGCCTGGGCGCTGCGCCGCGCCCGCGCCGCCGACTCCCCGCGCGCCCTGCTGGCCGCCGTCGAGCACCTGGAGTGCCCGTGGACCCGGGAGTTGGGCGCGGCCGCCGCGCGCATCATGCGGGCGGCCGACCCCGGCGGCGCGGGGTCGGCGCTGCACGGGGTGTGCGAGCGCGCCGAGGCGTGGATGCCGCCGCAGCTGCACCCGCTGTTCGCCCCGTTCGCCGGGGCCGCCGACCGCGACCCCCGGGCGCGGCTCGTCCGCGTCCTGCGATTCCGTTCCGACATGTACGAGGAGCTGCTGTGACCCCTGACGTGCCCGCGGCCGTCCTGCGCCCGCACGCCGAGCAGGACTTCGCCGCGGAACTCGCCGCCCTCGCCGCCGCCGACGACCGCCCCCGCCCGCCGGGCTGGCGGCTGTCGCCGTGGGCGGTCACCACCTACGTGCTGGGCGGCACCCTGCCCGGGGGCACCGAGATCACCCCCAAGTACGTGGGGGCGCGCCGGGTGGTGGAGGTCGCCGTCGCCACCCTGGCGACCGACCGCGCGCTGCTGCTGCTCGGCGTGCCCGGGACCGCGAAGACGTGGCTGGCCGAGCACCTGGCCGCCGCGGTGTCGGGCGACTCCACCCTGCTGGTGCAGGGCACCGCCGGCACCCCGGAGGAGGCGGTGCGCTACGGGTGGAACTACGCCCGGCTGCTGGCCGAGGGGCCGTCGCGCGCCGCGCTGGTGCCCAGCCCCGTCATGACCGCCATGGCCGAGGGCCGCATCGCGCGCGTCGAGGAGCTGACCCGCATCCCCTCCGACGTGCAGGACGCGCTGATCACCGTGCTGTCGGAGAAGACCCTGCCGGTGCCGGAGCTGGGCACCGAGGTGCAGGCGCGGCGCGGGTTCAACGTCATCGCCACCGCCAACGACCGCGACCGCGGCGTCAACGACCTGTCGAGCGCGCTGCGCCGCCGCTTCAACACGGTGGTGCTGCCGGTACCGCGTACGGCGGAGGAGGAGGTGGGGATCGTGGCGCGCCGGGTCGGCGAGCTGGGCCGGTCGCTGGAGCTGCCCGAGGTGCCGACCAGCCTGGCGGAGATCCGGCGGGTGGTCACCGTGTTCCGGGAGCTGCGGCAGGGGGCCACCGAGGACGGCCGGGCGCGGGTGAAGTCGCCCAGCGCCACGCTCGGCACCGCCGAGGCGATCTCGGTGGTGACCCAGGGCATGGCGCTGGCGGCGCACTTCGGCGACGGCACCCTGCGCGCGGCCGACGTCGCCGCCGGGGTGCACGGCGCCGTGGTGCAGGACCCGGTCTCCGACGGGGTGGTGTGGCGCGAGTACCTGGAGACGGTGGTGCGCGGGCGCGACGGCTGGGCCGACTTCTACCGCGCCTGCCGCGAGGTGGACCGCTGATGCGCCGGGTCGACACCGACCGCGTGCACGTCCTGGGCGTGCGCCACCACGGCCCGGGGTCGGCGCGGGCGGTGCGGGCGGCGCTGGCCGAGCTGCGGCCCGACGCGGTCCTGATCGAGGGGCCGCCCGAGGCGGACGGGCTCGTGCACCTGGTGCCGGGGCTGGAGCCACCGGTGGCGCTGCTGGCCTACGTGCCGGGCGACCCGGGCCGCGCGTCGTTCTGGCCGTACGCGGTGTTCTCCCCGGAGTGGCAGGCGCTGCGCTACGCCGTCGAGCACGGTGTCGAGGTGCGGTTCTGCGACCTGCCCGCCGCGGTCGGCCTGGCCGCGGCCGCCGAGCCCGCTGCACCCGCTCCCGATCCCGACGCCGACGGCGCCGCGCGCGAGCGCACCCGCGTCGACCCGCTGGGCGTGCTCGCCGAGGCCGCCGGCTACGACGACCCGGAGCGCTGGTGGGACGACGTCGTGGAGCAGCGGGGCGACCCCGCCCCGGGGCAGCCGTCGCCGTTCCCGGCGATCGCCGAGGCCATGTCGGCGGTGCGCGCCGAGTTGGCGCCGGAGCCCGAGGACGCCCGGGAGGCGCGGCGCGAGGCGCACATGCGCCGGGTGCTGCGGGCGGCGCTGCGGGCGGGCCGCCGCCGGATCGCGGTGGTGTGCGGCGCCTGGCATGTCCCCGCTCTGCTGGAGCACCCGCGCGTGGCCGACGACGACGCGCTGCTGCGCGGCCTGCCGAGGGCGCGGACCGCCGCGACGTGGGTGCCGTGGACGCACGGCCGGCTGGCGGCGGCGTCGGGTTATCTGGCGGGGGTGCGCTCCCCCGGCTGGTACCACCACCTGTTCACGGTGCCCGACCGCCCGGTCGAGCGGTGGCTGACCGAGGCCGCCCGCCGGCTGCGCGCGGAGGACCAGCCGGTGTCGTCGGCGCACGTGATCGAGGCGGTGCGGCTGTGCGAGGCGCTGGCGGCACTGCGCGGCCGGCCGCTTGCGGGGCTGGCGGAGCTGTCCGAGGCGGTGTCGGCGGTGCTGTGCGAGGGGTCGGAGCTGCGCGCCGGCCTGGTGCACGACGCGATGGCGGTCGGCGAGCGGCTGGGGTCGGTGCCCGCCGACACGCCCATGGTGCCGCTGCAGCGGGATCTCGCGGCGGAGCGGCGGCGGCTGCGGCTGCGGCCCGAGGCGGTGCCGCGCGACCTCGATCTCGACCTGCGCGAGGAGACCGCGCGCCGGCGCAGCGCGCTGCTGCACCGGTTGCGGCTGCTCGGCGTCGAGTGGGGGGTGCCGCGCGACGGCGGGGCGCGGGCGCGGGGGACGTTCCGCGAGGCGTGGACGCTGGTGTGGGCGCCGGAGCTGGACCTGGCGCTGATCGAGGCGAGCCGCTGGGGCGGCACCGTGGCCGCCGCGGCGGGCGCGCGCGCCGCCGACCTCGCCCGCCGGTCCGGCCTGCCCCGGTTGACCCGGTTGACCGAGGAGTGCCTGAAGGCCGACCTGCCCGACGCGGTCGCCGCGGCGCTGGCGGAACTGGCCGCCCGGGCGGCCGAGGACGGCGACATCGAGCACCTGATGGCGGCGCTGCCGCCGCTGGCGCGGTCGGCGCGCTACGGCGACGTGCGGGGCCTGGACGCGGGTGCGCTGCGGCGGGTCGCGGTCGACCTGCTGGCGCGGGTGTGCGCGGGGCTGGGTCCGGCGCTGTCGGGGCTGGGCGACGACGCGGCCGCCCCGATGGTGCGGGCCGTCGACGGCGTGCACGGGGCGGCGGTGCTGCTGGGCGGCGACGCGGTGGCGGACTGGTTGGCGGCGCTGGCGGCGGTGGCCGACCGGGCGGACGTGCCGGGCCGGGTGGCCGGGCGGGCCGAGCGCATCCTGCTCGACTGCGGGCGGACGGCGGCGGGGGCGGCGGCCGCGCGGATGGGCCGCGCCACCTCGCGGGCGGTGCCGCCGGAGCGGGCGGCGGCGTGGATCGAGGGGTTCCTGTCGGGCAGCGGCCTGCTGCTCGTGCACGACGAGACGCTGCTGTCGCTGGTCGACGGCTGGCTGGCGGGGTTGGCGCCCGAGGCGTTCACCTCGGTGCTGCCGCTGCTGCGCCGGGCGTTCGGCGGCTTCGCCGCCCCGGAGCGGCGGGCCATCGGGGAGCGGGTGCGGCGGTCCGGTGCCGCGCCGGAGCGGACGGGGACTGCCACCGCGTTCGACGCGGACCGGGCCGCCCCGGCCCTGGCCGCGGCGGCGGCCCTGCTGGGCGCACCCCCGCCGAACAGTGTCGCGGGGCCGGACGGCCGCCCGCACCCGCGCCCGGAGGCGACGCCGTGAGGCGGCCGCGCGATGGCGACGAGCACCGCCCGCGCCGGGATGAAGAAGGAGGGGAGACCACCGCACAGCGGGCGGACGCTCAGCGACGCCCCCAGAGCCCGAGCGCCCCGCGCCCGGCACCCCTCCACGGCGCACGATGGCGCGCCGCTCCCCCGAGCGGGCGCCGGGGCGACGCGAACCCGCCGGTACGGAGCGACCGCAGGCCCGCCGACATCGGCGGAAGAGGCGGCGGGCGGACGAGGGCGTCCTCCCGCACGGGCAAGACCGCGGGTGCGGGTGGTACACGGGTCGGCGCGGGAGGCGGGACGGACGCGTGTCCGCCTCCGAGGCCTTGAGGTCGGCGGGGGTGCCGAGGTGCGCGGGCGGGTTCTCGGGCGGGCGGCGCCGGGAGGTGCCGCCTTCCAGGAAGGGGGGAACGGCGCAGGGAGACGCGTGACCCGTCCCGGCGGGATCGCGGGCGGGGATGGCGGGAAGCGGTGTGGGACGAAGGGCGGTGGCGGAGTGGACGACGCGAGTGCCGTGGACGGCGACGGCGGGACGGCGGCCGAGCGGCTGCGGCGGTGGCGGCTGGTCCTCGGGGCGGCGGCCGGTGACGCGTGCGGGGAGCCGTCGGGCGCCGACGCGCGGATGGACGGCGCACTGGCGGCGCTGTACGACCGCGGCGACGGCGGCGGGCCCCGACGCGGCGGGTTGGGGGCGTCGGCGCCGGCGGTGGCGCGGTGGCTGGGCGACATCCGGTCGTTCTTCCCGGCCGAGGTGGTGCGCGTGCTCCAGGCCGACGCCGTGGAGCGGCTGCGCCTGGAGCGGCTGCTGCTGGAGCCGGAGCTGATGGAGGCCGTGGAGCCCGATGTGCGCCTGGTGGGCACGCTGGTGGAGTTGAGCCGCGTGCTGCCGGAGCAGACCCGGGAGTCGGCGCGCGCCGTGGTGCGCCGGGTGGTGGCCGACGTCGAGCGGCGGCTCGCGGGGCGGACCCGTTCGGTGGTGCGCGGCGCGCTGGACCGGTCGGCGCGCACCCGGCGGCCGCGACGGGCCGCCGACGTCGACTGGGACCGCACCCTGCGCCGCAACCTGCGCCACTACCTGCCGGAGCGGGGCACGGTCGTGCCGGAGACGCTGGTGGGGTACGGTCGGCGGTCGCGCGGGGTGCGCCGCGACGTGGTGCTGGCCGTGGACCAGAGCGGGTCGATGGCGTCGTCCGTGGTCTACGCCGGGGTGTTCGGGTCGGTGCTGGCGTCGATGCCGGCGCTGCGCACGTCGCTGGTCGTGTTCGACACCTCGGTGGTGGACCTGACCGGCCGGCTCGCCGATCCGGTGGAGGTGCTGTTCGGCACCCGGTTGGGCGGGGGGACCGACGTGGCGCGCGCGGTGGCCTACTGCCAGGGCCTGATCACGCGCCCGCGTGACTCGGTGTTCGTGCTGGTCAGCGACCTGCACGACGGGGGTGTGCGCGACGACGCGCTGCGCCGGATCGCCGCGATGACCGCAGCGGGGGTGCGGGTGGTGGTGCTGCTGGCGCTGTCCGACGACGGGGCGCCGTCCTACGACCGGAGCGGGGCGGCGGCGCTGGCCGCGCTGGGGGTGCCGGCGTTCGCGTGTACGCCCGACCGGTTCCCCGAGCTGATGGCGGCCGCGCTGGAGGGGCGGTCGCTGACGGCGTGGACCGAGGGCGAGCGGTCGGCGCGCTGACCCCCGGTGCCCCGGCGCGTGGGTGCGCGGCCGGAGGCGCTATGGCTCATCGGGGATGAACCGGCACCCGGGCGCCCGTGCGGACGGGCGCCCGCGCGGGTCCTACATCCAGTTGCGGCGTTTGAAGGCGGCGTAGAGGACGAGGCAGCCGATGACCATGAGGCTGATGGCGAAGGGGTACCCGAACGCCCAGTGGGTCTCGGGCATGTGCGTGAAGTTCATCCCGTACACGCCCGCGACCAGGGTGGGGGCGAAGAGGATGGCCGCCCACGCCGAGATCTTCTTGGTGACCTCGCCCTGCTGGTAGCTGGCCTCGGTGAGGTGGCGCATCTCCTCGTTCTGGGCCTGGGTGACCAGGGTGGCGTTGACCGCGAGGATGTCCTGGAGCATCTGCCGGAAGCCGTCGACGCGCTCGGCGACGGTGGTGGCGTGGTCGTGGACGTCGCGCAGGTGGCGGCGGAGTTCGTCGTGGGAGTCGGCCCGCTCGACGTCGCCGGTGAGGGAGCGCAGGACGCCCAGCAGCGGGTGGGTGGCGCGCTGGAACTCGATGACCTCGCGCGACAGTTCGTAGATGCGCCGGGAGACCTTGGGGTCGCCGTCGAAGACCTGGGTCTCGATCTCGTCGATGTCGTTCTGCAGGCCGGCGACGACGGGGGCGTAGCCGTCGACGACCGCGTCGAGGATGGCGTAGAGGACCGCCTCGGGGCCGAGGGCGAGGAGGCGGGGGTCGCCCTCCAGGCGGCGGCGGACGGTGGACAGGTCGGGGGCGTCGCCGTGCCGGACGGTGAGCACGAAGTTGGGGCCGGTGAAGACGTGGATCTCGCCGAACTCCACGGTCTCGTCGGCGTCGACGTAGCGGGCCGCCTTGAGGACGACGAAGAGGGTGTCGTCGTAGCGTTCGAGCTTGGGGCGCTGGTGGGCGACGATGGCGTCCTCGACCGCGAGTTCGTGCAGGCCGAACTCGTCGGCGGCGGCGAGGAGCTGGGTGCTGGAGGGCTTGAGCAGACCGATCCAGGCCAGGGCGCCGGGGTCGTCGGGGGTGGAGCGGTGCAGTTCGCCGAGGTCGTCGGGTGCGGTGCGGCGGTGGCCGTCGACGTACACGGCGGCGTCGATGACGCTGTCCTCGACCGGGCGCGAGGGGTGGGTCTCGCGGCGCGGGTCCAGGGAGAGTTCGGGGGCCGGCGCGCCGTCGGTGGCGGGGCGGCGGCGGTCGGTGGTGCGGCGTACCTGCTGGGCGGCGCGGAGGCCGGGCAGCCAGGCGAGGGTGCGGCGCTGCGGCATGGGGAACCCCTGGGCGTGGTCGTTGCGGAGGACGGCCTGAGGGCACGCGCGCGGCGGGCGGGGCGCGTGCGCTATCCGGTACTGGGAGGTTGGCTCATGATCGGCCCCACCTCCCCGGTTCGTCCGCAACGGCTCTCGACGCGGCTCCACGATACCGGTCCCCGGGAGCGCTGCGCCGCCTCCCGCGCCGCGTGCGGGGCGGCGGTGGGCGCCGCGCGCGACCGGATGCGCCCCCGGATGCACCTCCGCATGCACGCCCTTCTGCAATCCCGCGTCCGCAATGGACCATCACATGCGTATAACGGGCGAAATCAGACATGAAATCGGGGTCTACATCCCGAAGGCCACATAACCGTTCCCCCGACTTCCGGGCGACTCCGCGCGCGGCACCCGGATCGGGGATACGAATTCCTTTAGTAGGCAATTCACCAGCTCAGCACGCGATACATCTGGAATATGCCGGAAGATCATTTCCGCATACTCTTCGGTAACCACCCGTCCGCACCCGACCAAACCGGGTCACCCGAGCTTGACACGCCGCATCCCCACCGAATACTCCTAAGTGACGGCACGACGAGGAACAGCGACGACCCGGCGAAGTGGGCATGAAGCTCAATTACTTTCCCTATTGCCTGGCAGACCGACTCTTCTACGATGATCCGCAGCAGTGGACGGCCACCCGCGAGCGCTACCGGCAGGCCGACGACCCGCCGCATGAGAACTGGGTGACCAGGGAGGACGGCACGTGGTTCCACTGCGTCCCGCAGGGGGCGCGCCTTCCCGCGCAGGGCTGGAAGGTCCACGTATCGGCCAATAGGGAAACCGCCCAGAAGGTCCTCGACATCACATCGGCGTATTGCGTCGCCCACGGGATCGCATTCAAGTTCCTGCTGAGCGAGTCCGCGTTGATTTCGCGCAATCTCAAGTACGCCGACCGCTCCGGAAGCGGCAAATTCATCACCGTTTACCCGACCGACGACGATGTGTTGCGCGCCACACTCGACGATCTCTCCGAGAGCCTGCGCGGACTCGGCGGCCCCTACATCCTCAGCGATCTGCGGTGGGGCGACGGCCCCCTCTACATTCGCTACGGCGCCTTCGCCATGCGCTACGTCCGCGACGAATACGGGGTACCGGTACCCGCCATGGCCGACCCCGAGGGCCGCCTCGTCCCCGACCGCCGCGAACCCGTGTTCCGCCACCCCGAATGGGTGACGCCGCCCGAGTTCCTCCGGCCGCACCTGGAACGCCGGCGCGCGGCCGAGACCCCGGCCGACTTCCCCTACCGCATCCGCTCCGCCCTGCACTTCTCCAACGGCGGCGGCATCTACCTCGCCGAGGAGCTCCGCACCGGCGCGACCGTGGTCCTCAAGGAGGCCCGCCCCCACGCCGGCCTGGAGCACACCGGGCGCGACGCGGTCACCCGCCTGCTGCACGAGCGCGACATCCTCACCCGGCTGTCCGGCGTCGAGGGGGTCGTCGGGCTGCGCGGCCACCTGGAGGCGTGGGAGCACCACTTCCTGGTCGAGGAGTACGTCGAGGGCGCCACGCTCAGCGCCGAGACCGTCGCCCGCCACCCGCTGGTCCACCCCGAGCCCGACCCCGCGGCCGTCGCCGAGTTCACCCGCTGGGCGCTCGACACCACCGACGCCGTCGCCCGGGTCCTCGACCGGCTGCACGCCCGCGGCGTGGCGTTCGGCGACCTGCACCCCAACAACGTGCTCGTCCGGCCCGACGGCCGGGTCGCCCTGGTCGACTTCGAGATCGCCGCCGACGCCGACGACACGACGCGCTCCGGCATGGGCGCGCCCGGGTTCGTCCCGCCCGACCGGCGCGGCCCCCTGGCCGCCGACCGCTACGCGCTGGCGTGCCTGCGGGTGTCGGTGTTCCTCCCGCTGACCGTGCTGTTCACCCTCGACACCGGGACCGCCCGAACCCTGGTCGACGCGGTGCGCGACGTCTTCCCCGTCCCCGACGGCTGGGCCGAGTCCGTGCTGGCCGACCTCGCCCTGGACGGCTCCCCCTGGGCCGGCACCGACGCCGAGATGGCCCGCTCCGCCGCGCTGATCGCGGGCGGCACCCGGCGCACCCCCGACTGGCCCGCCATCGAGGCGTCGATCGCCCGCGCGATCGCCCTCAGCGCCACCCCCGAGCGCACCGACCGGCTGTTCCCCGGCGACGTCGACCAGTTCCGCATCTCCGCCCTGGGCCTGGCGCACGGCGCGGCGGGCGTCGTACACGCCCTGTCCGCCGCCGGGCACGGCGTCGAGGACGGGTGGATCGACTGGCTGCTGCACCGGGTGCGCACCCAGGCGTCACCGCACCGGCTCGGGTTCTACGACGGGCTGCACGGCATCGCCCACGCCCTGGAGCAGGCCGGCCGCCGCGACGACGCCCTGGAGGTGCTCGACCGCGCCGCCGGCGACGACGACACCGCCCTCGGCGACGACCTGTTCGCCGGCCTCAGCGGCATCGCGCTCAACCGGCTGCACTTCGCCGACCTGCTCGGCGACAGCGGGCTGCGCGACGCCGCCCTGCGCACCGCCGAACGCCTCCACGCCCGGCCGCGGCCCGCCGCGGGCGCCGCCGGCCGGCCGCGTACCGGGCTGCTGCACGGGCGCAGCGGGGTGGCGCTGCTGGCCGTGCGGCTCTACGAGGCCACCGGCGACCCCGCCCACCTCGACACCGCCCGCCGCGAACTCACCGACGACCTGGGGCGGTGCGCCCACCGCGCCGACGACGACACCCTGCACGTCGACGACGGCCGCCGCACCCTGCCCTACGTGGCCGACGGTTCGGCCGGCATCGGCCTGGTGCTGCGCGAGTACCTGCGCCACCGCGACGACGACGCCTTCGCCGCCGCCCTCGCGCGCATCCGCCGCGCCGCCGAGCCCGCGTTCGGCGTCTTCCCGATGCTCTTCCAGGGCACGGCCGGGCTGATGGGCACCCTCGCGCACCTGCGCGACCCGGCCGCCCCCGACGACCGGCTGGAGGACGCCATCGCGCACACCCGCGACCGGCTGCGCTGGTACATGGTCGGCGTGCGCGGCGAGGTCGCGCTGCCCGGCGACCAGCTGATGCGCGTCTCCATGGACCTCGCCACCGGCGGCGCCGGGGTGCTGCTCGCCCTCGCCGCCGCGCGCGGCGGCGGACCCCCGCTGCTGCCCTTCCTGACCCCGCCCCCGCCGCCCCCGAGCGGCGGCTGACCGGCGGACCGGCCCGCACCGTCCCGCCCGACAGAAAGGACCCCGCAACTCCTCACTGCGCCTTTTGGCAGACGACAGACGTCCATCTCCGCCCGGACCGCGGACGTTCCGCCCGGGCATCATCTCCGCGCCGTCGGAGACCCCGACAGAAAGAGAGAGCACCATGTCGTTCATCCTGGACCTGCAGTCGCTGGACACCCCCGCCGCCGAGAGCGCCGAGCTCGGCGCGAGCTACCTCAGCGCCCTGCTCTGCTTCACCGGCATCGCCGAGGCCGACGAGTCCTAGGCCGCCCGGCCGCCCGGGGCGGCCCGCGCCCCCCGGGCGGCCCGTGCCCGCCGCGGCCGGCGACCCGTCCGGCCGCCATCCCCCGAACGAAGGAAGCGCCATGACGTTCATCCTGGACCTGCAAGGGCTGGAGACCCCGGCCGCCGAGGAGAGCGCCGAGAACGCGTACTCGGCCAGTTACCTGAGCCTGCTCCTGTGCTTCACCGGAGCGGTCGAGGCCGACGCGTAGCACCCCGGCCGCGGCGTGCCGCGGCCGGCCCGGGGCGGGGCGCGCACGCGCGTCCCGCCCCTCGCGTGTGCGGCCGCGCCCCGCTGCGGGGAGACTGGGGGCATGGAGGAGGAACCGCTGTTCCCGGCCCGGCCGGTCGCCGTCGCCCCCGGCGCGGTGCACGTGCCGGGGTGGCTGGACACCGCCGCCCAGCGCGATCTCGTGCGGCGGTGCCGGGAGTGGGCGTCGGGCCCGGCCGGGATGCGCCGCCACCGGATGCCGCGCGGCGGGACGATGAGCGTGCGGATGGCCGCGCTGGGCCGGTACTGGGAGCCCTACCGCTATACCCGGACGCTGCCCGACGGCACCCCGGTCACCCCGTTCCCGGCGGAGCTGGGGCGCCTGGCCCGGCGCGCCGTCGAGGCCGCGTACGGGGCGCCGCCGGACCCCGCCGACCCGCCCTACGACGTGGCGCTGGTCAACTTCTACGACGCCGAGGCGCGCATGGGCATGCACCGCGACGCCGACGAGCGCGCCGACGTCCCGGTGGTCTCGCTCAGCCTCGGCGACACCTGCGTGTTCCGGTTCGGCAACACCGAGACCCGCACCCGCCCCTACACCGACGTGGAGCTGCGCAGCGGCGACCTGTTCGTGTTCGGCGGCCCGGCGCGCGCCGCCTACCACGGGGTGCCGCGCGTGCGCCCGGGCACCGGGCCCGCCGGGATCGGGCTGGACGCCGGGCGGCTGAACATCACCGTGCGGGCGACCGGGCTCGACTGAGCCGCGGCCGGCCCGCACGGGCGGGGCTCACCGGTCGGCGGCGGCCAGGCCGAACCGGGTCTGGCGGACGAGCAGGTCGACGACGTCGGCCATGCGGCCGCGCCGCTCGTAGGCGGCGCGCTGGCGGCGGGCGCCCGACCCGGCGGCGACGACCCGCCCCAGCAGGGCGTGGGCGGTGTCCTCCTCGCCGCACGCGCGCAGCCCGGGCGCCGCGGCCGCGAGCATCGCCTCGGCCTGCCGCCGGGCGGGCAGCACGGCGCGGGTGACGGGGTCGAGCGCGCACCCTTCGAGGCCGTCGCGGGCGGCCCGCCACATCGCCAGCCGCAGGACGCGGTCGTCGGGGGCGGGCGGCGGGTGGCCGTCGGCGACCGCGGCGAGCGCGGTGGCGACCAGGCCGCGCACGACCACCGCCACCAGCAGCGCCTCTTCGACGGTGGCGGCGGTGTCGCCGACGCGGATCTCCAGGGTCGGCAGGTGGGCCGAGGGGCGGACGTCCCAGTAGACCATCCGCCGGTCGAGCGCGGCGCCGGACCGCAGCAGGTCCTCGACCGCCTCGTCGTGGGCGGCCGCCGACGCGAGCAGCGGGGGCGGGCCCGCCGACGGCAGCCGGGACCAGGTGGACCACCGCCAACTGGCGTGGCCGGTGTCGCGGCCGCGGTGGAACGGGGAGTTGGCGGTCAGCGCGAGCAGCGTCGGCAGCCAGGGGCGCAGGTGGTTGGCCGCCGCGACGGCGGTGTCGGGGTCGGCGACGCCGACGTGCACGTGCTGGCCGCAGACCGCGTGGGCGTCGCGCAGCGCCCCGAAGGCGTCGGCGATGGCCCGGTAGCGGTCGCCGGTGCTGAGCGGGGCGCACGCGACGTCGCCGAGGACGGCGGTGCCGGTGGCGGCGATCGCCAGGCCGCGCTGGGCGGCGGCCTCGACCAGCGCCGCCCGCCCGGTGAGGAGGTGGCCGCGCAGTTCGGCGGCGTTGCGGCTGACCGGCCCGGCGGCCTCGACCTGGTAGCGGGTCATCTCGGCGCACAGCTCGGCGCGGGTGCGCCCGGCGGCCCCGCCGGGCCGGGCGGCGGCCGCGAGGACCTCGGGGGCGCGGGCGGTGGCCACCCGGGTGCCCGGGTCGACGACGAAGAACTCCTCCTCGGCGCCGACGGTGGGGGCGGGGACCGTGCCGGGCCCGGAGGCGGCCGCGGTGCCCGCGGTGCCGCCGGGGCGCGGTGCCGGTCCGTGCGCCCCCGCACGGCCGGCGGTTCCGGGTTCGGTCATGTGGCGGCCCCTCGCGCGCGGATGTGGAGCCCTATTGATACCCCGCGCGGGGGGTGGCCTCCCACTCTCCGGACAGAGCGGAAAGTCTGGCCGGACGCGACGGGACCGTCGCGGCGGCGGTGCGGGGGCCGCGACCGGCCGCCCGCTGGGACGCGGCCGTTCACCGGGGCGTTGACACGGGGGCGGCCGGGCGGCGGCGCCGGGTCAGCGGCGCAGCAGGTCGCGGACGTTGACGACGAGCAGCACCACGACGACGGCCGCCAGCGGCACCAGCAGGGCGACCCGCCAGTTGGCGAGGAACGCCGCGATGATCGCCGCGATGACGGCCACCACCACGATGAGCACGGCCAGGCCGGTGAGGAAGGACATCAGCTTGCTGCGGGCGAACGCGTCCACCATCGCGAACACCAGGACCACGCCGATCATCGCGGGGACGGTGAACGGGCCGTGCAGGAAGAGCATGGCACCCAGGGCGATGATGAGCAGCGGGGTGCTCAGGGTGGCCCACACGTGCAGGAACCGGGTGGGCCGCTGCTCGCCGGAGGCGTAGGGCAGGTGCGGGGACTTGAGGTGCGCGGTGGGTCCGGCGAGGACCGGGGCGTCGCCGGCGAGGGCGGCGCGCAGCACGTCGCACTCGTCGGCGAGCAGCGACCGGGTGCGGTAGGCGGCGGCAAGGTCGGCCTCGGCGCGGTCGACCTTCTCGCCGTACTCGCGGGCCTGGCGGCCGGTGCCCGCCTCGCGCGAGAGCACGGAGCGGGCCGACGCCAGCCGGCGGAGTTCGGCGCGGCCGGCGGCGATCTCGGCGTCCGCGGCGGAGATCTCCTCCTCCAGGGTGCGCAGGTGCTCGGCGAGGCCGGCGCGGGCCGCCTCCTCGGTGGGCGGCTCCTTCTGCAGGCCGACCCAGGCCAGCGGGTCGGCCCAGGAGCGGCGCACGGTGCCGTCGCGCTCGTAGCGGGGGCCGCTGGGGGCGCGCTCGCCGTCGAACCAGTCGCGGGTGTCGCGGCCCCACAGGCCGCGGAACCCGCGCACCCACGGGGTGGTGTCGTCGATGAGGACGGGCGTCCACGCGTGCTCGGCGCCGGGGCCGACCCGGGTGCCGTCGCCGCGGGCGTAGTCGACGAACGGCACGCCGATGCCGTGCCGGACGATGGCGCTGTCGCGGGGCAGCAGCCGCTTGGACAGCCGGCGCCAGAACCGCACCACGCCGCGCAGCACGGCCGGGTCGACCTGGATGAGGTAGTCGCCGGGCAGCATCTGGTGGGAGTGCGACCCGGCGCCGACGAACACCACGGGGTGGTCGCCCTCGCGCACCAGGGCGGGGTCGTCCCAGTGGCGGCGCAGGTCGTCCCCCCGGTACTCGTGGGAGGACGCGCCCACCCACACGGGCCGCAGGCCGCCGTCGGCGTCCTCGGCCAGGTAGACGGTGACCTTCTCCCAGTCGGCCTCGTGGTCGTTGACGCCGCCGTAGGTGGAGCGCCAGTCGTTCATGGCGTAGAAGAACCAGTACTGGAGCGCGACGTAGCCGCCCTCGCGGATGACCCGCCCGTAGTAGGTGGCGCCCGCTGCGGCGACCCGGTCGCGGTAGCGGGTGGCGGCGGCCGCCGCGACCCCGCCGGGCACGGCGCCGCGGATGAGCAGGGAGAGCTTGACCAGCACGTCGACGACCCGGCCGAGCACGCCGACCGCGGCCAGCCGGCCGCTCTTGGGGATGACCGGGCGGGCGGTGCGGCGGAACCGGCGGGCCTCGGCGCGCAGCGAGGACTCCTGGACGAACCGCAGGTGCTTGTGCCGGTCGGGCCACTCCGCCTCGGCGCGCCCCAGGCGCTCGACGGTCAGCTCCCCCGCCGGTACGGCCTCGCGTTCCCCGCCGGCCTCCTCCACCCACAGGCTGCAGCAGCGGATGTAGGCCTCGACATCTGAGGGGAAGAACAGCTCTCCGCGGGTGTAGGCGAGAACGGGCTCGTAAGCGCGGAGCAGGTCCAGATCTGTGTGCTCGCTCATGTCTGAGCCGACCCTAGTGGATGGCGCGGGGCCGCCCGTCCCACCGCGCCGCGCCCGGCGGGCGGGGCGGCGCCGTGGCGCGCGTGCCGTCCACGGCATAGGTTGCGGGGTATGGAGGACGACCGGATCACCCCGCTGGCCGCGTCGGTGCGTGACGACGCCGCGCCGATCGAGGCGCTCGCCGCCACCGTGCGGCTGAAGGCCGAGGTCGAGCGGCTGGAGGCGGTGCACGTCCGGCGCGCCCGCCTGCAGGGGTTCACCTGGAGTGAGATCGCGACCGTGCTCGGCATCAGCAAGCAGGCGGTGCACAAGAAGTACGGGGGGCGGCGGGGAGAGCGGTGAACAGCGGGGGCGGGGCGGCGCCCCGGCCCCCGCGTGTTCTTCAGCACACCGGCTCCGGTTCGCGCGCGGCCGCCGGTCCGGGGCCGGGGTCGGCGGGCCCGGCTGCCGCCCGGGGCTCCGCCTCGGGCGGGGCGGGCGGGGCGGCCGTCTGCGGGTAGGCGCCGCGGTCGCCGCGCGCCGCGCCGAGGCCGGCCACCACCACCAGCGCCATCCCGGCGACCTGGACGGCGGCGGGGGTCTGGCCGATGAGGAGCAGGCCCATGACCAGGCTGATCGCGGGCTCCATGCTGACGAAGGTGCTGTAGGCGGTCCGGCTCATGTGCTGGAGGACCATCATCTCCAGCAGGAACGGCACCAGCGGGTAGAGCAGCGCGATGCCGAGGGTGACCAGCAGCAGGCGGGCGTCGCCGTCGGCGGCCACGCGCGGGGCGCCCAGCGGGGCCATGAGGACGGCCGACACGGTGAGCGCGAGGGCCAGCCCGTGGACGGCGCGGAAGCTCGTGCCGACCCGCTGGGTGAGCACGATGTAGAGCGCGACGCACACCGCACCGGCGGCGCCCAGGGCGATGCCGACCGGGTCGACCAGCCCCGCCCACGGGCGGGTCAGCAGCAGCACCCCGGCGAGGGCCGCGCCGATCCACACCAGTTCGCGGCGGCGGCGCATGGCGATGACGGCGACCGCGAGCGGGCCGAGGAACTCCAGGGCGGTGGCGGTGCCGAGGTCGATGCGCGCCGTCGCCTCGGAGTAGAGGGCCATCATCCCCGCGCTCACTGTGCCCAGGATCACCACGGCGCCCAGCTCACGGCGGGTGGCGCGGCGGACCGCCGTCCACAGCGACCGGCCGCTGAGGGCGAGCAGGAGCAGCGCGGCCCACGTCAGGCGGAGCCAGGTGACGCCGAACGAGCCGACGTCGCCGAACGCGCGCACGGCCAGGGCGCTGCCGGCGTGCAGGGCGAACATCCCGGCGAGCAGCAGCAGCGGGGCCGGGACGCGGACACGCCGCAGGGGGCTGAAGGGAAGGGAGATGATCACCCGCCCATTGCAGCCGCGACGTTTGTTTCTGTCCACGGAGCGTTGGTGGACGGACCGTGTAGTTTCGGTGGATGGACCTGACTCGGTTGCGCCTGCTGGTGGAGCTGGACCGGCTGGGCACGATGGCGGCGGTCGGCGAGGTCGCGGGCATGGGCACCTCGGCGGTGTCCAAGCACTTCGCGGTGCTGGAGCGCGAGGTGGGCGTCCCGCTGCTGGCGCCCGACGGCCGCAGGGTGCGGCTGACCCCGGCCGGGCACCGGCTGGCGGAGCTGGCGGTGGACATCCTCGCCCGGGTCGAGGCGGCCGAGTACGAGCTGGCGGGCGGGGGCGAGGCGGCGGGCCGGGTCGACCTGGTGACGTTCATCAGCGTGGGCCCGCCGATCGTGCTGCCCGCGCTGCGCCGGCTGCGCGCCGACCACCCCGGCATCGAGGTGCGGCTGATCGAGCACGAGCCGGACGAGGCGCTGGAGCTGCTGCAGACGGGCGGCGCGGACGTGGGCCTGGTGTACGAGTACAGCCTGGTGCCGCGCCGGTTCCCCGACACGCTGGCGCTGCACCCGGTGGGCACCGAGCCGCTGCTGCTGTCGCAGCCCTCGGGGTCCTCCTCCGGCGGCAGCCGGCCGATGACGCGGCGCCGGCTGCGGGCGCTGGCCGACGCGTCGTGGATCGCCAACTCGCGGGGCAGCGACGAGGACGAGCTGGTACGGCGGCTGTGCGCCAGCGCCGGGTTCGCGCCGCGCATCCGGCACCGCATCGACAACCTGGACGTGGTGGAGCAGGTGGTGGCGGCCGGGCTGGGGGTGGGGGTCATGCCGAAGCTGGCGGCGGCCACCCGGCGCGGCGTCGTGCACTCCCCGCTGGGCGACCTGGGCGGGGTGCGCCGGGTGTCGCTGGCGGGGCGCCGGGGCGGGTGGGCGTGGCGGCCGATCCGCCTGGTGGCGGCCTACCTGCGCGACGCGGCGCGCGACGTGCTCGACGGCACCGGGGACGTGCCGCCGCTGCCCGAGGGGTGAGGCGGCGCCCCGGCGGCGGGATCAGCCGGTGCCGGCGGAGCCGGGGACCAGCAGCGGGGCCACCGACGGCACGGGGACCTTGCCGGCCGCCTCGCGCACCGCGGTGAGCAGGGGTTCGGGGTCGGCGCCGGCCCGGCTGAGCGCGATGATGTGCCGCCGGGCGGTGTTGCGGACGGTGCGGATGACCACGTGCGGGGCGGGCAGCCCGGTCCAGCCCAGGCGCGGCATCAGCGCCACGCCCAGGCCGGCCTGGACGAGCGCGAACACGGCGCTGAACTCGTCGACGGTGTGCACGATGCGCGGCTGGAACCCGGCCTGGTTGCAGGCGGCGGTGACGCAGTCGTACCAGGCCGACCCGGGGCCGGACATGATCCAGTCGGCGTCGGCGAGGTCGGCGCCCAGTTCGAGGTCGGTGCAGGCGGCCAGCGGGTGGTGGTAGGGCAGCACCGCGTCGAACGGCTCGACCATGACGGGGTCGAACCGGAACTCGCGGGTGCCGCTGGGCGGCAGGTGCGGCGAGGACATGGTGACGGCGAGGTCGATGGCACCGGTGCGCAGCATCTCGGTGCTCTCCTCGGGTTCGGCCTGCACGATCTCGAACCGCCACCCGGGGTGGCTGGCGCGCAGCGCGGCGACGGCCGGGGCGAGCAGGTCGGAGATGCCGGTGGCGAACGAGCCGACGCGCACCACGCCCACGCCGCCCTCGGCGTAGTGGGCGAGGTCGGCCTCGGCGCGCTCCATCTCGGCGAAGATGACCCCGGCGTGCTCCAGCAGGACGCGCGCCGCCCCGGTGAGGAGGAACCGGCGCCCGCTGCGCTCCACGAGGGTGACCCCGGTCTCGCGGGCGAGCGCCGCGAGTTGCTGGGAGACCGCCGACGGGGTGACGTTGAGGGCCTCCGCGGTGCCGGCCACCGTGTGGTGCTGGTCGAGCGCCTGCAGGAGCTGCAGCCGCCGCACATCGATCATGGTGCCAATGTAGGGGAGGCGCGCGGGCGCACGCGCCGTCGGCGGCCGCGTGCCGGACGTGATCCGCTGCACGTCCGGGGCCGTGCGGGGGTTTGTGCCGGGGGGGCGGTCGCGGCCGTCCGGCCCGGCCGCCGGGCGGGGCCGGGCCGGACGGCCCGGGTCACCCGGCGGGGCGCACGCGCTCCAGGTCGGCGACGATGCGCGCCGTGGCGGGGGTGGGCACCCCGGCGGCGCGGCCGGCCCGCAGCAGGGCGCCGCCGAGCGCGTCGACCTCCATGGGGCGGCCGGCCTCGCGGTCGCGCAGCATCGACGGCTTGGTGGCGGCGGGGACGGAGTCGATCGCGGCCGCGAACCGGTCGGCGTCCAGGCGCACGCCCCGGGCGGCGGCGACGGCGGCGACCTCGCCGGCCACGGCGAGGAGGTCGGCGCGCCGGCCGGCGCGGGTGGCGCCGACATCGGCTTCGGCATGTGTGCACACCAGCGCCATGGGCAGCAGGAAGTGCAGCTTGCGCCAGAGCACCGCGTCCTCGTCGGTGCGCAGTTCGACCGGGAGCCCGGCGGCGCGCACGGCGGCGGCGAACGCCTCCACGCGGGCGGCGGGTGCGCCGGAGTAGGCGACGTCGAGGCCGGCGAAGGGACTGGAGTGCACGATGTGGCCGGGGGCGACGCGGGTCGACTCCACGCGGATGGCGGCGGAGAGCACGTGGGCGTCGGGGTAGCGGGCGCGCAGCGCCGCCATGTGCTCGAAGCCGTTGAGCAGCGGGACCACGAGGGCGTCGCCGACGAGGTCGGCGGGCACCCGGTCCAGCGCCGCGTCCAGGGCGGTGGCCTTGGGGGCGACGACGAGCACGCCGGGGCGGTGGCGGGCCCGCGGGGCGGCCTCGACGGCGGCGGTGAAGTCGCCGTAGGCGGCGGAGTCGACGCGCAGGCCGTCGGCCGCGATCCGGGCCGCGGTGTCCGGGGTGGCCACGACGTCGACGGTGCGCCCGGCCCGCGCGAGCAGGCCGGCGAGCAGTCCGCCGACGCCGCCGGGGGCCAGGACGGTGATCCGGCCGGGGTCCCGGGGGTCGGGTGCGGGGGCGGCGTCGGGGTGGGCGGGCATCGGCGGGCTCCTTCGGGGACGGCGTCGGGGCGCGGCGGAGGTGCGCCTCCCATCCTGCCCCCGTGCGTCCGGGGGCGGACGGGGCGGGGGTGGCGCGCGGGGCGGCGGGGGCGCGCACCGGAGACCCATCTTCCATAAAAACCAAAGAAATTTCCGTACCGGTACGTCGATCTCTCCTTTTCTCCGTGATTCCCGACGCGCACCGGAGAGCCGCACGTACTGTCGGAAGCACAGCTCACACCTTTGCCTGGTGTGTACCGAAGCCGATGTGAGCCGTATCGACGCGGGTGGAACGGGTGGGAAGAACATGGAAACTTCGTTGGCGACCAAACCGGACGTGCTGCGCTTCCGCTACCTCGGCGCGCACGAGGTCGAGGAGCTGGCCGAGCTGTGGGGGGAGCTCCACGAGCAGCACACGGCCACGGCCCCGCACCTGGAGGACGTCATCACGTCCGTTGACGGCGCCGAGTCCTGGCGCCGCCGCCGCGGCCAGTACCTGGCGTGGCTCGCCGACCCCGAGACCCTGGCCGTCCTGGCCGAGCGCAACGGCGAGCCCGTGGGCTACGCCATGGTGACCGTCCGCGAGAACCAGCACGGGTCGTGGGACCGCGGCGACCGGGTGGCCGTGGTGCAGACCCTCGCCGTCCGCCGCGAGCACACGGGCGCCGGCGTGGGCTCGGGCCTGCTGGAGGAGGTCCGCCGGCAGGTGGGCGCGCTGGGCGTCCGCGACATCGAGCTGACCGCGCTGGCGGGCAGCTCCGACGACATCCGCTTCTTCGAGCAGGAGGGCTTCCGGCCCTTCGTCACGACGATGGTGTGCCGCATCGGCGGGGTCGGCGCGCACGACTAGCGGCCTACGCGGCGGCACGGCCGCGCGGTCCGGCGGCGCCCTCCTCCTCCCGCGGCGCGCCGCCCCCACCGCGCACGGCGGCCCGGCACCCACGGGGGTGCCGGGCCGCCGCGCGTCACGCGGGGGCGGGCGCGGGCGCGGGCCGCTCCGCGGCGGCGACCAGGCGCGCGTCGTACACCCTGATCTTGCGGTCCAGGTGGTCGATGGTGGCCCGCAGCCGCCGCTCCTGCTCCCCCAGGCGGTGGCGCTGGGCGGCGAGCATCTCCCGGCGCCGCAGGATCGTGTGATCTCCATCACGGAGCAGCCGGAAGTAGGTGCGCATCTCGCGGACCGGCATGCCGGTGGCGCGCAGGAGCAGCACGAACTCCACCCGGGCGATGTCCTCGTCCTGGTAGACGCGGTGACCGGCGGCCGTGCGCGGCACCGGGGAGATGAGGCCGATGCGCTCGTAGTAGCGCAGCGTGTCGGGCGACAGGCCGGTGCGTTCGGCGGCCGCGGCGATGGTCAGACCGCGGCGGTTCGTAGCTGTCATACGCCGAATGTACGCCGGTGCCGGACTTGCCTTTGAGTCCACTCCAGGGTGCAGAGTCGGTGCGGGCGGCCAGGGGGCCGCCGGAACGCCACGGGAAGGACGCACCATGCTCACCACCACGCTGGGGGATTCCGGACCCGAGGTCGGCGTCATCGGCCTGGGCTGCATGGGCATGACCCACGGGTACGACCCGCACGGCCGCGACGACGACGTGTCGGTGTCCGTCATCCACCGGGCCCTGGACATCGGGGTGAACCTGCTCGACACCGCGGACGTGTACGGGCCCTACACCAACGAGGAGCTGGTCGGCCGGGCGCTGGCCGACCGCCGCGAGCGCGCGGTGCTGGCCACCAAGGTCGGCCTGGAGCAGGACGGGTCCGGCGGCATGGTCCGCAACGGGCGGCCCGAGCACGTGCGCGCGAGCATCGACGCCAGCCTGCGGCGGCTCCGCACCGACCACGTCGACCTCTACCAGCTGCACCGGGTCGACCCGGACGTGCCGCTGGAGGAGACCTGGGGCGCCATGGCCGAGGCCGTCGCGGCGGGCAAGGCGCGGGCGCTCGGCCTGTCGGAGGCCGGGATCGGCGACATCGAGCGCGCCATGGCGGTCCACCCGGTCGCCAGCGTGCAGTCGGAGCTGTCGCTGTGGAGCCGCGAGGCGCTGGCCGACGTGGTGCCGTTCTGCGAGGCCAACGGCATCGCGTTCCTGCCGTTCTCGCCGCTGGGGCGGGGCTTCCTGGCGGGCCGGTTCCGCAGCGCCGACGACCTGCCGGCGGACGACTGGCGCTCCACCACCCCGCGCTTCCAGGCGGACGCGATCGACGCCAACCAGGCCATCACCGAGGCCATCACCCGCATCGGCGAGCGCGTGGGCGGCACGGCCGCGCAGGTGTCGCTGGCGTGGCTGCGGGCGCAGGGGCGCTACGTCATCCCGATCCCGGGCACCAAGACGCCGCGCTACCTCGACGCCAACGCCGGCGCGGCCGACATCAAGCTGGGCGCGGCCGAGCTGGCCGAGCTGGACGCGCTGCCGGAGGCGGTGGGCGCCCGCTACGGCGACCGCCGCCCGTAGGCGCCGCGGACGGGCCGCCCGCCCCGGGGCGGGCGGTGGGGGCGGACGGTGGGGGCGGGCCCCGCGGAGCACGGCTCCGCGGGGTCCGCCCGCGTCCGGCTGCCCGGCACCGCGCGTCGTACCATTGGATGAAGACAAAGTCTTTTTCCAACTAGTACAAAGGTGGCGAGCATGCAGAGCAGCCCCGGCGCGGCCTACACCGCGACGCCCCGCACCACCCCGGCGCGCAAGCGCGACCGGGCCCGCTACGACCGCGCGACGGTCCACGCGATCCTGGACTCCGAGTGGATCTGCCACCTGGGGTTCGTGGTCGACGGCGCCCCGGTGGTCCTGCCCACCATGTACGCCCGCGTGGGCGAGCGCCTGTACCTGCACGGGTCGACGGGGAGCCGGCCGATGCGGGCGGCGGCGGACGGCCTGCGGGTCTGCGTCACCGTCACCCGCGCCGAGGGCATCGTGCTCGCCCGGTCGGCGGTCAACCACTCGGTCAACTACCGCTCGGTGGCGGCCCACGGGACCGCCCGCCTGGTCACCGACCCCGGGGAGCGCGCGCTGGCCATGGACGCCCTGCTCGACGCGGCGGTGCCGGGCCGGTCCGGCGACTGCCGCCCGCCGGACGCCAAGGAGCTGGCGCAGACGGCCATCGTCCGGCTCGACCTGGACGAGGTCGCGGCCAAGGTCCGGGATGGCGGCGTCATCGACGAGCCGGGCGACGTGGGGCTCCCCCACTGGGCCGGCGTCATCCCGATGACCCGCTCCCTCGGCACCCCGGTCCCCGCCGCCGACCAGGACCCGGCCGCCCCGCTGCCGCCCTATCTCACGGCCCCCTGAGCCCGGGGCCCACGGGCCGGCCCCGCCGCGCCGGCCCGTGGAGCGGACGGCGGGGACGCGGGCCGGAACGGTCCGCAACGCGGCCTAGCGGCCCCGCCCGGCCCCCTCGGTCGGGGCCGCGCGCAGGCCGGCCGCCCGCGCGAGGACACCGTGCACGTGCTCGACCGGCGCGGGCTCGGCGTCGAGGAGCAGGGCCGTGCACAGGCCCTCGGAGGCGGCGACGACGGCGGCGACGGCCTCGGGTTCGTCGGTGACGGCGGCGGCGAGTTCGGCCACGCTCTCGCGCCAGCCGCGCGCCACCGGCCGCAGCGCGGGCCTGCGGGCGGCGAGGGTGGACAGCTCGCGTTCGGCCAGGGCGCGCTCGCGGCCGGGCCCGGCCGACTCGTGGAGGAGTTCGGCCAGGCCCCGGAGCTTGTCGTCGCGGTGGTCGATGATCTCGCGGACGCGGGCGGTGTAGACGTCGGCGACGCTGGAGAGGGCGGCCACGAGCAGGTCGTCCAGGGTGGCGAAGTAGTAGACGCTCAAGCTGGTGGGGATGCCGGCCTCCTTGGCGACCGTGCGGTGGGTGACGCCGCCGGCCCCGTCGCGCGTGACGACGGCGAGCGTGGCCTCGATGATCTCGGCGCGGCGCCGGCGCCCCCGCTCCGTGCGCCCGTCGACCCGGCCGTCCTCGTCGCCCATGGCTCCCCCTTCGCCCCCTCAGGGTAGTGGAGCGGCCTCCGGTGCGGGCGCGGTCGGCTCCTCCTCAGCGCCGAGCGGGCGCACGTGGCGCAGGGCGACCAGGCAGACCAGGACGGCGGCCGCGGTGGCGGTGCCCGCGACGACCGCGGCGGCGTTCACGCCCGCGGTGAAGGCGGCCTCGGCCGCCTCGACGGCGTGCGGCGGCAGGCGGTCGGCGACCGCGACGGCCCCGTTGAGGCTGTCGGCGAGGCCGGCCGCCGCCTCCGGGGGCACCCCCTCCACCACGGGCGTCCGGGCGCGGTAGACGGCGGCGGCCACACTGCCCAGGACGGCGACCCCCACGGCGAGGCCGAGTTCCTGCACGGTCTCGGACAGGGCGGCCGCGGAGCCCGACCGCCCCGGCGGGGCCGCGCCGACCACCATGTCGGTGCCCAGGGCGGCCAGCACCCCCAGGCCGAGGTAGACCAGCGCGAACCCCGACACGACGGCCGCTGTGGCGTCCGTGCCGCTGACCGCCAGCAGGGCGTAGCCGAGGACGGACAGGCCCAGCGCGGCGGCCATGACCAGGCCGGGGCGCACCCGTGCGGCGACGAACGGGGCGCCGACGGCGGCGACGAGCATGGCCAGCGCGGCCGGTCCCATCCACAGCCCGGCCTCCGCGGGCGACATCCGCTCGACCAGCTGGAGGTACTGGGTGACCAGGTACATCGTCCCGCCCACCCCGACCAGGCCGACGAGCAGGACGGCCAGCGCTGCGGAGAAGGCCCGGTCGGCGAACAGGCGCACGTCGAGCAGCGGGGCGGGGATGCGGCCCTGGCGCCGCACGAACACCGTGCCCGCGGCCGCGCCGACCGCCAGCAGGGCCGCTGTTGCGGCGCCGGGCCCGTGGGTGGCGGCGTCCTTGACCGCGTAGACCACCGGCAGGATCGCCAGGAGGGACAGGGCGATGCTGGCCGGGTCGAGCCGGCCGGCGCGCGGGTCGGCGTGCTCGGGGAGCAGCAGCGGCGCGCCGACCAGGACGACGGCCGCGATGGGGACGGCGAGCAGGAAGGCCGCGCCCCACCACAAGGCGCCGACCAGCGCGCCGCCCACCACCGGCCCCACGGCCATGCCGAGGGCGAACATCGTCGCCCACACCCCGATGGCGAGGGCGCGCTGCCGCGCGTCGGTGAACATGGTGGAGATGAGCGACAGCGTCGAGGGCATGAGCGTGGCCCCGGCGACGCCCAGCAGCGCGCGGGCGAGGAGGAGCAGCCCGGCGGTGGGCGCGTAGGCCGCGAGGACCGACGCGGCGGCGAAGGCGGCCATGCCGATCATCAGCAGCCGGCGGCGCCCGATCCGGTCGCCCAGCGTGCCCATGGTGACGAGGAACCCGGCGATCAGGAAGCCGTAGGCGTCCATGATCCACAGCGTCTGCACCGCCGAGGGCGCGAGGTCGGCGGCCATGCTCGGCAGCACCAGGTACATCACCGTCACGTCGAGCCCCAGCAGCAGCGTCGGCAGGGCCAGCAGCCCCAGCCCCGCCCAGGCGCGCCCTCCGGCGCGCCGGGCATCCGCGTTCTCCATCGCGTTCCCTTCGTCGGATTTCTTGAACGTTAGTACAAATAGAACCATCGTTCAACTAAATCCGCCCTGCCGCCCCGACCAGGGAGGGACGGCGGGGGCCCGGCCCACGGCCGGAGGCCCGCCGGCACGCGGACCACCGCAGGCCAGGCGCCCGGCGCGCCCGCGCCCCTCCCCCTCCGGGCGGGCGACCGGCGGCGCGCCATCGCGCGGACGCGCCGCCCGGGCCCGGCCGCCGCACGTACGGGCGGGCGCGGCCGCCGCCCGGGCGCGGGGCAGGCGGGGCGGGGTGGCTCCGGGCGGAGGCCGGAGTGGCTACGCTCGTGCCGTGCCCGACCGCGACGCCAACACCTGCAACTTCCCCGGCTGCGCCCGACCCGTTCCACGGGCGTCGTCGCCGGGCCGCCCGCCGGAGTACTGCGACCTCCCCGAGCACACGCGCTGGCGGGCGTGGCGGGAGCGCCAGCGGCTCCAGCAGGAGGCCGACGACCGCCAGCGCGCCGTCGAGGACGCCGCCGCGGACCCGGCCGCGCCGCGCGCCGCGGGGTCGGCCCCGGCCGCCGCCCCCTCCCCCGCCGACGCCGCGCCCGTCACCACCGCCCGGCTGCGCGCCGACGACCTGCTGACCCGGTTCGCCGTGCAGGCCGAGCAGCTCACGGCCACGCTGAGCGCGGCGACCGACGCGTTCGCCACCATGACCGACCCCGCGAGCGCCGAGGCCCAGGTCGAGGCCGCCCGGCTCGACGCCGCCCGGCGCGTCGCCGAGGCCGACGCCGCCCGCCTGGAGGCCGAGAACCGGCGCCGCGACGCCGAGCGGGCGCGGGCGCACGCCGACGAGGCGGCGGCCTCGGCCGTCGCCGCGACCGGCGCCGCCGAACGCATGGCCGACGCGGCCCTGCACCGCCGCGAGACCGCCCTCGCCGAACTCGACGCGGCCCGCGAACGCGCGGAACGGGCGGAGGAGGAGGCCGAACGCACCCGCGCCGCTCTCGACGCGGCCCGCGCCGAGGCCGCCGCGGAGCACGACGCCCTGCGCCGCCGCGCCGAGGAGCGGGCGGCGGCCGCCGCCGAGGCGGCCGAGGACGCCGCGCGCGCCCGCGCGGACGCTGCGGCGGCGGCCGCCGAGCGCGACCGGCTGG
>NZ_BCRK01000032.1 GCF_001552555.1 Nocardiopsis trehalosi NBRC 14201 | reverse complement strand
CCCGCCACAGCGGCTCGCCGCGCGCGTGGCGGGCCAGCGCCTCCAGGCCGAGCCGGTGCTCGCGCAGCGCCAGCCCGTTCTTGCGGCCGAGCCGGCGGTCGCGCAGCGCCGCGATCCGGTCGGGCTCGGTGTAGTCGGGCCCGTACACCAGCCGCAGGTACTCGCGACCCCGGACCTTGAGGCCGGGTTGGGCCAGGCCGCGCCGCGCCTCGGCCAGCGGGCCCGCCAGCGGCTTGACCACCATGCCCTCGCCGCCCGCCGCGACCAGCCCCTCCCACCAGCGGACGGCCGCCGCGGTGCCGTCCGGGTCGGTGGCGTCGACCACCAGGTAGCGGGTGGTGCGGACCAGGGGGCACACCTCGGCCAGCCGCTCGGCCACGCCCATGTGCCACAGGTGGTCGCGGCCGGAGAACTCGGCGCCCTCGGCCGCCAGCACCGTGAACGGGGCGAACCGCAGCCCGGCGGCGCCGTCGGTCGGCCAGGTGTAGCGCCGGTAGACCCGGCTGAACGCCGCGACGCCGGCGTCGAGCCGGGCGACGCGGTCGGCGAGCCCGGCGACGTCCAGCCCCCGGCCGGCCGCAGCCGCGAGCGCGGACGCGGCCTCGGGCAGCGCCGCGCGGGCGGCGGCGCCCACCGACGCGTACTGCTCGCGGATGAGCCCCCCGGCCTTGGCCGACCACGGCAGCAGCTCGCCGTCGAACGCCACCCAGTCGGTGCCGAGCCGCTCCCACAGGCCCGCCGCCCCGACGCCCGCCCGCAGCGCCGCCAGCACCTCCGCCTCGACCTCGGGGTCGGCGAAGAACGGGCGGCCGGTGCGGGTGTAGACCGCGCCGAGCGCACCGGGGGCGAACCGGCGTTCGGCGGCCTCGGCGTCGCGGCACACCACCGCGACGGCCCGCGACCCCATGTGCTTCTCCTGGCACACGACCTCGCCCACCCCGGCGCCCAGGTAGTGGGCGAACGCCTCGCCCGGGTGCTCCAGCAGCCCGGGGTCGGCCGAGGTGGGCGCGGGCGCCATGGTGGGCGGCAGGTAGAGCAGCCACCGGGGGTCGACGGCGAACCGGCTCATGACCTCCAGCGCGGCCCGCGCGTGGTCGGCCGGCACCTGCACCGGGCCGTGCGCGGTCTCGACGCGCAGGTGCGGCCGGCCGTCGGCGGGCAGCACGTCGCCGATGGCGGGCGAGGTGCGGCCGCCCGCCGGGGCGGGCGCGGGGCCGGCCGGGAACGGGCGCGGCGACGCGTGCCAGACCGCGCGCGCCGGCACGTCCACGACCTCGCGTTCGGGGTAGCGCAGCGCGGTGAGCCGGCCGCCGAACACGCACCCGGTGTCGAGGCAGAGGGTGTTGTTCACCCACCGCGCCTCGGGCACGGGGGTGTGGCCGTAGACGACGGCCGCCCGGCCCCGGTAGTCGTCGGCCCACGGCAGCCGCTCGGGCAGGCCGTACTCGTCGGTCTCCCCGGTGGTGGGCCCGTACAGGGCGAAGGCCCGCACCCGGCCGGAGGCGCGCCCGTGGAACTCCTCCTTGAGGCCGGCGTGCGCGACGACGAGGTTCCCGCCGTCGAGCACGTAGTGGCTGATGAGGCCGTCGCAGAAGGCGAGCACGCGGTCCCGGAACGCGCCGTCCTCGGCGCCGAGCTGCTCCAGCGACTCGGCCAGGCCGTGGGCGGTGCGCACCCGGCGGCCCTTGAGCGCCCGCACCAGCCGGTCCTCGTGGTTGCCCGCGACGCACAGCGCGTCGCCGTCGGCCGCCATGCCCATGACCAGCCGGAGCACCCCGGGGGTGTCGGGGCCGCGGTCGACGAGGTCGCCGACGAACACGGCGGTGCGGCCCTCGGGGTGGCGGGCGCCCACGGCCCGCCCCTCGGCGTCGCGGCGCAGGTCGTAGCCGAGCGCGCCGAGCAGCTCCTCCAGCTCCGCCCGGCACCCGTGGACGTCGCCGATCAGGTCGAACGGGCCGGTGAGGTCGCGCCGGTCGCACCACGCCCGGTCGAGCCGGACGGTGGCGGCCTCGGCGGCCTCGGGGCCGTCGAGGACGTGCACGGCGCGGAACCCCTCGCGGCGCATCCGGGAGAGGTGGCGGCGCAGGTCGCGGCGCTGCCGCGGCACGACGTGCGGCGGCAGGTCGCGGTCGGTCCGGGCGCGGTTGCGCGCGGCCGCCACGCGTTCGGGCACGTCGAGGACGACGGCCACCGCCGGCAGGTCGTGCTCCTTGGCGATCGCCACGAGCGGACGTCGGGACTCGGGGCGCACGTTGGTGGCGTCGACCACGGTGAGCAGGCCGCGCCGCAGCCGGACGCCGACGATGTGGTTCAGCAGGGCGAACGCGTCGGCGCTGGCGCCCTGGTCGTCGGGGTCGTCGCTGACGACGCCCCGGCAGTGGTCGGACGAGATCACCTGGGTGGGGCGGAAGTGGCGGGCGGCGAACGTGGACTTGCCCGAGCCGGACACGCCCACGAGCAGCACCAGGCCGGCCTCGGGCAGGCCGAGGACGGGCGCGGTCGCGGTATCGGCGGTCATCGGGTGAACACCCCCATCTGCGTGGCGGGCCCCAGGTCGGGGTCGTCGGCCCCCACGGGCAGGTACCGCACCCGGTAGCCGTGCGCGGCGGCGGCGCGCTCGGCCCAGGCGCGGAACTGCGCGCGGGTCCACTCGAAGCGGTGGTCGGCGTGCCGGGTGCGCCCGGCCAGGCCGTAGTGGACGTTGTACTCGGCGTTGGGCGTGGTCACGACCACCGTGCGGGGCCGGGCGCCGCCGAACACGACCTCCTCCAGCGCGGGCAGGCGGTGCGGGTCGACGTGCTCGACCACCTCCATGAGCACGGCGGCGTCGAACCCGGCGAAGCGCGGGTCGTGGTACACGGCGGAGCCGGTGAACAGGTCGACGCGGGCCCGCGCGGCGTCGGACATGCGGTCGACGCGCAGCCGCCGCCGGGCCTGCTCGACGGCCGCGGCGGACACGTCGGCGCCGGCGACGCGCTCGACGCGGCGGTCGTCCAGCAGCCGGGCGACCAGTCGGCCCGACCCGCAGCCGAGGTCGAGCACGGTGCGCGCGCCCTCGGCGGCGAGCACCGCCAGGACGGCGCCCGCCCGCTGCTCGGCCAGCGGCGGCGGCCGGTCGGCCGGGTCGGCGGGATCGGCCGCGCCGTCCGGGCGGGCCGGGCCGGGCACGCCGGCGGCGGCCTCCTCGTGCACCGGGTCGGCGGGCCGGTGGAGGACGGCCGGGTCGTCCGGCTCGTCGGCGCCGGCGAGGTCGTCGACCTCGTCCAGCCGGGCGGTGGCCGCCCGCACGAGCCGGTCGCGCCGGGCCAGGTAGCGGCGGGTGATCCAGGCGCGCTCGGGGTGGCCGGGCAGCCAGGACTCGGCGGCCCGCAGCAGCTTGTCGACCTCGTCGTCGGCCACCCAGTAGTGCTTGGCGCCGTCCATGGCCGGCAGCAGCACGTACAGGTGGCTCAGCGCGTCGGCCACCCGCGCCATCCCGCGCAGGGTCAGCCGCACGTACCGGGAGTCGCCCCACTCCGGCAGGTCGGGGTCGAGCGGGACGGGTTCGGCGTCGACCTCCCAGCCGAGCGGGGCGAACAGCGCGCGCACCCGGTCGGGGCCGCCCCGGCACGGCACGGCGGGCAGCCGCAGGGTGAGCGGCAGCGGTGTACCGGCCAGCCCGGGGCGGGCGTCGCAGCGGCCCCGCAGGGCGGTGCGGAACACCGCCCCCAGAGCCACGGCGAACAGCGACGACGCGGCGAAGGGGCGGTCGTTGACGTACTGCGCCAGCGCGAAGTCGGGGGTGCCCCCGGGGCGGCGGGCGCGGGCGAGCGCCCGGGGGTCGACCTCCAGCAGCAGCGCCGCCGTGCACGCGTCCTCGCCCGCCTCGGGGTAGAACACGTGCGCCGTCCCGTGGGCCTGGGAGAACGCCTGCACCCGGTCGGGGTGCTTGTGCAGCAGGAAGCCGAGGTCGGTGGCGGGCCGGCGGGTGGTGGAGATCGTCAGGAGCACGCCCACAGTGTGCGCCACCCGGGCCGCGCGTTTCGACCGGTTTTCCGGCGGCGGGGGCGGCCGGGCAGGCCGCCCCCGCGCGGCGTCAGCGCCGCCCGGCGGTCACCCGGGCCTCGGGGACGATGTCGGGGGCGCCGTGCTGCACGGCGTCGGCCTCGTTGTCGCTGTCCTGCTCCTGGGCGGCGCGCTCGGCCTCGATGCGCTTGCGGTAGTACTCGACCTCGCGCGCGACCTGCTCCTCGCTCCAGCCCAGCGGCCCGGCCATGAGCGCGGCGGCCTCCTCGGCGACGGCGATGCCCCGGTCCCAGGTCTCGAACGACACGCGGGTGCGGCGCGACAGCACGTCGTCGAGATGGCGGGCGCCCTCGTGCTCGACCGCGTAGACCACCTCGGCGCGCAGGTAGTCGTCGGCGCCGGTCAGCGGCTCCTTCAGGTCCTCGCGGTCGTCCATGTAGGCGAGCACGTCGTGGATCATCGACCCGTAGCGGCGCAGCAGGTGGACCACCCGCGACGGGTGCAGGCCGGCCTCGGCCGCGATGCGGCGCCGCTGGTTCCACAGCGCCGCGTAGCCGTCGGCGCCCACCAGCGGCACCCGGTCGGTCACCGACTCGGGGATGCGGCCGTCCAGGCCGTGGGCGACGGCGTCGACCGCGTCCTTGGCCATAACCCGGTAGGTGGTGTACTTGCCGCCCGCGATGAGCACCAGGCCGGGCACCGGGTGGGCGACCGTGTGCTCGCGCGACAGCTTGGAGGTCTCGTCGGACTCCCCCGACAGCAGCGGGCGCAGCCCCGCGTAGACGCCCTCGACGTCGTCGCGGGTCAGCGGCACCCGCAGCACGTGGTTGACGTGGTCGAGGATGTAGTCGATGTCGCTGCGGCTGGCCGCCGGGTGCGCCTTGTCGAGGTCCCACTCGGTGTCGGTGGTGCCGACGATCCAGTGCCGCCCCCACGGGATGACGAACAGCACGCTCTTCTCGGTACGCAGGATCAGCCCCGACGACGCCTGGATGCGGTCGCGCGGCACCACCAGGTGGATGCCCTTGGACGCGCGCACGTGGATCTGGCCGCGCCCGCCCACCATCTCCTGGATGTCGTCGGTCCACACCCCGGCGGCGTTGACGACCTGCTTGGCGCGGATCTCGACGTCCCGGCCGGTCTCCAGGTCGCGGGCGCGCGCCCCGGTGACGTGCTCGCCCTCGCGCAGGAAGCCCACCGCCTGGACCCGCGAGGCGATGCGCGCCCCGTAGGCGGCGGCCGTGCGCAGCACGGTCAGCACGTAGCGGGCGTCGTCGACCTGGGCGTCCCAGTACTGGACCGCCCCCACCAGCGCGTCGCGCTTGAGCGCCGGGAACACGCGCAGGGCGCCCGTGCGGGTGAGGTGGCGGTGGTGCGGCAGGCCGCGCGCCGTGCCCATGGTCGTGGCGAGGGTGTCGTACAGCGCCACGCCCGCCCCGATGTAGGGGCGCTCCCAGTGGCGGGTGAACGGGAACAGGAACGGCACCGGGCGCACCAGGTGCGGGGCGATGCGGTGCAGCAGCAGGCCGCGCTCGGTCAGCGCCTCGCGCACCAGCTCGAAGTCGAGCTGCTCCAGGTAGCGCAGGCCGCCGTGGATGAGCTTGCTCGACCGGCTGGAGGTGCCGGCGGCGAAGTCGCGGGCCTCGATCAGCCCGACCGACAGCCCGCGGGTGACCGCGTCGAGCGCCACCCCCGCGCCGACGATGCCGCCGCCCACCACGAGGACGTCGAGTTCGCCGCCCGCCATGGACGCGAGCGCCTCGGCTCGCTCGTCCGGACCCATCCGCGCTACCGCCATGTTCCGCCCTTTCCCCGACTGTGTCGCGCCCGGTTCGCCCCAACTATCCCCAGGCTAACCTGACGCCGCGTGAGCGGGCGGTCGACACGGCGGCGCCCGGCGGCCGCCCGGCGGGGCGGGCTGGGGTCAGCCGGCGTCGGCGACGAGGCGCGCGGCGACGTCCAGGACGTCGTTGGCGTACTCCTCGGACTCGTTGTAGGTGAGCACGGCGTCCCACCAGCCGTCGTCGTCGGTGAGGTCGCGGCCCTCGGCGCACAGGTAGCGGGCCGCCGTGTACGCGGCGTCGTCCATGTCGTGCGGGTCGGCCTCGCCGTCGCCGTCGGCGTCGGCGCCCCACTTGGTCCACGTCTTGGGGATGAACTGCATGGGGCCGACCGCGCGGTCCCACTCGGTGTCGCCGTCGTAGTCGCCGCCGTCGGTGTCGCGGATGGCCGCCGTGTTGTTGGTGCCGTCCAGCGGGATGCCGATGATGTCCTCGGTCGTGCGGCCGTCGGGGCCGAGTTCGCCGCCGGTGTAGGTGCCGTGGTGCGACTCGATCTCGCCGATGCCGGCCAGCGTGGGCCAGGAGACGCGGCACTCGGGCCGGTCCACCATCAGCAGCAGCTGCGCGGTGGCGTAGGCCTCCAGCGCCCGGCGGGGCACGCCGGTGGCCGCCGAGGTGGAGTCGAGCCACTCGGGGCTGGGCGCGGCCGCCTCCTCCTCGGGCGAGGGGCGGTCGTCGGCCGCGAGGTCGCGCACCCGGTCGGCCGAGGTGGCGGGCACGGTCTCGACGCGGGCGCCGGAGTCGTCGGCGCCGGGCGGCAGCGCGGGGGGCGCCGCGGAGCCGCCGAGGACACCCGCGCCCACCGCGAGCCCGCCCGCCAGGGCGAGGGCCGTCACGACCGCGGCCGCCGCGGCGACCGCGGGCCGGGGCGGTGCGGAGTCGGGGGTCGGGGAGGGGGCCGGCGTGTCTCGGCCGGGTGCGGGGGGACCGCTCACAAGGACCTCACTCGCGGGGATGGAGGGCGATCGTGACCACGTCATTACGCTGCGCCGGGCGCGCCGAGGAAACAACTTACCCGGCTTCGCCCCGGTTGGGCAGTGCCACGGGCGAAAAACAGCGGGGCGCCCCGCGGGTGTGCGGGGCGCCCCGGCGAGCCGGACCGCCGGTCAGCCGTGCGGGTTGACCACGACCTCGACCCGCTGGAACTCCTTCAGGTCGGTGTAGCCGGAGGTGGCCATGGTGCGGCGCAGCGCGCCCATCAGGTTCATCGACCCGTCACTCGTGGACGCCGGCCCGTGCAGGATCGACCGGAGGTCGCCGATGGTGCCGACCTGAACCCGCTCGCCGCGCGGCAGCTCGGTGTGGTGGGCCTCACTTCCCCAGTGGTAGCCGCGGCCGGGGGCCTCTTCAGCGCGCGCCAGCGGCGAGCCCACCATGACCGCGTCGGCGCCGCACGCCAGCGCCTTGGCGATGTCGCCGGCCCGGCTCATGCCGCCGTCGGCGATGACGTGCACGTAGCGGCCGCCGGACTCGTCCAGGTAGTCGCGGCGGGCGGCCGCGACGTCGCCGACGGCGCTGGCCATGGGCACGGCCACGCCCAGCACGGAGCGGGTGGTGTGCCCGGAACCGCCGCCGAACCCGACGAGGACCCCGGCCGCGCCGGTGCGCATGAGGTGCAGCGCCGCGGTGTAGGTGGCGCAGCCGCCCACCACCACCGGGACGTCGAGGTCGTAGATGAACTGCTTGAGGTTGAGCGGCTCGGCGCGCCCGGACACGTGCTCGGCCGAGACCGTGGTGCCGCGGATGACGAAGATGTCGACCCCGGCGTCGATGACGGCCTTGTGGTACTGCGCGGTGTTCTGCGGCGACAGCCGGGCGGCGGTGACCACCCCGGCCCGGCGGATCTCCTCGATGCGCCGGCCGATCAGCTCCTCCTGGATCGGCGCGGCGTAGATCTCCTGGAGCCGGCGGGTGGCGGCCTCGTCGTCGAGCTGGTGGATCTCGGCGAGCAGCGGCTCGGGGTCCTCGTAGCGGGTCCAGAGCCCTTCGAGGTCGAGCACGCCCAGGCCGCCGTTCTCACCGATGGCGACGATGGTGCGCGGCGAGGCCACGCTGTCCATGGGGCTGCCGACGAGCGGGGTCTCGAACCGGTAGGCGTCGATCTGCCAGGCGATCGACACCTCCTCGGGGTCGCGGGTACGCCGGGCGGGCACGATCCCGATCTCGTCCAGCTCGTAGGCTCGACGCCCGTTCTTGCCCAGACCGATCTCCACCTGCGCCAACGCTTCGTTCCCCTCTCACGACCCGCGCCGGTGCGACCACCGGCGCGTCCTGCCGCCGCGAGTTTACCCCGCGGCCCCCGCCCGCCCCCCTGCGCCCGCCGCGCCGGTGCGGGCGCGGGGCGGCGCGGTCAGCGCCGGCCGCTGTAGTTGGGGGCCTCGACGGTCATCTGGATGTCGTGCGGGTGGCTCTCCTTGAGGCCCGCCGACGTGATCTGCATGAGCCGGCCGTTGTCGCGCAGCTCGTCCACGGTGCGCGCCCCGGCGTACCACATGGACTGGCGCAGGCCGCCGACCAGCTGGTGGGCGACCGCCTGGAGCGGGCCGCGGAACGGCACCTGGCCCTCGACGCCCTCGGGGATGAGCTTCTCCTCGGTGGCGACGTCGGCCTGGGAGTAGCGGTCCTTGGAGAACGACCGGCCGCGCATGGCGCCCAGCGACCCCATGCCCCGGTAGGACTTGTACTGCTTGCCGTTGATGAAGATGAGCTCGCCGGGGCTCTCCTCGACGCCCGCGAGCAGGCTGCCGACCATGACCGTGCTGGCGCCCGCGACGATGGCCTTGGCGATGTCGCCGGAGAACTGCAGGCCGCCGTCGGCGATCACCGGGACGCCGGCCGGACCGGCGGCCTTGGCGGCCTCCATGACCGCGGTGACCTGCGGCGCCCCCACCCCGGCGACCACCCGGGTGGTGCAGATGGAGCCGGGCCCCACCCCGACCTTGACGGCGTCGGCGCCCGCGTCGATGAGCGCCTGCGCGCCCTCGCGGGTGGCGATGTTGCCGGCCACGATGTCGGCGGTGGTGTTGGCCTTGAGCGTGGCGACCATCTCGGCGACGCCCGCGGAGTGGCCGTGGGCGGTGTCGACCACGATGAAGTCGGCGCCGGCCTCGATGAGCGACTTGGCCCGGCGCTCGGACTCGGGGCCGACGCCCACGGCGGCGCCGACGACCAGGCGTCCCTCGGCGTCCTTGGTGGCGTCGGGGAACTGCTCGCTCTTGATGAAGTCCTTGACGGTGATCAGCCCGCGGAGCCGGCCCTGGTCGTCGACCAGCGGCAGCTTCTCGACCTTGTGCTCGCGCAGCAGCCGGAACGCCTCGTCGCGGGCCACCCCGACCGGCGCGGTGACCAGCGGCATGGGGGTCATGACGTCGCGGACGCGGCGGTCGCGGTCGTCCTCGAACCGCATGTCGCGGTTGGTGACGATGCCCACCAGGCGGCCCTCGGCGTCGGTGACCGGCGCGCCGGAGATGCGGTAGTGGGCGCTGAGCCGCTCGACGTGGGCGAGGGTGTCGTCGGGGCCGCAGGTGACGGGGTCGGTCACCATGCCGGACTCGGACCGCTTGACCAGGTCGACCTGGGCGGCCTGGTCCTCGATCGACAGGTTGCGGTGGAGCACCCCCGCGCCGCCCTGGCGGGCCATGGCGACGGCGGTGCGCGCCTCGGTGACGGTGTCCATGGCCGCCGACAGCAGCGGGATGCGCAGCCGGATGTTGCGTGACAGGCGGGTGCCGGTGTCGGCCTCGCCCGGCTGGAGGTCGGAGTACGCCGGAACCAGCAGGACGTCGTCGTAGGTCAGGCCGGGAGGCAGCACCTTGCCCTCGGTGCCCGTGAAAAGCTGCGTCATGAACCCATCCAACCACTCGCACGTGTGGTTTCATCCTAGGGCCCTGACCGGCGGCTTTACCGCCGGTCCCGCAATCCGCCAGCTCAGAGCGGGGCCGCCGTGGGCAGACTCACAGCGCACGGGGGCGCCGGCACCCGGTCCCGGGGCCGCGCCCGGGCCCCCGGTCCGCCGCAGGGGTCGGCACGCCCTAGCGGCGGAAGGCGCAGTGGGTGCGGGGGCGGAGGCGGGACGGGCAGCGGCGGCCCCGGGGGCCGGGGACGATCGGGGCGTGGCGCGGGCCGCTAGAAGAGGCGGTTCGCCACGGCCACCTGCCGAAGCCGAGCAAGAGCTCGGTGCTGGGCAACCCGTACCGCACCCGCCGACATCCCAAGGACATGTCCCGTCTCGTCTGCTGATAGTCCCGCGATCACGCGCATGAGGAGCAGTCTCCGCTGCTGCTCGGGAAGCTCGTCGAGCAGGGCGCGCGCCCGCTCGGCCTCGACGGAGCGGACCGCCGCCTCCTCCGGTCCCGGGCCGTCGTCGGGGCGGTCGGGGACGGCGTCGGTGGGCACGTCGGCCCTGGTGGAGGTGCGCAGCGCGTCGGCCACCTTGTGCGCCGCGATGCCGAACACGAACGAGGCGAAGGGGCGGCCCATGTCCTCGTAGCGGGGCAGCGCGGCCAGCAGGGCGATGCAGACCTCCTGCGCGACGTCGTCGGAGTAGTGGACGTAGCCGGAGACGCGGGCGAGCCGGGCCCGGCAGTAGCGGACCACCATCGGCCGGACCTCGCGGATCAGCGAGTCCACCGCACCGTGGTCGCCCTGGACCGCCAGGGAGGTGAGGTCGTTCAGTTCCGTGTCGCTCGCTCTGCGCGGGGCACCGGGCCGCCGTGCGAGCGCGCCCCCCGAGACGCGTGGATCCGTCACGTACGAATGATGCCCCGCCACGCGGACTTACACGTCACGAACTCCGGATACAGAATGATCACATTTGGTAGAAATGCCGGATAAGACCGCGCGTGCCCCGGGTGGGAACCCGGGGCACGCGTGGTAATGGGGCGAGCGCCCGGCGGACCTGGGTCAGTGCCCGTGGCCGTGGCCGTGCCCGGCGCCGTCGGCCTCGTCGTCCTCGGGCTTGTCGACGACCAGGACCTCGGTCGTCAGCAGCATCCCGGCGATGGACGCGGCGTTCTGCACGGCGGAGCGGGTGACCTTGACCGGGTCGATGATGCCCTGCGCCATCAGGTCGCCGTACTCGCCGGTGGCGGCGTTGTAGCCGTGGCCGGTCTCGAGCTCGGCGATCTTGTACGTGACGACGTAGCCCTCGGCGCCGGCGTTCACGGCGATCCAGCGGGCCGGCTCGACCAGGGCCTTGCGCAGGATGGCGACACCGGTGGCCTCGTCGCCGGTGCGGCCGAGGTCGTCCAGCGCCGTGGCGGCGTGCACCAGGGAGGCGCCGCCGCCGGCGATGATGCCCTCCTCGATCGCGGCGCGGGTGGCCGAGATCGCGTCCTCCAGGCGGTGCTTCTTCTCCTTCAGCTCGACCTCGGTGGCCGCGCCGACGCTCAGCACGGAGACGCCGCCGGCCAGCTTGGCCAGGCGCTCCTGGAGCTTCTCGCGGTCCCAGTCGGAGTCGCTCTGCTCGATCTCCTTGCGGATCTGGGAGATCCGGTCGTCGATCTCGGACTGCTCACCGGCGCCGTCGACGATGGTCGTGGCGTCCTTGGTGACCGTGATCCGGCGGGCGCTGCCCAGGACGTCCAGCTCGGCGTTCTCCAGGGTCAGGCCGACCTCCTCGGCGATGACCTGGCCGCCGGTGAGGGTGGCGATGTCCTGGAGCATGGCCTTGCGGCGCTCGCCGAAGCCCGGCGCCTTGACCGCGGCGACGTTGAGGGCGCCGCGGATCTTGTTGAGCACCAGGGCGCCCAGGGCGTCGCCCTCGACGTCCTCGGCGATGATGAGCAGCGGCTTCTTGGTCTGGACGACCTTCTCCAGCAGCGGCAGCAGCTCGTTCAGGGTGCTGATCTTGCCCTGGTTGATCAGGATGAGGGCGTCCTCCAGCACCGCCTCCTGGCGGTCGCCGTCGGTGACGAAGTAGGGCGAGACGTAGCCCTTGTCGAACTGCATGCCCTCGGTGAAGTCGAGCTCCAGGTTGAAGGTCGGCGCCTCCTCGACGGTGATGACACCGTCCTTGCCGACCTTGTCGAACGCCTCGGCGATGAGGTCGCCGATCTGCGCGTCCTGGGCGGAGTTGGTGGCCACGTAGGCGATGTCGGCGCGCTCGCCGACCTCGCGGGCGCGCTCCAGCAGGATCTCGGAGACGCGGGCGGCCGCGGCGTCCACGCCCTTCTTCAGCGACATGGGGGAGGCGCCCGCGGCGACGCTGCGCAGGCCCTCGCGCACCATGGCCTGCGCCAGCACGGTGGCGGTGGTGGTGCCGTCACCGGCCGCGTCGTTGGTCTTGGTGGCGACCTCCTTGACGAGCTGGGCGCCCAGGTTCTCGTAGGGGTCCTCCAGCTCGACCTCGCGGGCGACGGTCACACCGTCGTTCGTGATGGTCGGCGCGCCGAACTTCTTGTCGATGACGACGTTGCGGCCGCGCGGGCCCAGCGTCACCTTGACGGCGTTGGCGAGGCGGTCGACACCCCGTTCGAGGGCGCGGCGGGCGTCGTCCTCGAACTCCAGGATCTTCGGCATGGTGAGCGTTCCTTATCCGTGCACGTACGGTGGTGCCCGCGCGCCGTACGGGCGCTCGGGACGGACGCAGACCGCCCCGTCCGGCAGGCTGCCGGCCGGGGCGGGATACCTCTGCGGGTGGCTGGATGCCGGCCGAGGCTACTTCTCGACGACCGCGAGCAGGTCGCGGGCGGAGAGGACGAGGTACTCCTCGTTGTTGTACTTGACCTCGGTGCCGCCGTACTTGCTGTACAGGACGATGTCGCCGACCTTGACGTCCAGCGGGATGCGGTTCTCGCCCTCGTCGTCCCAGCGGCCCGGACCCACGGCCAGGACCTCGCCCTCCTGGGGCTTCTCCTTGGCGGTGTCCGGGATGACCAGGCCGGAAGCGGTGGTCTGCTCGGCCTCGAGCGTCTTGACGACGACGCGGTCCTCAAGCGGCTTCAGCACGGTCTTGGTGGCGGTCGACACGGTTGTGACCTCCCCCTTCGGGTTCGCGTATTCGAAACGGCATGCTCGGTAAAAGGGGCGACCACGGCGGCCTGTCGTCGCGGGTGCCAGACCGGCCTCGTCGCGATTAGCACTCTATCGTTGAGAGTGCCAGAATGGAACAGTAGTCGCGGCCGGGAGGCTCGTCAAACAACAGGTCACGGGGGAACACGTTGGTGACTAGCGGGCGAACGGCGGCCTTCGACGCGCTGCGCACACCCGCCGGCCGGCGGCTGCTCGGCGCGATCGCCCCGGCCGAGGCCGCCGCCGATCCGCTGGCCGCCGCCACCCGCCTCCGGCGGGTCGCGGCCGAGGGCCCCGCCGCGCCCGGTGTCGCACCCGACGAACTCGCCGCCGCCGCCCTCACCCAGGTGCGGCTGCGCGGCCGCGCCCGCGCCAAGTTCGGCGACTGGGCCGACGCCATGTTCTTCACCCCCGACGGCCTGGAGCAGGCCACCCGCCGCCCGCTCGCCGAGTACCGCGCCCGCCGGTTCGCCGCCGCCCTCGCCCCCGGCGCCCGGGTCGCCGACCTGTGCTGCGGCATCGGCGCCGACCTGCTCGCCCTCGCCCGCGCCGGGTTCACCGTCGACGGGGTCGACACCGACCCGCTGACCGCCGCGGTCGCCGCCGCCAACACCGAGGCGCTGGGCGTGGCCGACCGCACCCGCGTGCACGTCGGCGACGCCGCCGGCGCCGGCACCGGGCCGCGCGACGCCGTGTTCTGCGACCCCGCCCGGCGCGGGCGGCGCGGCCGGGTCTTCGACCCGCACGCCTACTCCCCGCCGTGGTCCACCGCCGTCGGCCTGGCGAGCGGGGCCGCCGCCGGCTGCCTGAAGGTCGCCCCCGGCATCCCGCACGAGCTGGTGCCCGAGGGGGTCTCCGCCGAGTGGATCTCGGTCGGCGGCGAGGTGAAGGAGGCCGCGCTGTGGTTCGGCGCGCTGAGCGGGGCGCCGCGCCGGGCCACCCTGCTGCGGGGCGACGGCACCGCGCCGGCCGTCCTCGACGCCGACCCCGGCCTGGGCCCGCCACCCGTCGCCGCGCCCCGCCGCTACCTCTACGAACCCGACGGGGCGGTGGTGCGGGCGCACCTGGTGGCCGAGGCCGCCGCGCGGGTCGGCGGCGCGCTCCTCGACCCGCGTATCGCCTACGTCACCTCCGACCGCCTGGTGGCCGACCCGTTCAGCCGCGCCTACGAGGTGACCGAGGTGCTGCCGTTCTCGCTGAAGCGGCTGCGCGCGGCGGTCCGCGCCCGGAACGCCGGAACCGTAACGATTAAGAAACGCGGCTCGGCCGTCGACGTCGAGAAGCTCCGCCGCGACCTCCGCCCCTCGGGCCCGGAGTCGGTGGTGGTGGTCCTCACGCGCGTGGGCGACCGGCCCTTCAGCCTGCTGTGTTCCGAGGTCACGGCGGTGCCGCCGGACCCCGGCGGCGCAACGGGCGGTGAGCCCGCCCCCGCAAGGGATGACGGACCGGGCCATCCGTACTAACGTGACGGCGGCGGGCACGTTACGAACTCCCCGTATGACCCCGGTTTTCTGCGACTTCGACCCGGTGAACATGGCTGATGTCGGTAAACTGACCCCGCTGAATCCTTTCCCCTTCTCACGGATCTCCCGGGCGGTGTCCAGGGTCGACCTGCGCTGCGCCGACAACGTCCGCCCTTTCGCCATGCGTCCCCCGCTCACGGCGAGTAGGCGCGGAGCGTCCGAGCGTCACGGCCAGGCGCCGGTGCCACCCCTCCCCCTATGCATCCGTCGAGAACACCGCCCATCCGCCGGCGTTCGGATGGCGGCGCCAGAGATGAAGGAGCACCTCGGTGGAACAGACGAACCCCAACTTCCTCAACGGGGGAGGGCAGACCGGGATCTCCGACCGCATGCGGGACCTCCTCTCGCGGGCCGCGCAGGACCAGATGTCCGAGCAGAAGTCGCAGGGCGCGGTCAGCGAGGAGATGCGCCAGCGGCTGGAGGGCATGGAGTGGCTGCTGCGCGAGTTCCGCGAGCGCGAACTCGCCTCGCTCGCCGAGTCCGTGGCCGGCGTGCAGTCCCGGGTGGACGAGCTCAGCTCGCGGCCGCCCGAGTGGGCCGAGACCCTGGCCGAGCACATCGCCCTCGTCGGTGAGCGGGTCAAGCCCCTCGGCGAGATGCCGTCGCTGCGCAGCGACATCCGCGCCATCAGCGGCGACCTCGACACCGCGCTGGCCCGGCTGCAGAGCCTCGCCGACAACGGCGAGCGCACCGCCGCCCGCGTCGACTCCCTGACCGAGCGCCTGGAGGGCCTGGCCGCCGGCATCGAGGCGCGGTTCGCCCAGGTCGACCAGGCCATCGAAGCGCTCGCCGGCCGGGCCGCCGGCCTGGACGACGCGCTGGCCGCCGCCGGGGCGCGCGCCGAGGAGCGCCACGACACCGCCATGGGCCGCGCCGACGAGCGCCACGACGCGCTGGCCGCCGCGGTCGCCGAGGGCCGCGCCGCGCTGGAGCGCACCGCCGCCGAGGCGCGCGACGCGCTGAGCACCGCCTTCACCGAACGCCACGACGCCCTGGAGGCCGCGCTCGCCGGGCGCCACGAGCAGCTCACCGCGGCGCTGGACGAACGCCACGAGGCCGCCGTCGCCCGCGTCGACGCCCTCGCCGAGGAGCTGCGCGGCGCCGCCGAGGACCTGCGCACCACCGCCGAGGAGCGCCACACCGCGCTCACCGCCGCCGTCGAGGACGGGCTGCGCGGACTCACCGAGGCCGCCGAGGCCCACCGCACCGAACTCCGCACCACCGCCGACGACCACGCCGCCGCCCTCACCACCCGCATCGACGAAGGGCTGCGCGGCGTCACCGAGGCCGCCGACGCCCGGCACGCCGAGGCCGCCGAGGCCGCGGCCGAGCGCCACGCCGCCCTCACCGCCGCCGCCGAGGAGCGCCACACCGCGCTCACCAGCACCGTCGCGGACGGGCTGCGCGGACTCACCGAGGCCGCCGAGGCCCACCGCACCGAACTCCGCACCACCGCCGACGACCACGCCGCCGCCCTCACCACCCGCATCGAGGACGGCCTGCGCGACCTCTCCGCCGCGGTCGACGCCCGCCACAGCGAGGCCGCGGCCCGCCTCGCCGACGGGCTGGCCGGGCTCGGCACCCAGGCCGAGGAGAACCACGCCGAGGCCACCGCGGCCGTCGCCGACGCCAACAGCGCGGTGGTCAAGCTCGCCGACTCCACCGCCGAGCGGCTGGACGACCTGCGCTCGCACCTGCGCCAGCGCCTCGGCGAGCTGCACGAGCAGCTCGAACTGCACCGCGCCGAGCTGCGCGAGCGCGACGACCAGCAGCGCGAGCACCTCTCCGAGCGGCTCGACGCCACCGCGCAGGCCCTGCGCGCCGCCGCCGACGAGGACCGCGCCGCCGCCACCGGGGCGCTCGACGCGCTGCGCGCCGCCATCGACGACAGCGCGCGCTCCCTCACCGCCACCGCCGACACCCGGCACGCCGAGGCCATCGAGGCCGCGGCCGAGCGCCACGCCGCGCTGACCGCCGCGGTCGAGGAGCACCGGGCCGCCGTCGACGCCCGCCTGGAGCAGCGGCAGCGGGAGCTGTCCGACCGGGTCGACCAGCACCTGGCCGCCATCTCCGGCCGCTTCGAGCACGGCCTGGGCCGGCTCGCCGACCGGTTCGACACCTTCGAGGGCCACTTCGAGGGGAGCTTCGAGGGCGTCGAAGGCAAGATCGACGGGGTCGACGGCCGTATCGACGGCATCAACGGGCGGCTCGACGGCATCGAGGGCCGCGTCAACGGGGTCGAGGGCCAGTTCGAGGGCGTCAACGGCCAGATCGACGGGGTCGACGGCCGCCTGGAGGCCGTGGACGACCGCCTGGAGGCGCTCAACCAGCGGCTCGCCCAGCTCCCCGTGGCCATGGAGGTCAGCGAGGTCCACCGCCGCCTCACCGAGCTGGTGGAGCGCCCGGTCATCGACCCGACGCAGCGCCTGGAGGCGCTCGACGGCCGCCTGGTCGACTCCCTGGACCCGCTGCTGCGCGAGGTGCAGGCGCGCCCCGACCGGCACGAGTTCGAGGAGGCGCTGACCGAGGCCGTCGAGACCTCGCACGACGACGTCACCAAGCGCCTGGCCGCCCTGGAGGAGACCATGCTCGCCCTGGCCGAGGCGCTGCTGCGCCCCGGCCGCGACGGCAAGAAGAAGCGCCGCCGCGACGACGACGAGGACGACGACGAGTAACCGCCGCCCCGTTCGGTGAACCCCCGGTGCCGGGGCCGGTCCGCCGGCCCCGGCACCGCCGTGTGCGGCCCCGGGACGTGCCGGCGGGGCCGGTCCGGGGCCGCCCGCGCGGGCGGCCCCGGACCGGCCGCGGTCAACCCGCGAGTGGCCGGTCGACCGGCAGCGAGGTGTCGGTGGCGAGGTCGAGGGCGGACGGCGGCAGGCCGGCCGCGACGACCTCGGCGCCCAGGGCGGCGATCATCGCCCCGTTGTCGGTGCACAGCCGGGGCCGGGGCACCCGCAGTTCGACGCCGGCCGCCGCGCACCGCTCCTCGGCGAGGGCGCGCAGCCGCGAGTTGGCGGCCACCCCCCCGCTGATCACCAGGTGCTCCACGCCGTTGGCCGTGCACGCGTCGACGGCCTTGCGGGTGAGCACGTCGACCACGGACTCCTGGAACGCCGCCGCGATGTCGGGCACCCGCAGCGGGCGCCCGGCGCGGTCGGCGTCCTCGACCCAGCGGGCGACGGCGGTCTTCAACCCGGAGAACGAGAAGTCGTAGGTGCCGTCGCCCCACTTGCCGCGCGGGAACCGGATCGCCTTGGGGTCGCCCTCGCGGGCGGCGCGGTCGATGGGCGGCCCGCCCGGGTAGGGCAGGTCGAGCAGGCGGGCGACCTTGTCGTAGGCCTCGCCCGCGGCGTCGTCGACGGTGTCGCCGAGCGACCGCACCTTGGTGGCGAGGTCCTCGACCAGCAGCAGCGACGTGTGCCCGCCCGACACCAGCAGCGCCACGGTGGGCTTGGGCAGCGGGCCGTGCTCCAGCTGGTCGACGGCGACGTGGCCCACCAGGTGGTTCACCCCGTACAGGGGCTTGCCGAGCGCCATGGCGTACGCCTTGGCGGCCGACACCCCCACCAGCAGGGCGCCCGCCAGGCCGGGCCCGGCGGTGACCGCGATGGCGTCGACGTCGGACATGCGCACCCCGGCGGCGTCGAGCGCCCGCCGCACGGTGGGGGTCATGGCCTCCAGGTGGGCGCGGCTGGCGACCTCGGGGACGACGCCGCCGAAGCGGGCGTGCTGGTCGACGCTGGAGGCGACCTCGTCGCCCAGCAGCTCGCAGCCGCGGACCAGGCCCACCCCGGTCTCGTCACAGGAGGTCTCGATGCCCAGGATCAAGGGCTGGTCACGGCTCATCGGGCGGTCTCCTCGTCGGCGGGGGCGCCGGGCGCGGCGGGGCCGGGCGCCGTCCGGCGCATCACGATCGCGTCGGCGTCGATGTAGTACCTGCGCCGCACCCCGATGCGGGTGAACCCGAACCGGCGGTACAGCTCCTGCGCCCGCGGGTTGTCGGAGCGCACCTCCAAAAACACGTCGCGGGCGCCGCGGCGGTCGGCCTCACCGAGCAGCTCGGTGAGCAGCAGCGCGCCGATGCCGCGCCCCCAGTGGTCGGCGGCGACGGCGATGGTCTGCACGTCGCCCTGCGGGGGGACGGCGCGCAGCCCGGCGTAGCCGACGATGCCGCCGGGGCCGGGCGCGGCGGGATCGTGGGCGACCACGTAGTGGCGGGAGGGCTGGGCGAGTTCGGAGCGCAGCACCCCCTCGCTCCAGGCGTCGGAGGGGAACAGCGCCTCCTCCAGGCGCATGACGGCGGGCACGTCGGCGTCGGTCATCGGCCGCACGTCGGGGGTCACGCCGACCACTGCCGGACCTTCTTGGGGGCGCCGGGCACGGTGGCGTCGGGGCGGCGCAGGTAGAGCGGGCGCGGTTCGGGCAGGTCGGCGCCCGCGGCCAGGCGGCGCAGCGCGACCTCGCCGAGCGCGGCGGCGGAGGGGTGCAGCGGGTCGGCGGCGGCGGGGTCGGCGCCGAGCACGTCGGCGTACATCCGCGCCCCGTGCCCGATCACCGGGAGCCCGCCGGTGTCGATGTCGGCGGGGCGGTCGACGGCGATGTCGCCGGTGCGGGTGGCGGCGTCGGCGTAGCGCGCCCAGAACACCTCTTTGCGCCGGGCGTCGGTGGCCGCGATGAACGGGCCGGTGCGGCCGGAGGCGAACGCGACCGCGTCGAGGGTGGCCACCCCGTGGCAGGGGACGCCGAGCGCGTCGGCGAGGGCGTGCGCGGTGGCCAGGCCGACGCGCAGTCCGGTGTAGGGGCCGGGGCCGATGCCGACCGCGATGTGGGTGAGGTCGCCGAGGCCGCACCCGGCGTCGGCGAGCACGTCGCGGATGGCGGGGGTGAGCAGTTCGCCGTGGCGGCGGGCGTCGACCGAGGAGGAGGCGGCCCGGACCCGGACGCCGTCGCCGTCGAGGGCGCAGACCGCGGCCGTGACGGCCGGGGTGGCGGTGTCGAAAGCCAGAAGGAGCACGGTGGACCAGCCTATTCCGCGTCGAGGGGGACCCCGGCCCAGCGGGGGCCGACCCCGGTGAGCCGGACGGTGCGGGAGTCGTCGGAGGCGCGGTCGATGGCGACCTCCAGCCGGTCGTCGGACAGCTCCTCGGCGACGCCCTCGCCCCACTCCACGATGGTGACGGAGTCGGGCAGGGTGGTGTCGAGGTCGAGGTCGTCGACCTCGGCGGCGTCGCCCAGCCGGTAGGCGTCGACGTGCACCAGGTCGGGCCCGCCGACCAGCGACGGGTGGATGCGGGAGATGACGAACGTGGGCGAGGTGACGGGGCCGCGCACGCCCAGCCCTTCGCCGATGCCCTGGGTGAGGGTGGTCTTGCCGGCGCCGAGCGGCCCGGACAGGATCAGCACGTCGCCCGCGCGCAGCAGCCCGCCGAGGCGGCGGCCGAGCGCGCGCATGTCGGGACCGGTGGCGGCGGTGACGACCGCGGTGGACGCGGGTGTGGTGGTGTCAGTGGTGTCGGTCATGGCTCGCAGGCTCGACGGGTCGGAGGCGGCGGTCGGCGGCAGCGGACCGCCCTCCCACCAGGGTAGGCACTCCCGGGGCCGCTCGTGACCCGTTGCGCGGGTCGGCGGCGCGGGTCGGGGCTTAGCCGGCGTCGACCCCGGTGCGGGCGCCGGTGTAGACGCGCGGGACGCGCGGGCCGACGCGGGTGACGATCTCGTAGGGGATGGTGCCGAGCAGGTCGGCCCACTCCTGGGCGGTGGGTTCGCCGCCGTCACCGGGGCCGAACAGCACCGCGTAGGAGCCGGGGTCGGCGGTGTCGCCGTCGAGGTCGACCATGAACTGGTCCATGCACACCGTTCCGGCGATGGTGCGGCGCCGCCCGGCGACGAGGACCGGGCCGGTGTTGGTGGCGGCGCGGGGGACGCCGTCGGCGTAGCCGAGCGGGACGAGCGCGAGGTCGGCGGGCCCGGGGGTGGTGTAGCGGTGGCCGTAGGACACCCCGCTGCCCGCCGGGACGCGCTTGACCAGGGCGATCCGGGCCCGCAGGGTCATGGCGGGGCGCAGGCCGCGCCCAGCGGGGGCGTCGGGCACGGGGTTGATGCCGTACGCGGACACCCCGGGGCGGACCAGGTCGAAGTGGGTCTCGGGCCGGGTGAGGGTGGCGGGCGAGTTGGCGAGGTGGCGCACCTCGGGTCGGAGCCCGGCCCTCTCGGCGACGGCCAGCGCGTCGTGGAACACGGCGGTCTGCGCGGCGATGGACGGGTGGCCGGGTTCGTCGGCGCAGGCGAAGTGGGAGAAGACGCCGGTGACGCGGAGCAGCCCCTCGGCCTCGGCGCGGGCGGCGGCGGCCACGGCCTCGGGCCACCGGTCGGCGGTGACGCCGCCGCGGGTGAGCCCGGTGTCGGCCTTGAGGTGGACGCGGGCCGGGCGGCCGGCGGTGCGGGCGGCGGCGGCGATCTCGCCGACCAGTTCGGGGGTGCTGACCCCCAGGTCGATGTCGGCGGCCACGGCGGCGGCGAGCGGGGCGCCCGGCGGCAGGATCCACGCCACAACGGGCACCGTGAGCCCGGCGGCGCGGATCTCCAGGGCCTCCTCCACGAACGCCGTCCCCAGCCAGGTGGCGCCGCCCGCGAGCATCGCGCGGGCGGCGGGCAGCATGCCGTGCCCGTAGCCGTCGGCCTTGACGACGCCCATGGCCTGGGCACCGGGGGCGGCCCGGCGCAGCAGTTCGACGTTCTCGCTGATGGCGCCCAGGTCGATGCGGGCTTCGGCGTGGCTGGAAGGCATGGGTCAAGTCTGGCACGCGCCCCGGCGGCGGGCGCCGGGGCGCGGTCGGGCGGGGCCGTCAGTCGATGAACTCGGCCTGCGGGTAGCGGGACGGGGTGTCGAAGGGGTCGCCGGGGCCGCCGCGCAGGTGGTGGTCGAACAGCGCGGTGACGTAGGTGCGCTGCACGGCGACCGAGCGCATCGGGGAGATGGTGCCGATGGCGCCCTCCACCGCCTCCGGGTCCATGCCGGCGGGCCGCCGGATCTGCGGGAAGACCGCCTGGAAGTCGGTGAAGGACATGTGCTCGGCGTCGGCCAGGTAGAGGTCGCGCTTCCAGCCCGGGGAGTTGGCCCAGAAGTCGTTCCACTCGGGCGTGGTGAGGTGGTGGTGGGGCTGCCCCTCGTCGCCGTTCTCGCCGCCGCCCATGAGCAGGAACGGGCGGTCGACGCCCTCCTGGGACGCGCGGCCGTACTTCGGGCTCATGCTGCCGTCGAGGTCGGCGCCGACGTCGATGCGGGGGTCGTCCAGCATCGCCTCGGCGGTGGCGAACCCGCCCATGGAGTGGCCGAACACGCCCACCCGCTCGGGGTCCAGGGCGCCGGCGAGCCCGTCGGGCAGGGGGCGGCCCTCGGCGTCGGGTTCGGCCCCGGCGGCCAGCTCCTCGATGGTGTCGATGACGAACGACAGGTCGTCGGCCCGGTCGGCGAGCATGGCGGCCATGTCGGGGTCGGGGGCGGGCATGGTCATCCGGTCGGGGTACTCCACGGGGGCCTGGTGGGGGTGGTCGACGGTGACGACCACGAACCCGTGCGAGGCCAGCTCTTCGACCAGCGTGGTGCCGAGGAACCGCGGGCTGCCGCCGCCGGGCGAGTAGACGACGACGGGGGCGCCGGTGAGGCCGTCGGCGACGGGGGCGCGGGTCTGCGCGTGGGTGCGGGCGCCGGCGAAGTCGACCTCGCCCGGGTCGATGCCCATGTGGCCGGAGGTCTGGTCGTAGATGCGCGCCACGCCGTCGCTGAGGTAGGGGGTGGCGGGCTTCCCGCGCCGGTGCTCCGCCGGGTACCAGACGCTCGCCATCAGCTCGCGGGGCTCGCCGTCGGCGAGGGGGTCGGGGCGGTCGGCGTCGACCAGGTGCAGGTCCAGGGTGCCGACGTCGTGCGGGCCGGTGGGCTCGGGCAGGCGGAATGTCGCGGGCGGTCCGGTGTCGGCCCCGCCGTCGGCGAGCGCGGGCAGGCCGACGGCGGACGCGGCGGTGACGGCGGCCGCGACGGCGGCCCCGAGCGCGGCCCGGCGGCGGGCGAAGGGATGGCGCAGTGCTGTCATACCCGCCAGCGTCGCCCCGGGCCGGGCCGCCCGGCATCCCACCATCGCGTCCACCCCCGCCTGCCGAAGGGCATAGCCCGCCCGGCGATCCGGAGCACGGCAGCGGGCCGGGAGGGACCGGCGGGCGGGCCTCGGGTGTCGGTTGCACGGCGTCACCCGAAGCCGTGCCGGCCTCAGTGCAGGGTGTCGACCAGGCCGGCCTCGTAGGCGATGATCGCCGCCTGCACCCGGTTGCGGACGTCGAGACTGCGCAGGATGGCACTGACGAACACCTTCACCGTCCCCTCCACCACGTGCAACCGCCGGGCGATCTCCGCGTTCGACGCGCCGGCGCCCACCAGGGCCAGGACCTCGCGCTCGCGCGGGGTCAGCGCGTCGACCTGCTCACGGGCGCGGGCCGCCCGCGTCATCCGGCCGCCCGCGCCACCGGTGGTCAGCGCCCGGATCACCCGGTGCGCGATCTGCGGCGACAGGAACGCCGCCCCGTCGGCCACCGCGCGCACGGCGGCGTGCAACTCCGCGGGGGCGCCGAGCTTGAGCAGGAATCCGCTGGCCCCGGAGCCCAGGGCGCGGGCGATGTACTCGTCCTCCGCGAACGTGGTCAGCATGAGCACCCCCGTCGAGGGCACCCCGGCGCGGATCTCGGCGGCGGCGGACAGGCCGTCCATGCGCGGCATGACGATGTCGAGCAGCGCCACGTCGGGTCGGTGGGAGCGGACGCGCTCGACCGCCTCGCGGCCGTCGGCGGCCTCCGCGACGACGTCGATCTCCGGGTCGGCCGCCAGGACGGCACGCACCCCGGCGCGGATCAGCGGTTCATCGTCGGCCAGCAGTACTCGGATCACGGACGTCTCTCGTTCTCGGCGGACAACGACAGTGGGCGGACGCGACCGGGCACGGAACGGACCCGACCGGGCACGGGCCGACGGGCACGGACGACCCCGGCCCGGGACGACCACCGGGAGCAGCGTACGGGTGACGGGCCGCACCCGTCTCCCGCCGAGGACACCGCACCACCCACGCACCGGAACACCACACACCGGGCACCCATAACCGGCCACACGCCACCGAGCGCTGTCTCCGCTGACAGCGGGCGGAGGACCGGGCACAGGGGAACGGGCACGGCCGGCCGGACGCGGGCCGCCGGGCGCGGGAGTCCCGGCCCTCACCGAGAGCAGCGTACGGGCGGCCGACCGCGCCCGCCTCCCGACGAGACGACCACCCTCCCCCACCCCCGCCACGCACCGGGGACTCACAACGGCCGCACACCACTGGGCACCGTCACCGCTGACAGCGGCCGAACCCGACCATGAACGGAACAGTCCCCACCGGGCACGGGGCGGCCGGACGCCGGGCACGGGGCAGCCAGCAACCGGACGACTCACAACAGCCGCACGCCCATAGGCGCCGTGTCCGCTGCCGGGTCCGGCCGGGTGTCGGCGCTGGGCGACAGGGCCGCGCGCGGGAACACGTCCTTGGTCGCCAGCCGACCGTCGACGAAGCAGAGCCGGTAGAACAGGCGGTCGTCGGTCTGCTCCTCCGTCCAGTAGGAGACGCAGTCGGCGCCCCGGGGCGGCGCCGGGGCCAGGTCGGAGTGGTCCTCGAAGGTCTGCAGGAACGGGAGCCGGGGCGTGACCGCGTCGCGGTCGTCGCCGATCCGCAGGTCCGCGTAGACCGCGCCGTCGAGGTCGTTGCCGGTCGACAGGGCGCCCTCCACCGCCAGCAGGACGAGGCCGATCGCGGCGACGGCACCCAGCGGCACGGCGAACACCGAGGTCAGACGGCGGCGTGTCAGCCGGGCGCGCTCCCGGTGCTGGCGGGCCGACGCCGACGCGGCGTGCGCGCCGGATGCGTCGACGGGGCCGCCGCCGACCGCCGCCGCGTCGTCGGCGCCCGGCGGAGCGTCGTGCGGCAGCACGGCGGTGACCGTGAACCCGCCCTGACCACCGTGGCCGCCGTTCCCGGCGGGTCCGGCCCGGAGCGTGCCGCCGAGCAGCCGCACCCGCTCGTGCAGCCCGACCAGGCCGTACCCGCCGGGAGCGGGTCGGTCCGGCGCGGCGCGTCCGCCGCCGGGGGCCGGTCGGCCGGGCCCGGCGTCGGACGGCACCGCGCCGGACGGGGCGCGAGCGGGCTCGGCGGTCGGCGCCGCGTCCACACTGCCGCGGCCCGGCCCTCGGCCCCCCACCCGCCCGGCGGCGACCGGGACCCGTGCGGTGGCCCCGCGCCGCGCCGCCGGGGCGGTGTCCCCACCGGGCGGCGGCCCGTTGTCGACGACGACCTCGGTACGGTCCGGCAGGTGCCGGACGCGCACGGCCACGTCGGCACCGGGGGCGTGCTTGGCGGCGTTCGTCAACGCCTCCTGGACCACCCGCGCCGCCGCCCGCAGCACCATCGGCGGGACGTTCGCAGCGGGGTCGGCAGTGGAGTCATGAGTGGGGTCATCAGTGGAGCCGGAGCCGGGATCATCAGTGGAGTCGGCGACGGGGTCGGCGGCGCCGCCCGGCGACGCCGTATCCACGCGGACGCCGTCGCGAGCGCCGGTGGGAAGCGGGTCCCCGCCCGCGCCCCCGGCGACGGGGCGGGCAGCGGAGCGGACGGTGCCAATCCTGGAACCGGTGCCAGCACCGGAGCCGGTATCGGCGGTGATGTCGACCGTGACGGGCACGCCCGCCGCCGCGGCCCGTTCGACCAGTTCGCTCACGCCGACACGGGTCGGGTCCTCCGGCGCCGCGCCGCCGTCGGGGCGCAGCACGCCGATGACGTCGCGGAGGCGTTCGGCGGCGGCCGCCACGTCGGCGCGCAGCTCGGCCGCCGCCGACCGGTGGGCGGGGTCGAGGCCGGGGGCGACCTCCAGCGCGGCGGCGCGCAGTGCGATCAGGCTGAGGTCGTGGCCGAGGGAGTCGTGCATGTCCTGGGCGATGCGGCCGCGTTCGCGCAGCCGGGCGCGGTCTTCGCTGATGCGCTGCTGGGCCTCCAGCAGCCCGGCGCGCTCCCACCCGGCGCGCGCCAGGTCGACCGCCTGTCGGCGGTAGCGGCCGACCAGCCACGGGAGCAGTACGACGACCGCCATGGCGACCAGCAGCGTGAGCCAGTCGAGTACACCCGCGACCGCGCCGAACGCGCCGCGCCGCGCGGTCTCGGCGGCGACGCGCGCGACGAGCCCGGCGAGGGCGGCCACCGCCAGCAGGCGGATGAAGCCGTCCGTGTCGGGGAGCCGCCGCCCGGCGAGCAGGGCGAGCACGGCCGTCGCGACGGCCGGGGTGACGAAGGCGGGAGCGAGCACGTCGGCCGGGTGGACCAGCGGTTCGGCCAGGAGCGCGGTCAGCGGCACCGCCAGCGCGGCGAGCGGGTGCCGCCGGGCGAGCACGGCCGTGGCCGTGACGAGCGGGACGCCGACGGCCACCACGAACGGGGCGCGGCCGCCTGCGGGGCCGCCGAAGGCGTCGAGCAGCAGCGGCAGTAGGAGGACCGCGGTGAGGACGGCGTCCTCACCGCGGACATCGCCCGACCGGAGCCGTGACCGAAAGAGGGGTGGAATCATCGTCGACCGCCATATGCGCCGCTGACCGTGCCGTTCCTAGGTTCACCTTAGGACGAACGGGAGGAAGGCACGCGATGCGGATGTTCGGTGGCAGCAGACGCCCCACCTCGGCGGAGGGGGACCACGACCGGCGTCGAAGGGGCGGCCGAGGCCGGGACGGCACACGCCCCGACCGCAGCGGCGGCATACCCGCCGATCACAGGGACGGCATACCCACCGATCGGGCGGACGGGGAGCCCGCGGCCGCCCCGACACCGACCCCCGACGACCGGCCGGGCACTCCCCCGTCCCGGCTGCGGCGGGCGGCGGACATCACCACACCGGGGGAACACGGCCGGCCCTCCGCCGGCGAGCGGGAGACCGCAGCGGCCCCGACAACGGACCCGGCCGCCGGCGGCCCACCGACCGGTCCGGCCGCGCGGGCACCGGCGCCCGATCCGGCCGCCGCATCGGCCGCGACGCGGGTGCCCACTGCCCCGGACCCGCACACGCCAGCGGCACCGGCCCCCGCCGCACCCGGGCGGGTGGCAGTGGCGCGTCGAGCGATGGCGTCCGGCGGAGAGGGTGACGGGCGCGGGGGCGCGGCCAAGGGCGGTGGGCTCGCGGGGGCGGTGGCGGCGGAATGGCTCAAGGCCGCGACGGTCCGGTCGACGTGGTGGCTGCCCGCCGTGGCCGCCGTGCTGATGGTGGCGGCCGGCGGACTCATGGCGGGTTCGGCGGCGGCCAGCGCGGCCAACGGATTCGACACGGCCATGCCCGCCCCCGCCGCCGCAGCGGGGGCGCTGCCCATCGCGCAGCTCCCGCTCATCGCGTTCGCGGCGCTGATCATCACCGGCGAGTACGGCAGCGGGGCCATCCGCTCCACGCTCGGCGCGGTCCCCCTGCGCGGGCGGATGCTGGCCGCGAAGGTGGCCGTCGTGGTCCCGATGCTGTTCGGATGGGGCCTGGTGCTGGCGGCCGTCGGCACGGCGACGGCCGCCGCGCTGCTCGGCGACGCGGGCGACTTCACCTGGGCCCAGGCGCGCGACACCGCCGTCGGGACGGCCGCGTACCTGGCGCTGTCCGGGGCACTGGTGGTCGCCGCCGGGACCATGCTGCGCAGCACGGCCGGCACCCTCGTCGCCATGGTGCTGCTGCTGGTGGCGGTGCCGCTGCTCGGCGCCGAGTTCGGTGCCCCGTGGCTGGTGGCGGCGCTCGACCTGCTGCCGACGGCGGCGGGCATGCACCTGATCACGGGCGCCGAGGAGCCCTACGGCGCAGCGGGGGCGCTGACCATTCTCGCGGCCTGGCCGACCGCCGCCCTCGCGGCGGCCTACGCCCTGCTGTGGTGGCGCGACGCCTGAGGCCGGCCGAGGCGATGGGCGGTCGCGCGCGCATAGCGGCTGACCGAGCCGATCAGCGGACGCGGCACAACGGCCGACCGAGCCGAAGGGCGGTCGCAGCACACCGGCCGACCGCGTGCGGCCGCCCGCCCCTGAGCCTCGGCTGCGGGACGGGACGCCGGACCCCCGCACACCCTGGCACGGGCACCCACGCCCCGCCCCCGGCAGCGGGACCGAGGCCACCGGCCCCCTTGTCCGCGCCCTCCCCCACCGATATCCTGCAAGGCTTTCCCCGCACCGGGAAGGCGTCCCGCGCCGCTGTCGGCGCGGGGGGACGGGCTGCCCCTCGGCAGGACACCGGCCGAGGGGCGGGCCCGTCTCGGCGGGCACCGTTCCCGCTGATCACCGTCGTGACGATGAAGGAGGTGTGGCGCATGAAGCGGTTACCCCCGCCGCCCGCCCGGAGGTACCGGGAGTCCGGGCGGCGGTTCCGAAAGGAACGAGATGTCCCGTACGGACAACACGAAACCGCTCTGGGTGCGCCACGCGGAACACGACCCCCGTCCCATCCATGACCACCGCTACGGCGACTGCGACCTGCCGCCGCGCCCCGAGCGCGACGCACCCGACACCCGCTGCCGCTGGGAGCCGCCGGGCGCGCACATCTTCTTCGGCACGTGCTGCGCGGGGTGCCAGATCCGCTCCCACCGCGCGGAGTGGCAAGAGATCGTCCGGGCCGCCAACCGCCGGGACCGCTACGCGGCCCGCCGCGAGACCCGCCGCCTGCGCGACATCCCCGGCGACGACACCTGACCCACGCCACCCCTTCCGCCCCCACCCCTCGCCCGCTCGGGGGGCGGGGCCGTCGGGCTACTCCTCGATGAAGAAGCAGAACGGGTGGCCGTCGGGGTCGAGGTAGACGCGGACGCCCGCTTGGGGCTGGAACTCCGCGAGCACGGCGCCGAGCGACTCGGCGTGGGCGCCGGCCTCCTCCAGGTCGTCCACCCGGAAGTCGAGGTGGGCCATCATCTGCTGGGTCCCCGGCTCGGCCGGCCACGCGGGGCGGGTGTAGAGCGGCTCCGTCTGGAACGACAGGCCGGTCCCGCCGCCGGGCGGTTCGAGCTTGACCCAGTCCGCCTCGTCCTGCGTGACCTCCCAGCCGAGGAGCCGACGGTAGAAGTCGGCCAGCCGCTGCGGGTCGGGGCAGTCGAGAACGGGGGCGGCCAGGGTGGGGCGCGGCGGGTTCGGCATGGCGGCTCCTCAGAGGCGGCGGCGTTCGCGGCCCGCGCGGCACCGGGCCGCGTGGTCCTTCCGGAAGCACTTCCCCGGCGCCGACCGCGTATGCCCCGCCGATCGGCCGCTCGGTCGACCCGTCAGCCGGTTGACGGTCGACCATCGAGCGGCCGGTGGCCGGTGGCCCGTCCGGAGGTCCGTGCTCAGCCGTCGGGCGGCGGTCGGCCACCGGGCGTACGGCGACGGAGGCCGCCGTCCGGGCGGTCGCCCGACCGCCCGCTCGGCGGTCGGTGCTCCGTGCACAGCCGTCAGCCGATCGGCCGGAGTGGTCAGCCGGCCGGGGCGGTCGATCGGCTACCAGCGCGCGGTGGTCAGCCCCGCTCGGCGGTCGGTGCGCCGCCCGCTCGGCGGCCGGTCAGGAATCGCCCTCGATGAGGTGCTTGAGGCGGGTCAGCGAGCGCTCGATGCTGCGGGCGTTGCGCGGCGGGATTCCGAGGAGGATGTACGCCCCGGCCCCCGGCCCCGCGTAGTCGAAGGTCTCGGTCACCCGGGTGCTGCCGTCGGCCAGGGGCTCCAGCTCCCACCGCCACCGGTGCGGGCCCATGTGGCGCCAGGCGATGAGCCGGTTCTCCACGTACTCCACGACCCGGTTGCCCATCGTGTAGGCGACGCCCATCTTCATGTCCATGCCGAAGCGGGCGCCGGGCCCGAGCCGCGCCGGGCCGGTCACGGCGGCGCGGACGGTGCCGGAGCCGTCGAACTCCGGGTGGCGGCGCGGGTCGGCGAGGATGTCGAAGATCTTCTCGGCGGGGGCGTCGATGACGACGCTGCGGGAAATCCGTCGTTCAGCCATGGCGGCATCCTCTCAGCCCGCACCGCCGACAGCGGACCTCCCCCCGGTCCCGGGCGGGGGCGCGCTCCGTTCGCGGTCAGCCGCGCGGGGTGTGGCGCTCGGCGGCGGCGAGGGTGCCGTCGGGGCCGACGTGCAGCACCCAGAACCCGCCCTTGCGCAGGGCGAGTTGCTGCGGCGCCGGCGCCCCCAAGCGGTCGAGGGCGTCGCGGACGAGGTCGCCGACGAGTTCCCCGTGCGTGCAGACGAGGGTGGGCCGCCCGGCGAGGACGCCGCCGAGGAGGTCGGCGAACGCTGCCCGCGCGGCCGCCCGGTCGATGCCGCCCGCACCCCCGTTGCCGGCGGTGAGCGCCGGGCGGGTGCGGACCTCGGCGCCGCAGGCGGTGGAGAACGGCAGCAGGGTGTCGACGCAGCGGGCGGCGGCGGAGCTGACGAGGCGCGGCGTCCCGTAGGCGGCGAGGACGCGGGCGAGTTCGGCGGCGTCGGCGCGCCCGGCGGCGTCGAGCGGGCGGAGCAGGTCGTCGCCGTCCCAGGTGCGCTTGTCCCCCGCCGAGGCGTGCCGGAGCACGATGAGGGGGGTCGTGCGGGCCGGACCTCGGGCGAAGTCGTCGAGGACGCGCACGTCGTGGGCGTAGGTGAGGCGGGCGCGGGCCTGCGGCAGGGGCAGCCACGCCATGCGGTCGACCTCGTGTCCGGCGACGAACGGGGTGGACGCGGCGGGGGTCCCCACCCACCAGTCGACGCGCTTGGGCCACCCGTTCTTGAGGTAGTGCTGCGGGGGCAGGCGGCGGCCGAGGACGGGCGCCGTCCCGGTCTCCTCGCCGACCTCGCGGACGGCGGCCGACAGCAGGTGCTCGCCGTTCTTCAGCTTGCCCTTGGGCAGGGACCAGTCGTCGCCGATGGGCCGGTGGATGACGGCGATCTCGCGGTGGTGGACGGCGGGGTCGTCCGGGTCGGCGCCGGGGGCGGGCCGCCAGAGCACCGCCCCGGCGGACCGGATGGGGTCGAGGTGGCCGCCGGGCGCGGTGGGGCCGGACGGGGGCGCGTGCCCGCCACCGCCAGGGGCGCCGGGGGGCGTTCCGGCGGCGGGACGGTCCGGGCCGCGGTCACCGCCGGGCACGGCCGGGCGCCCACCGCCGAAGGCGTCGGGGCCGCCCCCGGCGCCGGAGGCGGTCGCGTCTCCGGCGGGGGGCGGTTCCGGGCTGGGGCGGTCAGGCATCGACGACCCGCAGGTGCCGGTCGCCGCGCAGGACGGACTGGAGGTCGCGGAGGGGGTGGCCGTCGGCGTCGTGGGTGGCGCGGGTCCAGCCGCCGTCGGCGTCCATGCGCCAGGAGGTGGTGGTGTCGGACATGGCGAGGTCCATGAGGCCGACGAGGCGGGCCACGTGGTCGGGGTCGGCGACCCGGATCAGGGCCTCGACGCGGCGGTCGAGGTTGCGGGGCATGAGGTCGGCGCTGCCGATCCACACCTGGGGGTCGCCGCCGTTGTCGAAGACGAAGATCCGCGAGTGTTCCAGGAACCGGCCGAGGATGCTGCGCACGCGCACCGTCTCGGACAGGCCGGGCACACCGGGGCGGAGCACGCAGCTGCCGCGGACCCACAGGTCGACGGGGACGCCGGCGCGGGACGCCTCGTACAGGGCGTCGATGATCTCCTCGTCCACCAGGGAGTTGACCTTGATGCGGATGCGCGCGGAGCCGCCGTCGGCGTGCCGGTCGATCTCGGCGCGGATGCGGCGCAGCAGTTCGCCGCGCAGGGCGGTGGGGGCGACGAGGAGGCGCCGGTAGTCGCGTTTGCGGGTGAACCCGGTGAGGTGGTTGAACAGGTCGCTGAGGTCGGCACCGACAGCGGGGTCGGCGCTGAACAGGCCGAGGTCCTCGTAGGCGCGGGCGGTGCGCGGGTTGTAGTTGCCGGTGCCGACGTGGCCGTAGCGGCGCAGCGACCCGTCGTCCTCGCGGCGCACGACGAGGGCGAGCTTGCAGTGGGTCTTGAGGCCGACGACGCCGTAGACGACGTGGCAGCCGGCCTGCTCCAGCTTGCGGGCCCACTGGATGTTGTTGTGCTCGTCGAAGCGGGCCTTGATCTCGACCAGGGCGACGACCTCCTTGCCGGAACGGGCGGCCTCGATGAGGGATTCCACGATCGGGGAGTCGCCGCTGGTGCGGTAGAGGGTCTGCTTGATGGCGACGACGCGCGGGTCGGCGGCGGCGTGCGCGAGGAAGCGCTCGGTGGTGGAGGCGAACGACTCGTAGGGGTGGTGGACGAGGACCTCGCACTCGCGGAAGACGGCGAACAGGTCGTCGCCGGTGAGTGCGCGGGGTTCTGCGGGGACCATGGGCGGATACCGGAGTTCGGGCCGGTCGAGGTCGGCGAGCTGGTCGAGTCCGGCGAGGTTGAGGGGCCCGGGGACCCGGTAGACCTCCTCGGTCTCGGCGCCCAGTTCGTGGCGGAGGATGTCGAGGACCTCCTCGCTGATGGAGTCCTCGACCTCCAGCCGGACGAGGGGGCCGAACCGGCGGCGGAGCAGCTCGTTCTCCAGGGACTGGACCAGGTCGTCGGTCTCGTCCTCGTCGACTTCGAGGTCGGCGTTGCGGGTGACGCGGAAGGCGTGGTGCTCCTCGACCTCGACGCCCTCGAAGAGGTCGGGCAGGTGGGCGGCGATGACGTCCTCGACGGGGACGAACCGGCCGCCGGGCAGGTCGATGAAGCGGGGCAGCACCGAGGGGACCTTGACGCGGGCGAACATGCGCCGCCCGGTCTCGGGGTCGCGGACGGTGACGGCCAGGTTGAGGGACCGGCCGGAGACGTAGGGGAAGGGGTGGGCGGGGTCGACGGCGAACGGGGTGAGCACGGGGTAGACCGACCGCTCGAAGAAGCGGTGCATGCGGTGGCGCTCGGTCTCGTCGAGCCCGGACCAGCGGACGATGCGGATTCCGGCGCGGTGCAGAGCCGGGGCGACGGACTCCTCGAAGCAGCGGGCGTGGCGGCGCATGAGGTCGTGGGTGACCTCGGAGACGCGTTCGAGCAGGGCGCGCGGCTGGTGGCCGCTGGAGGAGGCGACGGCCAGCCCGGTGGCGAGGCGGCGCTTGAGCCCGGCGACGCGGACCATGAAGAACTCGTCCAGGTTGCTGGAGAAGATCGCGAGGAACCGGACGCGTTCGAGGAGGGGGAGGGAGGTGTCCTCGGCGAGTTCGAGGACGCGCTGGTTGAAGCGGAGCCAGCCTTCCTCGCGGTCGAGGAAGCGGTCGGCGGGGAGGTCCCCGCCCGGGGTGGTGTGTACCGGTTCGACGCTCACGGCCCGAAACCTCCCCCATTTCGGTTAATAGCCGGAGACGCGATCTTGGCCGCGCCGTTACGGTCGCGGGTTATCCCTACCCGGATTCGGCCGGAAGAGGCGCTTCGACCTCGGTCGGCGCCCGCGCGCCCCGCCGGGCGGCGACCGGGCGCCGCGCGCTCCACCAGGTGCCGCGCACCCCGCTGCCCGGCGCCCAGCTGCCCGGTCGGCGGGCGCGCGCCCGCCGCGGCCTCAGCTCCCGCCGCCCCCGCCGTCGCCGCCGCCCCCGTCGCCGCCCGAGGAGATGGCGTTGACGGTGGCCGCCTCGATCGACTGGATGACGGTCCGCACCGCGCGCCCGATGTCGTCGCGGGCCACCGCCTCCTTCACCATCCGGCGCCGGTCGCGCGCCCCGAGGTCGGGGAACAGGGCCTTGTCGACCCGCATGGCGGCGGCGATGGCGAGCAGCGCCACGAACCGGGGGTCGACGTTGTGCCCGCCGGCCAGGGCGCCGCGCAGCCGGTCGACCAGCTCCGGCCGCGCCGCGGGCCGGGCCGGGCGGTAGTCGTTGGAGGGGAACACGCCGAGGACGCGGCCCTTCTGATGCACGAGGACGCCCCGCTCCACGGCGCGGTCGAGCATCGCGCGGCGGAGTTTCTCGGTCGCCGTCTTCTGCACCCACCACTTGACCTTGCGGGGGCGCCGCTCGGCGGAGATCCGCCGGGCGAGGCCGTCCAGGTCGGGGTCGCGGACCGGGGCGGGGGCGTCGGCGGGGTGCAGCACGTCCTTGTCGATGCGGACCCGCCCGGCGAGGGCGAGGTCGGCCACGAGCGCGCCCGCCAGGCCGCACTTGACGCGGGTGCCGTCGGCGGCCGGGCGGCCGGTCTCGGGGTCGTAGGTGAGGAGCAGCAGATCCTCGGCGAGGATGGCGGCGGTCATGGAGGTCCCCCTGGGGTGTGCGTGCGGGAGCCGCGGTCGTGTGCCGACCAGCTTCCCGCGCGAAACCCCCGAAATCCACATCGGGGCCGTTCCGGTCACCCGCCGGTGATGGGCGCGGTGAGCACGAACACGGTCGTGGCGGTGTGCAGGAGCAGGTTGAGCCACATGTTGCGGTAGCGCGACCACAGGTACCCGTACATGAGCCCGGCCGTTCCCTGCACGCAGACGGCGGTGGCGACGGCGGTGGCGGCGCCGTTCGGGGCGGTGCCGCCGATGAGGCCGGCCGCGGCGTACACGCCCGACGCCAGGACGATGCCGGGCCAGCGGCCGACCACGTACTCCAGGCGGGTCTGGAGCATGCCGCGGAAGAAGACCTCCTCCAGCACCGGGGACCAGAGCAGGGTCACGATCAGGACGCCCGCCACGGTGAAGCGGTCGGGCAGGATCTCCCCCGCTGCGGGCGTGCGCGCCGCCCACGGCGTCAGGACGACGAGGACGTACCCGGCGACCGCGACCAGCCCCCACCACCGCCACGGCTCGACCACCTTCAGCGAGAGCCGGGTGACGTCGGGCCCGCTGGCGTAGCGCATGACGCCCACCGCTCCGACGAGGACGACCGGGACGAGGAAGAGGAAGAACGCCTTGGAGATGAAGTACGACAGCGGGGTCAGGGTGGGGTCGACCAGGCTGAGCACCGCCGACAGCAGCAGGTCGAGCACGTAGAACAGCACCACGCAGCCGAGCAGGACGGCGACGTCGCGGCGCGGGGAGCGGCCGGACATCTTCCGGTTCAGCCGTTCGGCGATGTGGCCGGTCTCGGGGATGGTCCACGGCAGCAGCCGGACCAGCAGCAGCGTGACCAGGATGGGCGGCCACAGCCGCCACAGCTCGCCGGGCCGGTGGTCGGTCGACGCCGGGACGGTGGTGTGCCCGGTGGCGTACAGCAGGGCGGCGGAGGCGGCGAGCAGGACGGCGCCGCCTGCCGGGATCGCGCGCCGGACGGTCAGGCTGGGCATGGGCGGGTCCCCGTTCGTCGGTGGCCGCGGCCGGGGCGCGGGCGGCGCCCGCGTCGCACCGCCATCACCCGATGAGCCGCAGCGTGGGGGCCACGGCGAGGGTGAGGGTCCCGCCGCGGAGCAGGACGTTGAGCCAGATGTTGCGGTAGCAGGACCAGGTGTAGCCGTAGAGCACGCCGAGGACGCCGTACGTGGCGAACGAGGTGATCAGCGGGTGGTCCACGTGGCGGATGCCCCGTGGCGCCACCTCGACGTAGTCCTTCATCACCGCGTAGGTGAAGGCGAACACGGCGGCGCCGACCGCGATGCCGCCCCACCGGCCGAGCAGCAGTTCCAGCCGCGTCTGGAGCATGCCGCGGAAGAAGATCTCCTCGGGGATCGCGATGGCGGTGAACGCCACCACGGCGACGAGCAGCAGCAGCCGCGGATCGGGCACGTCCAACGGGTGCATGGTCCGCGCGCCCAGGACCAGCGCCACCCCGATGGGGACCAGGCCGATCCACCGCCACCGCTCGCCGACGCCCATGGCGAGAGCGGGCATGGCGGTGCCGTGCCCGTCGAGGGTGAACCCGGCCCGGTCGACGAAGAAGACGGCCATGACGAAGAGGAAGAGCACGCGGACCGCCGGCACCGCCATGACGAACGGGATGTCGGTGCTGACGGCGCGGAACAGCAGGGACAGGGCGACGGTGCCGCCGATGAAGCAGAGCAGGAAGACCACGAGCCAGACCAGTTCGCGGACGATGGGGTGGCCCTTCATCGCGTCGCGGGTCCGCACGTCGATGGCGTTCCGGCGGTCGGGCGGGGTGACGGCCCACATGACGATCAGGCCGGCGGCGACGGGCAGCCACACCGTCTCGGGGGCGGTGGTGCCCTCCCAGAGCGGGGCGATGGCAGGCAGGGTCGCCAGCAGGGCCAGCACGACCAGCGCCACCCCGGCCACGCTCACGCGCGGTAGCCATCCGTACGACCCGTACGACTTCGTCACCGGATTCCCCCCAGTTCAGGACTTAGTCTGCCCCGAGAGAAACCAAAAGTGACGTAATGACCTCGGTATGTCGTTACTCTCCGCAACGGGTGTCCGGTGGAGCGGGGGGACGGGACCGGCGCGGACCGACCGTCAGGGGGGCGAGTGCGGTCGGGGGCCGGCCGTCGGCAGGGAGAGCGCGGACCGACCGTCGGGGGGCCGGGGGCCGGCCTGGGGTCCCGGTCAGCCGTCGGCGGGGGGTGCGGCCTCCAGGGCGGCGAGGGCCATCAGCGCGCCGAGGTTCCAGCACGCCTCGCGGTCGTCGCGGCCGGGGGCGCCGGCGACGGACACCGGCGGGTGGTGGCGGCGCCAGGACAGCCCGGTGGTGACGGTCTCGACGGCGCGGACCGCGCCGGAGGTGTCGTCGTTGCCGTGCACGTAGAGCCCGTAGCGCAGGCCGGGCGTCTCGGCCAGGCAGGGGTAGTACACGGTGTCGAAGAAGTGCTTGAGCGCGCCGGACATGTACCCGATGTTGGCGGGCGTGCCGAGGACGACGGCGTCGGCGGCGAGCACGTCGGGCACCGTGGCGCCGAGCGCCGCGCGGGTGGCGACGTCGACCCCCTCGATGTCGTCGTTCCGCGCCCCCTCCAGGACGGCCTCCAGAAGCTCCTGCGTTGCGGGCGACGCGGTGTGGTGCACGATCAGCAGTCGGGCCATGCCCCCACTGTCGCACGCCGAACGCCGACACGGTGGTGATGGTCGTCCAGCGCACCTACACGACCGCGACCGGGCCGATCGAGACGGCGGACATCGTCGTCCCGGTCTACCGCTACGAGCTGGCGTACGAGTTTCCGGTCAGCGGACCACGCGGTAGCGCTGGTAGGTGATGTGGGAGGGGAGGACGCGGTTCTCGACCAGGGTGAGGTCGACCCGGCGGTCGTTCCGGGGGAAGAACGGGATGCCGCCGCCGACCAGGACCGGGGCGACCCGGGTCCGGTACTCGTCGATCAGGTCGAGTGCGGCCGCCTGGGCGGCCAGGGTCGCGCCGCCGACCGCGATGTCGCCCTCCCCCGACTCGGCCCGCAACCGCTCCACCTCCTCCGCCAGGCCGCCGGAGGCCAGGCGGGCGTTGCCCTGCACGGACGTCAGCGTGGTGGAGAAGACCACCTTCGGGAGCGCCCGCCAGAGGGCGGCGAACTCGCGCGTCGAGTGGTCGTGCGACGGGTGCTGCTCGGCGGTCTCCCAGTACAGCATGGTCTCGTACAGCCGCCGTCCCAGCAGGTAGGCGCCGGTCCCGCGGATCTCCTCGGTGGCGAGGTCGAAGACCTCCGCGTCGTCGGGCGACGTCCAGTCGAAGGAGCCGTCCGGCCCGACGATGTAGCCGTCCAGCGACATGATCATCGAATAGGTCACGCTGCGCATCGGAAGTCCTCCTCGGTGACGGGTTCGACGGTACGACCGCCGGACCCCGCAGCCCCGCAACGGCACGCGCGGTCCCGGACCGCATCCCCCACACCCCACCATCCGGGTGAGACAGCCGAAGAGCGGCGCCCCGCGACGCGGCACCATCCGGGCGAGACGACCGGAGAACGGCGCCCCCACGACGCGGCACCACCCGGAGAGACCCGCTCTTCCTCTGCCGGGGCCGTGACCGGGTGGCCCCGGCACGCGGCGCGGCCCGCTCCCTTGTGGGGGGCGGGCCGCGGGGCGAAAGGGGGTCAGCCGGTTTCGAGGACGGCCTTGAGGAAGGTGCGGGTGCGCTCCTCGCGGGGGTCGCCGAAGATCTGCTCCGGGGTGCCCTCCTCGGCGATGCGGCCGGCGTCGAACATCAGCACGCGGTGCGACACGTCGCGGGCGAAGCCCATCTCGTGGGTCACGCACAGCATGGTGATGTCGGTCGTCTGGGCCACGTCGCGCAGCACGTCGAGCACGCCGGCGACCAGCTCGGGGTCGAGGGCCGAGGTGACCTCGTCCAGCAGCAGGATCTCCGGGCGCATGGCGAGCGCCCGCGCGATCGCGACCCGCTGCTGCTGCCCGCCGGACAGCTGCGTCGGGTGGGCGTCGATCTTGGCCTTGAGCCCGACCAGCTCGAGGAGGTCCTCGGCGCGCTGGTTGGCCTCCTCCTTGGACACGCCCAGGGTGTGGACGGGGCCCTCGGTGATGTTCTTCCGCACGCTCATGTTGGGGAAGAGGTTGAACTGCTGGAAGACCATGCCGATCTTCTTGCGCACGCGGCGCAGGTGGGCCTCGTTGGCCGGGACCAGCTTCCCGTTGCGCTCCATGTGGCTGAGGGAGTCGCCGTTGACCCAGATGACGCCGTCGTTGACGGTCTCCAGGGTCATCAGCAGGCGCAGGATGGTGGTCTTGCCCGACCCGCTGGGGCCGATGAGGGTGACGCGCTCGCCGGCGGCGACCTCGAAGTCGAGTTCGCGCAGGACGACGTTGTCGCCGTACCTCTTGACGACCTTCTCGAACCGGATGAGGGGGCCGCCGGCCGCCTCCGGCCCGGGGGCGCCCGTGGTGTCAGACAGCGGCATAGCGTCGCTCCAGTCGTCGAATCAGGATGGCCGAGGGCACACTGACCAGCACGAAGAGCAGCCCGACCAGCGTGATCGCCTCGAAGTTGCGGAAGTACTGGCCGCCGAGGCCGCTGGCGTGGAACATCATCTCCTGCACGGTGATGGCGTACAGCAGCGGCGTGTCCTTGAACATGGCGATCAGGTAGTTGCCCAGCGCCGGGATGACCTTGCGGATCGCCTGCGGCAGGATGACCGCGCCCCACACGCGCAGCGGGGGCAGGCTGAGCGCGCGGCACGCCTCCCACTGGCCCTTGGCCACGCCCTCGATGCCCGACCGGTAGACCTCGGCGGTGTAGGCGGCGTAGTGCACGCCGAGCACGGTGATGCCGACGGTGAGCGCGGTCATGCCGGACGGCGCGAGGAAGAACACGAACAGCAGCTGCACGAGCAGCGGCGTCGTCCGGATGAACTCCATCACGGCGTGCACGATGGGCCCGATGATCCGCACCCGGCGGACGATGGCGACGGCCAGGCCGAGCGCGAGGGCCACGAGGTAGCCGATCAGCGTCGCCAGGACGGTGATGACCAGCCCGTCGAGCAGGCGCGGGACGACGACGGCGGTGAACTCCCAGTCCCACATCATCGGGCACCCCCCGTCGCCGTGGCGCCGACGGTCGGCGGGCGCAGCAGCGCGAGCAGGCCTCCGCCGGCGGGCGGGGTCCGGCCCAGCCGCCGGTTGGCCCGGCGCTCCAGCAGCCGCACGCCGACGATGAGGACCTGCGCGATCACGAAGTACATGACCAGGGCGCTGCCGAAGGCGAGGATCGTCTGCCCGCTGGCCTGCCCCTGGAGGCGGGCGACCTGGGTGAGGTCGGTGACGCCGATGAGCGAGACGATGGCGCTGGCCTTCATCAGCTCGATGACGAGGTTGCCGAAGGTGGGCAGCATCTGCGCCCACGCCTGCGGCAGGATGACCAGCCGCATGCGGCGGGCCCAGGTCATGTTGAGGGCGATGGTGGCCTCGGTCTGCGCCTTGGGCACGGCGTTGATGGACGCGCGCACCACCTCGGCGCCGTAGGCGCCGACGTTGAGGCCCAGGGCGAGGACGGCCGCGAAGGTCACGTCCAGCTCATAGGGCGTGATCTGCGGGATGGAGAACGCCATCCAGAACATGAGGACCAGGGCGGCGATGCCGCGGAAGGTCTCGGTGTAGAACGACGCGACGCCGCGGGCGACGGGGTTGCGCAGCGTGCCCAGGACGCCGATGACCATCGCGAGCACGAACGCGAGCGCCGTGCCCAGGACGGTGATGGTGAAGGTGGTTCCGGCCCCTTCGAGGTACAGCGGGAACCGGTCGATGAAGAAATCCACGGGGATAGACCCCACCCCTGTCCTATTCCGCCGGTTCCGCGCAGAGCTGCTCGGTGGTCAGGTCGCCGGGGTGGGCCGCCTCGTCGAAGCCGAAGGGCTCGCCGATCTCGGTCAGCCGCCCGTTCTCCTTGAAATCGGCGAGGACCTGGTTGAAGGCCTCCAGCAGCTCGGTGTCGCCCTTGCGGAACGCGAACCCGCCCGCGGGGATGACCTCCTCGCCGTCCACGACCGGGGTGAAGCCCTCGGTGACCTCGTACTCGTCGCCGGTGCCGCGCTGCTCCAGCTGGTAGTTGAGCGAGAACGTGCTGAGCGCGGCCGCGTCGACGCGGCCGTTCTCCAGCAGGTCGATGGCGGCCGCTGCGTCGCCGACGACCTCCATCTGCTCGGCGGGCACGCCGGCGCCCTCGGCGTAGCCCTGCTCGACGGAGGCGTTGAGCACGGCGATGGTGATATCGGCGTCCTCGGCGACGGTGTCGAAGGTCTCCAGGCCCTTGGGGTTGCCCTTGGGCACCATGAACGCCTGCTGGACCTTGTAGTCGGGCTCGGAGAACGCGACCTCGGCGCACCGCTCGGGGGTGATGTACATGCCGGCGGCGACGACGTCGAAGCGGCGGGCCTTGAGGCCCTCGATCAGCCCGTCCCAGGCGACGGCCTCGGCCTGGATCTCCTCGACGCCGAGTTCCTTGAAGACGGCGCGGAGCAGTTCGGGGGCCTCGCCGGTGGCCTCGCCGTTGTCGTCCATGTAGCCGAACGGGGGCTCGTTGTTGATCGCGGCGCGGATGAACCCCTGCTCACGCAGGGAGTCGAGGGTGGTGGCCTCGTCGGTGCGCGAACACGACGCCAGGGTCGGACCCAGTGCGACCGCGGCCAATCCGACACCGCCCACGCGGAATAGACCGCGCCGGTCCATTCGTCCGAGAATGCTGCTGTCGACCATTGTTCTCTCCTTATCGGGGGGCTAAGGGAAAAAGGCGGCGCCCCCTCCCGCGCCGGGAGGGGGCGCCGTACGACGAGACCGGACCAGTGCGGCCGTCGGGACACCCGTGGTCAAGGGGCAGGTCACCGGCACACCACCGTGGTCGCTCGGTCGTCACCCGGCGCCCGGACAGTAGGTGCCCCATGATCGTCCGCGTCTAACTCCAGCGGAATAGCACGTTACGCAGTGGTTATACCTATCGTGGCCTAAACCGGCCCCGTAACGATTTCATTGCGTCATTCGTGGGACGATTAACTGATTCGCACCTATTCGATCGGGGTGAAATCCCGGGCCGCGCGGTACTCGGGCCGGGGACGCGGTGCGGTGAAGGGGTCACCGCACGTGTTCTCCACGCTGTTGAAGACGACGAAGACGTTGGCGCGCGCGTGCGGCGTGATGTTGCCGTTCGACCCGTGCATGGCGTTGCCGTCGAGCACGGTCACCCCGCCCTCGGGCCCGGACAGCACGTCGATCCCGTGCATCTCGGTGAGGATCGACAGGCTGCCGTGGTCGGGCAGGCCGTCCTCCCCCAGGCACGAGACGAACGTGCGGTGCGACCCCGGGATGACCATGAGCGCGCCGTTGTGCGCGTGCTCCTCGGTGAGCGCGATGGAGATGCCCACCGCGCGCATCCGGGGCATGCCGTCCTCGGCGTGCCAGGTCTCGAAGTCGGAGTGCCAGAACAGGTCGGTGCCGGAGAACCCCGGCGCGTGGTTGACCCGGCTCTGGTGGACGTAGACGTCGGAGCCGAGGATCTGGCGGGCGCGGCCGACGATGCGCGGATCGCGCACCAGCGCGTCGAACACGGCGCTGACGCGGTGCGCCGCGAACACCGTGCGGACCTCGCCGGTCCCGGGGTCGGTGACGACGCGCTCGTCCCCGCGCAGGTCGGGGTCCGCGCGCAGCCGGTCCAGCTCGGCGCGGTAGGTCGCGAGTTCGTCGGGGGTGAGGAGGGGGTCGCTCTGGAGGTAGCCCTTCTCCTCGAAGCGGGCCAGCTCCGCACCGTCGAGGGGGCCGCCGTCGGCGTCGCCCCACACGGTGGGGTCGCGGCGGAACAGCAGGGCCGGCGACGGGTCCTTGCGGGTCGGGTAGTCGTCCATGGTCGGCTGCTCGAAGTCGGTCGTCAACACACTCATGGGCACACCCCTTGGGGGTCGTCTCCTCTGGTCGTGGTGCTGTGGCGGCTCTCGTCGGCTCGTGGGCAGGGGTCGTCGCGGACGGTGGATCGACGGCGGGGGCGGGGGAGCGAGCGAGCGAGGGGGGAGCGAGCGGGGGATGTCGGGAGGGGCGGGGGGGGGGGGGGG
>NZ_BCRK01000031.1 GCF_001552555.1 Nocardiopsis trehalosi NBRC 14201 | reverse complement strand
GGAGGGGCGGGACCGGGGGAGCGGCGGCGCGGCCCGGGCGCGGCGGATGGGCTAGCCTCGGCGCGTGGGCGACGTCGACGCGATGGCCGAACGGGTGGGGGAGCCGGCGGGGTTCGAGCTGCCGCTGCGGCTGCTCATGGGGTTCCGCGTGCTCATCGACGACCTGCACACCGAACTCGCCCGGCAGGGCCACCCCGACGCGCGCCCGATGCACGGCTTCGCCCTCCAGGCCGTCGGCCGCGACGGCACCACCGCCGCCGAACTCGGCCGCCGCCTGCAGGTGTCCAAGCAGGCCGCCGGCAAGACCATCGCCACCCTGGAGCGCCTGGGCTACCTGGAGCGCGCCGAGGACCCCGCCGACGCCCGCCGCAAGACCGTCCGGCTGACCGACCGCGGCCGCGACCTCCTGGCCCGCTCCGCGCACATCTTCGACCGGCTGCGCCGGCGGTGGGCCGAGGAGGTCGGCGAGGACCGCCTGCGCGCCCTGGAGGCCGACCTGCGCGCCCTCACCCCGGGCGACCCGATGCGCCTGGACGCCCCCGGCTGGTTCGGCACCGGCTGACCCGCCCGCCCCGGTGCCCGCTCGCGGTCCGCTCCGCGTCTCCCGCGGGCCCTCCGGTGCGTCCGGCGCCCCGGTCGGGCCCGGCCGGTCCGCCCGCGCGGCCGCCCCCTCGGGGCGCGGCGCCGTGCGGCGCCCGGCGGCCCCGACCGCTCCCGCGGACCGGGCGGCCGCCCCGCTACAGCCGCCGGTGCATGATGTGCAGCCCGACGTAGCCGTGCCGCGGGTGCCGGAACCCCTCGGGCAGGGTGCCGATGACCTCGAACCCCAGCGAGCGCCACAGCGCCACCGCCCGGGTGTTGGTGGCGACCACCGCGTTGAACTGCATCGCGCGGAACCCGTCGGCCCGCTGGACGGCGATGACGTGCTCGCCCAGTGCCCTCCCGACACCCCGCCCGGCGTGGTCGGGGTCGACCATGAAGCTCGCCGACCCGATGTGGGCGCCCGGCCCGCGGTGGTTGCGCACGCTCACCGCGCTGCCCACCACCGCGCCGCCGTCGACCGCGACGAAGGTGCGCCCGGGCGGCGGCGGGAACCACCGCAGGCGGGCCTCGTCCTCGGTGACGTCGGTCTCCCAGGTGAAGGTCTCCCCGGCCGCGACGATGCGGCGCAGGAACGGCCATATCGCGGGCCAGTCCTCGGCGGGGGCGGGGCGGATCAGCATGCGCCCCAGCATGGCCGCCCACCCGCCCCGCCCGCAACGGCGCACCCCCGCCGCCGCGCCGGCCACCACCGCGCCCCGCCCGTCGGCGGGGATCGGACGCCCGGCCGCCCGCGCCCGGCCCGGGCGGCTACCCTGGACCGCGCCCGGGCGGCCCCGCCACGCCCGGCGACGACCCACCCGAGGAGCCGCACCCATGACCTCCGAGACCGCCCCCGCCACCCCCGCCGCGCCCGCACGCGCGGCCGTCGTCGGCGACGACGGGCTGGCCCGCTGCCCGTGGGCGGTCTCCCACCCCCTCAACCGCCACTACCACGACACCGAGTGGGGCCTGGTGGTGCGCGGCGAGCAGGCCCTGTTCGAACGCGTCACCCTGGAGGCGTTCCAGTCCGGGTTGAGCTGGCTGACCATCCTCGCCAAGCGCCCCGCCTTCCGCACCGCCTTCGCCGACTTCGACGTCGACGCCGTCGCCGCCTTCACCGACGCCGACGTCGAGCGCCTGATGGGCGACGCCGCCATCGTGCGCAACCGCGCCAAGATCGAGGCCGCCCGCTCCAACGCCCGCGCGGCGATCGACCTGCGCGCCGACGGCGGGCTCGACGCCCTGATCTGGTCGCACCTGCCCGCCGCGACCCCCGCGCCGCGCACCACCGCCGAGGTGCCCACGGTCTCGGCGGGCTCGCGCGCCCTGGCCCGCGACCTGCGCGCCCGCGGGTTCCGCTTCGTCGGCCCCACCACCGCCCACGCGCTCATGGAGGCGATCGGGCTCATCGACACCCACCTGCTCGACTGCCACCGCCGCGCCACCTCCGGCGTCCACCCCGCCTGACCCCCGGGGCCGGCCCGCGCCGCGCCGGCGAAAAACGCGTTGCCCCCCGCCGCGGCCCGCTGCCACACTCGGCGCCCATGACCGTACCCCGCATCCACCTGCTGACCCGCCAGCTCGACATCGCCTGGGCGCTGTTCGAGCACCACCTGGCCGACCTCGACGACACCGCCCACCTGTGGGAGCCCGCCCCGGGCGCCTGGACGGTGCGCCCCGACGCCGAGGGCCGCTGGGTCCCCGACTGGCAGGTGCCCGAACCCGAACCCGTCCCCACGCTCACCATCGCCTGGCTGACCTGGCACATCGGCTACTGGTGGACCACCACGCTGGGCCACTGCGTCGACGGGAGCGCCCCCGACCGCGAGGAGATCTTCTGGCCCGGGTCGGCCGACGCCGCCGCCGCGTGGCTGCGCGACCTGCACACGCGCTGGCGTGCCGTCCTGGAGCCGTTGACCGACGCCGACCTGGACTCCACCGAGCGCACCGCCACCCTGCCGTGGGGGGCGGGCATGACGCTGGGCGACGTCGCCGGGTGGGTCACCGTGGAGCTGACCAAGAACGTCGCCGAGATCGGCATCGTCCACCACCTGTACCGGGCGCACACCGCCGCCCCCTCGTCCTGACGCGCCCCCGCGCGGCGGCCCCGCCCCCGGGCCGCCGCGCGGCGCGTATCAGGGCGCCGCGCTGAGCGGCGTCAGCCAGTGGACCTCCAGGTCCTCGCGCAGGTAGTCCATGCGCCGCTCCTGGAAGCGGGCGAGCTCGGGGCGGGCCAGGTGGGCGCGCAGGTCCTCGGCCGAACGCCACAGCTCGTAGAACACGAGGGTGCCGGGGTCGGCGGCGTCGCGGTGGACCTGGTACTGCAGCGAGCCGGGCTCGGCGCGGGTCGGCGCCACGAACGACAGCAGCAGCCGCTCCAGCTCCGCGGCGCGCTCGGGCTTGGGGCGGGCGAAGCCGTAGAGGCCGACGGGCCCGTCCGACGAAGGTACGATGATCGTCATACCTGCTGAGGGTAGCCGCCCGTAAGGTACGATGCAATCCGTACCTGAGGGGGACGCATGGACCTGGGCACGGTGTTCGCCGCCCTCGCCGACGCCTCCCGCCGCCGGGTCGTGGCCGAACTCGCGGCCGACCCCGGCGGCCGCGAGCGCGCCTGCGGATCGTTCGACCTGCCGGTGAAGAAGGCCACCCGCACGCACCACTTCCGCGTGCTGCGCGACGCCGGGCTGATCACCCAGCGCGACCACGGCAACGGCAGCACCGTCGCGCTGCGCCGCGACGACATCGAACGGCACCTGCCCGGCCTGCTGGCGCTGCTCGTCGCGGAACCACGACCCGCCACCGGCCCCCGGGACGGCGCACCGCACAGCACGGACCCCGCACCCACCGCCCCCTGACCAGACCGGCCCGTTCCGGCGCGCCCTGCCCCTACCCTTCCTCGGCACGCCCCGGCACCCGCGGTCCGATGCCGGACCACGACCCCGCCCACCGCCCCAACCCGCGCCGCGCCGCGACCGGGTTCGGCGGCGGGTTGAGGGTTGCGCGCCCATCGGCGCCGGTGGGCGCCGACCGGCCTTCCGGGACAGGCTTAACGACACGCTGGAGGCCATGCACCGCAACGACCAACGGGGCCGCACGGCCCCCGCACCCCACCCCGCGCGGCCCCGCCGCGCACCGGCCGCCGCCGACCGCCCCGCGGCCCGCCCGGCCGCCCCCGCCGCCACGCGAACGGGGACACCCGCATGACCACCACGCCCGCGCCCGTCCCGCCCCCCTGGCGGGACCTGCTCGGTCCCGCCTACGCCGGGCCCGCCCTCATCCTCGCCACCGGCGTCCTCATCGGCGCCGTCAACATCTACCTGGCCTCCAGCCTCCTGCCGACGATCATCGCCGACATCGGCGGCGACGCCTTCTACGCCTGGAACATGACGGCCTACCTCGTCGCCATGGTCATCGCCACCATGCTCGTCAGCCGCCTCCAGGCCCGGCGGGGCGACGCCGGCGCCTACCGCGTCGGCTGCGCCGTCTTCCTGGCCGGCTCGCTGGTGTGCGCGGCCGCACCGCAGATGCCGCTCCTGCTGGCCGGCCGCGCCCTGCAGGGCCTGGGCGCCGGCCTGCTGTCCGGCCTGGGCTTCACCGTCATCCGCTCGGCCCTGCCGCAGCGGCTGTGGACGCGCGGCAGCGCCCTGATGTCGGCGATGTACGGCATCGGCAACTTCGCCGGCCCCGCGCTCGGCGGCCTGCTCGCCCAGGCCGGGGCGTGGCGCCCGGCGTTCGCCCTCATGGCGGTCGTCGCCGCCGCGTGCGCCCTGCTCGCCCCCCGCCTGCTGCCCGCCGGCCGCCCCTGCCGCGCAGCGGCCGATGGCACCGGCGAACCGGTCCCGGCCGTGTCCCTGCTGCTGGCCACGGCCGCCACCGCCGCCGTCAGCCTGGCCGCGGTGCTGCCCGGGACCGCCGGCCCCGCGCTCGCGATCGCCGCCGCGCTCCCGCTGCTGATCGCCTTCGCCGCCCACGAGCGCCGCACCGCGCACCGGGTCTTCCCCCGCGCCGCCTACCGCCTCGGGTCCCCCCTGGCCTGGGTCTACCTGACCATCGCACTGCTGGCCTGCGGGGTGGCCGTCGAGTCGTTCGTGCCGCTGTTCGCCCAGCGCCTGGGCGGGCTGGGACCGGCCGCCGCCGGGTTCCTCGGGGCGGCCCTCTCGCTGGGCTGGTCGGCCACCCAGCTCCTCAGCTCCTCGGCCGCCGCCCCGCGCACGATCCGCCGGCTGCACGTCGCGGGACCCCTGGTGCTCGCGCTCGGCCTGGCGGCCCTGGCCCTGCTGCAGCGCGCCGACCCGCCCGCCTGGCTGGTCCTGGCCTGGGTCCCGGCGCTGCTCGCCGCGGGCGCCGGCATCGGCCTGGCCTACCCACACCTGTCCGTGGCGGCGATGTCCAGCACCCGCGACCCCGGTGAGGGCCGGCGGGCGGCCGCCGCCGTCGCCACCGTCACCAGCCTGGCGATCGCGTTCGGCACCGCCGCCGCTGGGGCCCTGGTCCGCCTGGGCGGACCCGCGATGCTCGGCTCGGCCCGCCTGATGCTGTACGCCTTCGCCCTGCTGTGCGCACTCGGCGCCGCCACCGCCTGCGCCGCCGACCGCACCCGCCGCCGGCAGGCGCCCTAGCCGGCACCCCCGGCCGGTCGGCTGGGGCGCGCCCCAGCCGACCGGCCACCGGTCCTCACCCCGCGGCCGCGTGCACCGCCAGCGCCCACGCCGCCAGGCCCAGCGCCAGGACCGACAGCACCGTGCGCACCGTGTTCCACCGCACCCAGCGCCGCTCGAACGCGGCCCGCGCCCGCGCCGCCTCCCCGGCGCCGGCCGGGTCCCCGGCGGCCTCCAGCGCCTCGTTCATCGGCACGTTCACCACCGCCGTGGCGCCCACCGCCGCCACGCACGCCGCCAGCGCCGCCCCGATCAGCGGCCAGGCGCCGGCACCGGCCGCCACGTCGGCGGCCAGCGCCGCCGCCAGCAGCACCGGCGCCCCGCCGAACACCCCCAGGAACCACCCGTTGAGGATCGCGGCGTTGATCCGCCGCATCACCCGCACGAACGCCGCGTCGTCCACCCGGGCCAGCCCCGGCATCACCGCCACCGTGAACCCGTAGAACACCCCGGCGAACACCCCCGTCGCCACCACCGCCGCGACCAGCGCGGCCCCGCTCACCACCGCCATGCCCCCGCCTCCTCCGATCATCGTCCGCTCGTCCGCCACCCCACCCGCTGCCCGCCCCCCGAAGGGCGGGCAGCGGGCCCCTCACACGTCCCAGACCCCGTCGGCCGCCGCCGCGGCGGCGTAGGCGGCGAAGTCGCGCGGCTCCCGCCCCAGCACCCGCCGCACCCCGTCGCCCACGTGGGCGTTGCGCCCGTCCAGCACCTCGCCCAGCAGCGCGGTGAAGGGGTCGGCGAACCCCGCCGGCACCCCGTCGGCGACCATCCCGTCCCGGAACGCGCCCACCGGCACCGGCGTGTAGCCGACCTCGCGCCCGGCCGCCGCCGCGACCTCGGCCACCGCCGCCCCGAACCCCAGCAGCCGCGGCCCCGTAACGTCGTAGGTCCGCCCGATGTGCTCGGGGCCCGTCAGCGCCGCCACCGCCACCTCCGCGATGTCCTCGGCGTCGACGAACGGCTCGCCCACCCCCGGGTCGGCGCAGAACACCACCCGCCCGCCGCGCACCATGTCCACCAGGAAGTCCTCGCTGAAGTTCTGCGCGAAGAACGCCGCCCGCAGCACCGTCAGGTCGGCGCCGGTGGCCCGCACGGCCTCCTCGGTGCGCACCGCGCCCGCCTCGCCCCGCCCGGTCAGCAGCACCAGCCGCCGCACCCCGGCGGCCACCGCCCGCCGCGCCCAGCCGCCCACCGCCTCCGCGGCGCCGGGGAACCCGGCGTCGGGGGAGTAGGCGATGTAGGCGGCGTCCACCCCCTCCAGCTCCGGGCCCCACGTGGCCCGGTCCGTCCAGTCGAAGGACGGGGCGGCCGACCGCGCCCCCACCCGCACCCGGTGCCCGCGGGCGGCCAGCCGCGCCGCCACCCGCCGCCCCGTCTTGCCGGTGCCGCCCAGCACCAGCACCGTCATCGCCTCCGCCGCCCGGGCCCGCCCATCCGCCCGCGCCGCCCGGGCCCGCCCATCCGCCCGCGCCGCCCGCGCCGCCCGGTCCGTCCGTGTCGTCGTCATGGACCCACCCAATCGCGGAACGCGCGGCCCGACCATCGCCCGCACGCCCACCCCCATACGCGCGCGTCTACACTTGGCGCGCATGGACCCCCTCGCCGACCTGCTGGAAGGCCCCCGCGCCCGCGGCGCGTTCCTGCTGCGCACCGTCATGGCGCCGCCGTTCGCCGTGGAGGTCCGCGACGAGGCCCCCCTGACCCTGGTCGCCGCCGTGGCGGGCCGCTGCCACGCCATGGCGGGCGGTACCGCCCCGCGCGCACTGGAGCCGGGCGACGTCGCGCTGCTGCGCGGCCCCGACCCCTACACCTTCGCCGACGACCCCGCCACCCCCACCACGGTCGTCATCCACCCCGGGCAGAGGTGCGCCGCCCCCGACGGCAGCCCCCTGGACATGGACCTGGGCGTGCGCACCTGGGGCAACGACCCCGCCGGCGGCACCGTCCTGCTCGTGGGCACCTACCGGATGCGCGGCGAGCCCACCCACCGCCTGCTGTCCGCCCTGCCCCCGCTGGCGGTCCTGCCCGGCGCCGAACTGGACTCCCCGCTGCCCGCCCTGCTGGCCGCCGAGGCAGCCAAGGACCGCCCCGGCCAGGAGGTCGTCCTCGACCGGCTGCTCGACGTCCTGCTCATCACCGTGCTGCGCGCCCACTTCGCCCGCTCCGCCACCGCCCCCGCCTGGTTCCGCGCCCACGGCGACCCGGTCGTGGGCCCGGCGCTGCGCCTGGTGCACGAGGCCCCCGAACACCCGTGGACGGTCGCCGGGCTGGCCGCCGCCTGCGGGGTCTCCCGCGCCCACCTGGCCCGCCGCTTCACCGACCTCATCGGCGAACCCCCGATGGCCTACCTCACCCGCCGCCGGCTCGCCCTCGCCGCCGACCTGCTGCGCGAACCCGGCACCACCCTGGGGGCGGTCGCCCGCCGGGTCGGCTACGGCAGCCCGTTCGCGCTGTCCACCGCGTTCAAGCGGGTGCACGGCATCAGCCCGCAGACCTACCGCGACCGCGCCGCCGTCGCCCCCGTCCCGGCCCCGCCGGACAGCGGGGATCAGGCGGTGTAGCCCAGCCGGGCCGCCGCCAACTGCGCCAGCACCTCACTGGCCCCGCCGCCGATGCCCAGGATGCGCATGTCGCGGTACTGGCGCTCCACCTCCGCGCCCCGCATGTACCCCGCCCCGCCGTGCAGCTGCACCGCCTGGTCGACCACCCACTGCCCCGCCTCCACCGCCGTGTTCTTGGCCAGGCACACCTGGGCGACGGTGTCCTCCCCGCGCAGGTGGCGCACCGCGGCGTCGCGCACGTAGCAGCGGGCGGCCTCCAGGCGCCGCCGCATCTCCACCAGCGTCAGGCGCACGTGCTGGCGCGAGATCAGCGGGCGGCCGAACGTCGACCGGTCCCGGCACCACGCCACCGACGCCTCCAGCGCCCGCTGCGCCCCCGCGCACGCCTGCACCGCCAGCGTCAGCCGCTCCTCCTGGAAGTTCACCGCCAGCCGCGCGAACCCGGTGCCCTCGGCCCCCACCAGGTTGGCCGCCGGCACCCGGCAGTCGGTGAACGCCAGCTCCGCGGTGTCCGAGCACGCCCACCCCATCTTCTCCAGCCGCCGCGACACCGCGAACCCCGGCGTGTGGCGCTCCACCACCAGCAGCGAGACGCCGGGCGCGCCCGCCCCGCCGGTGCGCACCGCCACCGTCGCGAAGTCCGCCCGGCACCCCGACGTGATGAACGTCTTCACCCCGTTGACGACGTAGGCGTCGCCGTCGCGCACCGCCGTGGTCGCCAACCGGGCCACGTCCGACCCGCCGCCGGGCTCGGTCACCGCCAGCGCCCCGATCAACTCCCCGGCCAGCGTCGGGCGCACCCACCGCTCCACCTGGGCGGCGTCCCCGGCCGCCGCCAGGTGCGGGACCGCGATCCCGCACGTCAGCAGTCCGGCGACCAGGCCGCCCGAGGCGCCCGCCAGCATCAGCTCCTCCACCAGGCACAGCGCGTCGATCAGGTCGCCGCCGCCCCCGCCGACCGCCTCGGGGAAGGACACCCCCAGCAGCCCGGCGGCCCCCGCCACCCGGTGCAGGGCGCGCGGGATCTCCCCGGCGCGCTCCCAGTCGTCCAGGTGGTCGGCGACATGGTCGGCGACGAACCGGCGCACCGTGCGCCGCAGCTCGGCGCGCTCGGCGGCGGCGAAGGGGTCGGCGGGCACGGGCGCGGTCATGGCGGCTCCACGGCGGCGGCGGGGCCGGCCGGCCCCGCGGGGGAGGGGGGTCAGCGGGCGGTGGCGGCGGGGGGACGCGGGGTGCCGGGCGGGCCGGCGAACGCCTGCGCCACGTCGAGCCAGCGGTCGGCCGCCGGCCCGTGGGCGCGCAGCGCCAGGTCGGCGCGGTGGCGGCGCCGGACCACCAGCAGGCAGAAGTCCTCGGCCGGCCCGGTGACGCGCTCGGCGGCGTCGGCGGGACCCCACGACCACGGCGCCCCGCCGCCGGGCGGGTCCAGCTCCACCCGGAACGGGGCGCCCGGGGCGTCCAGCCCGTGCACGGCGAACGCGAAGTCGCGGGTGCGCACGCCCAGGTGGGCGACGTGGCGCAGCCGGCCGGTGGGGGAGCGGCGCACCCCCAGCGCGTCGGCGATGTCCAGGGCGTGCGCCCAGGTCTCCATCAGCCGGGCGGTGAGCATGGACGCCGCCTTCATCGGCGGGCCGAACCACGGCAGCCGGGTGCCGGCCGGCACCCGGGCCAGCGCCTCCAGCAGGGCGGCGCGTCCACTGCGCCACTCGGCGAGCAGCGCCGCGGGCGGGGCGGCGGCCCCGCGCTCGGCGGCGGTGTCGACGTGGGTGTCGGGTGCGGCGGCGGCCGCGGCGAGGGTGTCGGCGAAGGCCGCGGGGTCGGTGGCGGACAGCAGCGCGACCCGGTCGGTCCAGGCCAGGTGGGCGATCTGGTGGGCGATGGTCCACCCCGGGGCGGGGGTGGCGCGGGCCCACTGGGGGGCGGGCAGGTCGGCGACGAGGGCGTCGGCCTCCTCACCCTCGCGGCGCAGGTCCTCGGCGAGCGCGTCGACGTCGGTCACAACGGCACCTCCTGGCCCCACCCTGGCACCCCCGCCCCCCCGAAACAAGCACCCGTGCTGGTTTTTGCGGGCCCCACCCCGCCGGAGCGGCCGCCGGGACTGCCACGGCGTCGGCCTCGCGTTCCGGGCGGGTGCTGCCGAGATGACCGCCACCCGCGGATGGTCGGGGTCGGGGGCGCGGAACCGAGCACCGTCCGGCGGGTGCGCACCGGTCGGCCGTGCGCCGTCATCGGGGGTCATAGGAGCCCGCCTAGTGCAGCACCGTCATCACCGGGGACTCCGCGCAGCGCTCCTCCAGGCCCTCCCGGTAGCGCCGCAAGCCTCGATACCGCTGAACCGCGCACCGGACCGGCCCCGGCGCACCCGCGCCGCCACGGGCGCGCGGGGACCGGCCGCCGTCAGCCGCGCCGGGTACCGGCGCCGCGCAGGCGCGGTGTCCACGGGTGCGGGCCGCAGGTCAGCTCGATCGCGTCGGCCGGCCACCCCCGGGCGGACGGCGCCGGCACGGGCAGCGCCGCGGTGAAGTCCACCTCGTCGCGCGGACGCGGCGACCACGCCTTGTAGTAGAGCTGCACCCGCGGCACCACGTAGGGCACGCCCCGCGCCGAGACCGCACCCAATTCACCGACCGGGAGGCGCACGCGGGCGTCGCGCCGCGACACCCACTCCCCGCCCGCCGCCTCGTCCAACATCACCTGCACGCGCCAGGGGGCGTCCGCACCGGGGCGGCACCACACGTCGTGCACCCCGGCCGGCAGCTCCTCGCCCACCCGCCACGGGCGCAGCCGCCCCGGCGGGTCGGCCGCCCACCACTCCCACCCCGACAGCACCCGCTGCACCAGCGCCTGGTCGCGGCGCAGCACCAGCACGTCGATGTCGCCGTGCTCGCGCAGACGGCGCCCCACCGCCAGTTCCACGGCGTGCCCCCCGGCCACCCACCAGGGGCGGTCGGCGCCGGAGAACAGCCGGGCGACCTCGGCGAGCGGGGCGGCCGACCACCGCCCGAACGGCTCCCGCGCCGCGCTCACGTCCCGCGCGTCGGGGCGGCGCGGCGGGTGCGGTAGGAGCGCATCTTGTGCCGGGCGCCGCAGATCTCCATGCTGCACCACACGCTGTTGGCGGCGGGGGAGCGGTCGTAGAACAGCCACCGGCACTCGGGCAGCCGGCACGCCTTCAACCGCGCCCGGCCGCCCGCCAGCTCCTCGGTCAGCAGCGCCCCCAGCACCTCGCCGACGACCTCCTCCACCGGGGACGCGGCGGCCACGGGCAGCACCGGCCGCCCCTCGGCGGACCAGCGGGGCGGGGCCAGGACCCGCCCCGCCCAGCCGTCCAGGACCGCGCGGTCATCGGCGGCGGCCGTCCCGGCCAGGTGGGCGCGCAGCGCCTCGCGCACCGCCACGAGAGCGGCGCGGTCGGCCTCGCCCGCCGCGCGCGCGGCCCGCTCCCAGCCGTGCCCGCCCAGCCACGCCCGCGCCCCGGCCAGGTCGGCCCACGCGTCCTCGCCGTAGAGCAGGCGCGCGGAGTTGCCGAAGGCCTCCACGCGCTCCAGGGCCCCCGGGGCCGCCCGCCGTTCGTACGCCATGGCGCCGATGTTACCCCCATGGCCGGTCGAGTGGTAACGTCCGCGTTACCGGCAACGACTGCCAACCGGTAACACGACACCACGGTAGGGAACACCATGACCACCTGGAACCTCGACCACCACACCGACACCCCCAGCGGCACCGCCCGCTGGACCGCCCACGGCACCGGCGACCCCGTCGTCCTCCTGCACGGCACCCCCTTCTCCTCCCGCGTCTGGCACGACACCGCCACCGCCCTCGCCGCCCACCACACCGTCTACCTGTGGGACATGCCCGGCTACGGCACCTCCGCCCGCCACCCCGGCCAAGACGTCTCCCTCGCCGCCCAGCAGCGCGCCTTCACCACCCTGCTGCGCCACTGGGACCTCGACCACCCCACCGTCATCGCCCACGACTTCGGCGGCGCCGTCGCCCTGCGCACCCACCTCCTCGACGGCATCGCCTACCGCCGCCTCGCCCTCATCGACGCCGTCGCCCTGCGCCCCTGGGGCAGCGACTTCTTCCGCCTCGTCCACGACCACGCCGACGTCTTCACCGCCCTGCCCGCCCACCTCCACGACGCCCTCGTCCGCGCCTACATCACCACCGCCACCCGCACCCCGCCCCGCGCCGACCTCCTCGACGACCTCACCGCCCCCTGGCGCGGCCCCGACGGCCAGGCCGCCTTCTACCGCCAGATCGCCCAGGCCGACCAGGAGCACACCCACGAGATCGAGGACCGCTACGCCGACCTCGACCTGCCCGTCCTCATCGCCTGGGGCCGCGACGACACCTGGCTGCCCCCCGACCACGCCCGCCGCCTCGCCGCCGCCATCCCCGGCGCCCACCTCCACTGGATCGACGGCGCCGGCCACCTCGTCCAGCACGACGCCCCGGCCCGCCTCACCGCCCTACTCACCGACTTCCTGTCCCGCTGACACCGCCCGCACTTCCGCAGAACCCCTGATCATCGGCCCACCTGGCACCCCCGGCGCCGAGAGCGGGACGCGGGGGAGGGGGGTACAACAAGCACGGGCCATCACGGACGGTGACGATCGATTCCCCCGGGGTGACGACCACCTGCGGTGCGGCGGCGCCGCGCCGGGGCCGGGGGAGTCGCGCAACGGTGTCGCCACACCGGTGCACCGGTGCACCGGTGCCGCCTGCCGTCGAAGCGCCCGGTGGGGCCGGGCGCGATGCCGGTGACCCGCTGATCCGCCCGCGTGCCGGGGTGGGACGCGGACCGCCGGACACCACAGCGAAACCGCGTCGTACGCGTGCCACTCCGGGCCGGTGCGGCGGGCGCCGGATCCGCAGCCGCACGCGGCACGCTCACCGGCGGTCGGCGCCCGGACCGGGACGCCGAGGCGCGGCGCGGAGCGAACCGCACGGTCAGAGGTCCAGTGCGACACGGCGGGGAAGGGTCAAGAAACGCCCAACTTTACATAATGTGCATTATCGGCATACCGCCAGATCCGCGACAGAAGGGGTTTGCGGTGGCCACCCACCCGGCCGCCCAGCCCGTCGACACACACCGCCCGCGCCCCTGCAGCGCCCGCCCAGAGCAACCGACCGCCGGGCGGCCGCGCCAGGGCCGAGCGGTGGACGACGGGCGCCGGGCGTCCGCACACCACGCAACGGCGGTCAGCACCGGCTTAGCCGGACCGGACCCCGCAGGCCGAACCCGGATTCCGGCACCGCCCACAGACGGGTGCCTGTCTTCCGGCGAGAACAGCCGGTTCATCCAGGATCGGATGCTCCTGCTCTGGGCGCGGGCCAACGGATGGAGCCGTGCAGACATCGACTCGGGCCGGGGTGCGGAGCAGCGGGGACTTTGCGTGAGTAGACGCAGACGCCCCCGTCGTACGTGGCTTTCCCGGCGTCGTCCACAGATCCATCGGACGCCCGACCGGGGCGGCTCATGATCGGGTTGACTGGAACAAGGGGTTCCCCCTGGGCCGCTGCCGGACTCCGTCGCCTCGCCGCACCGGAGGGCTTCGACGTGCGCGTATGCGCACTCACCGCCGGGACGGCGGCCGTGCCGACGCCCGAGCGGGACCGCAGGGCCACGTTCGCGCCCGCGCCTGGGGCCTCCGGATGGCCGACGGCCCGGTAGGCCATCCGGGCCGACGGCCTCCCGCCTGCCCCCGGCCGCGCCGACCCGGATGGCCACCCTCGCCGCCCCGGCCGCCGCCGGTCCCCCTGGCCGCCCCCTCGCCCAGCGAACCGGATATTTGATGCATAAAGTGCGTTATGCATCATTCGGGGGAGTAGCGGACAATCAGTGCGCCCGGCCGAGAACCCGCCTCCACCCACCACCCCCGGCCGACCGCCGCTGCCCGCCCCCGACGCGCGACCCCGCACCACCGTTGCCACCCCGGCCGCGGCCGCGCGCCGTACGGCCACAACCGGTCACCCGGCGCCCCTCTCCCCCGCAAACCGCCCCCCGGCGCCGCCCGCCGGGGAATGCTCGATGCGTGTCGCACACTCCCGGCTCCCCCGCCCCCCTCCCCGACGCCGCACCCGCCGCAACGGCGCCCGCCCACCGCCGGCCGCCGCGCCGATCCCCAGCAACCGGCCGCCTCATCGGCATCGACCTGGCCCGCGGCCTGGCCGTCCTGGGCATGTTCGTCGTCCACCTCGGCATCGGCTGGACCCTCGCCGACGGCACCAACGCCCTGCAACCGGTCGCCGCCGGGCGCTCCGCCGCCCTGTTCGCCCTGCTCGCCGGGGTGTCGGCGGCCCTGCTGTCCGGCGGCCGCACCCCCGCCACCGGGCCGGCCATGGGCGTGGCGCTGTGGCGCGTGGTGATCCGCGGCCTGCTCATGCTCCCCCTGGGCACCGCACTCACCCTCCTGGGCACCCCCGTCGCCGTCATCCTCGCCTACTACGCCGTGTTCTTCCTGCTCACCGCCCCCTTCCTGCACGAGCGGTGGACCATCGTCGCCGGCGCCGCCGCCGCGCTGGCCGTCGTCGGCCCCATCGTGTCCTTCCACGTGCGGGCGGCCGCCGCCGACGGCCCCCTGCGCGCCCCGTTCACCGCCGTCAACACCTACGACCCGTTGGAGGCCCTGGCCGGCGAAGGCCTCATCGACCTCCTGCTCACCGGCGCCTACCCGGCCCTGACCTGGATGCCGTTCGTCCTGGCCGGACTGGCCATCGGCCGGCTCGACCTGCGCTCGACCCGGGTGCGGTGGACCCTGGTCGGCGCCGGGGCGGCGACCGCCGCGCTCGCCCACACCGCCTCATGGGTGGCGCTGGGCCCGCTGGGCGGACGGGCCCGCCTGGAGGCGTCGTTCACCCCCGCCGCCGTGGCCGACCACGGGGCGCCGCCCGACGCGGCCACCGCGCTGGCCGACGGGTTCCCCGGCACCGTGCCGGTCCACGACTGGGTGTGGCTGCTGTCCGACGCCCCCCACAGCGGGACCCCGCTGGAGGTGTTCGCGGCGGGCGGCGCGGCGGCGGCCGTGCTCGGGGGGTGCCTGCTGGTGGGCGAGTGGCTGCGGTGGGTGCTGTACCCGGTGGCCGCGGTGGGGGCGCTGGCGCTGACCGCCTATGTGGCGCACGTGCTGCTGATCTGGGTGGCCGAGCGCCCCTGGGGGGCGCTGCTGGACCCGGTACTGGGGCCGGTGGTGCTGGTGGGCTCGCTGGCCGGGGCGGCCGTGTGGCGGTGGACCGGGCGGCGCGGCCCGCTGGAGCAGCCGCTGCACGCGGTGTCGCTGTGGGCGGCGCGCCGCATCCCCTGAGCACCGGTTTCCCCGGCGGCGGGCCCGCCGCCGGGGGTGCGCCCGTCAGGCGGGGGACGCGGCGACGGTGACGCGGTCGCTGTCGCCGTCGGAGAGGAACACCGCCAGCGCCCGCCCCTCCTCGGCGGCGGCGTCGCGGTCGGCCCGGGAGAGCCGGTACAGCGGGGTCACGGCGACGGTCCCGTCCTCGACGGTCCAGGTCGCCGCCACCCGCCCGTCGACCAGGACGACGCGGGCACCGGCGACCGACAGTCCGCGGTGGGCGTCGTCGATGACGCGGGTGCGGTCGTGGTAGCCGAGGACCGTGTTGTCGAAGGCGGGCAGGAACCGCACCGGGGCGGGGGTGTCGGGGTCGGGGCGCGGCGCGTCCGGCAGGTCGAGGAGTTCGCGGCCGCGCTCGTCGCGGAAGGAGACCAGTTCGCCGCGCAGGGCGGCGACCGCCGCGGGCAGCCCGGCCAGACCGGACCAGGCGCGCACGTCGGCGGTCGCGGCAGGACCGAACGCGGCCAGGTAGCGGCGCACCAGAGCCTGGCCCACGGGATCGGCGGCGTCGGCGGGGACGGGGTCGGGGTCGCGGCCCAGCCAGTGGGTGTAGGGGGCGTTGCGCACCCCGGCGCGGGTGCGCCACAGGCCGCGCGGCGGCAGCTGGACCGTGGGGATGAGGGCGGCGACGAGCATCTCCCCCAGGGGCCGGTGCCCGGGGTCGGGCCAGCGGTGGGCGAGGGCGCGCGCGAGGTCGCCCATCGAACGGGGTTGCCCGTCGGCCAGGACGGCGCGGCCGGCGGCGGCGAGCTCTTCGAGGTCGACGCCCTGGAGGTCGCTGCGGTAGGTGGCCAGGACCCGTTGGCGCAGCATGGGGGCGTGGCGGGCGCGCCAGGCGAGGGCGTCGGCGGCGGTGACGGTGGTGGGCGTTCCTCTCGGTCCTCGTGGTGCGGGCGGTGGCGGAGCGGCGCCCGTCGGTGGAGTCGACCGGCGGGGCGGCGGTCGGGCGCCCCGCCGGCCCCGGTGGGGCGGTGCGGGGCGCCGGGTGCGATGTGCGTCGCAGCGGGGGCGGCCGGGTCACTGGCGGGCCTCTCCCCCGGCACCGCCGGGGGTCGGTGTCCTGGTGGCGTGGGCGGTGCCGGGTGGCGGGGTGGCGGCCATTGATGGTGCTCGACCACGGGGTCGGCGTGCGGTGCGGCCTCGGCGGTGCGGCGGGTGGGCGCGGCGTCTCGGGTTCGAGGCACTTCGTCGGTGGGCGTGGCGGGGCGGCGGTGGCCTCCTTGGTGCGGGCGGCGGTCCGGACGGGGTGGCCGGAGTGGGCCCGGTGGCCGTTGGCCCGCTGCTGGGCGGTGCTCCCGGGGCGGTTGCCGTCCCGGCGGCGGTACTACCGGCCCTCTCGGTGTCCTGGTGGTGCGGGCGGGCCGGGTGGCGGGGTGGCGGCCGTCGATGGATTTCGATCACGGTGCCGGCGTGCGGGACGGCCTCGCATCCGATGTGGTGACCGTGGGGACGTGCGGGCGGCCGGGATCACCGGTTGGGCTCTCCCCCGGCGGCGCCGGGGTCCGGGGTCCGGGTGGTCAGTTCGCCCGCTGTTCGGGCGGTGCTCCCCAAATCGGGCGCCATTCCTGCGGCGGTCCGCCGGAGCGGTGGCAGCGCTGGGCGGGTCGGACGTGGAGGTGACGGTGGGCCGGGGTCCGCCGACCTGCGGGGAGGCGGCGTGCTCGCTCGGGCGGCCCTGTGCGCGGGGTCGCCGGGGCTGCGGCGGTCGCAGTGGTGCGTGCGGCGCGGCCCGCTCGGGTGACGGGAGCGGCGGGGGCCGGGGTGGTGGTCACGGTGGTCTCGTTCTTCACAGTGGTGGTGTGCGGGCAAGGCCCACGTTCGCACGGATAGCGGTCAGGGTGTGACCGCTATCCGCACGGGTGGAAGATCCTGGCTGCCGGCGCCCCGTCTTGACGCGGGCCGACCGCGACGGTGCGCCTGCCGCCCCGGCAGCTCCGGTGATCACCGGAGCGGCGCCACCGTCGCACGTCTCCCTCCCCCGGCGCGGCTCCGCCGTACACGGACGGCCGCGACCGGACCGCCGACCGGTTGTGTCAACCGGGCGGCCCTCGCGGAGGGTCTGAGGCCCGCGGTCCTCCGCCGCGCCGTCGAGGGCGCGGCAGCTCCCCCGCCCCGGAGGGGGACCAGGGCGCGCCGGGGCGTGCGCGGCGGTGACGCGGCGCAGGCGGGCGCTAGGGTCGGGTGCGTCGAACAGCGGGCGGCGCGGTGTTCGAACGCGCCGCGGCGGCCGGGTGCGCCCCGGGTGATCGTGGAGGCGGGTGCGGGTGGTGGATGCGGGTCGGGGCGGCGCGTCGCCGCGGGTGGTGGAGGCGGTCGAGGAGTACCTGGTGGCGCGGGCCGCGGGCAAGCCGTCGCCGCACACGCTGGCGGCCTACCGCCGCGACCTGGAGGGGGTGCTGCGGTGCGCGGCGCGGGTGCTGGGCGAGGACCCCGGCCGGGTGCGGCTGGCCCAGGTCGACGGGGCGGTGCTGCGGCGGGCGTTCGCGGAGTTCGCGGCGGAGCGGGCGGCCTCCAGCGTCGTACGGGCGTGGTCGACCTGGAACGGGTTCTTCGGGTTCTGGGTGGCCGAGGGGGCCGTGGAGGGCAACCCGATGCCGGCCGTGCGCCGGCCCCGGCTGTCGCCGTCCCAGCCCAAGCCGCTGATGGGCGAGGACACCCCCGAGCGGCTGCTGGAGGCGCTGGCGGCGGGGTGCCGGCGGGCCCGCGACCCCTGGCCCGAGCGCGACATGGCGGTGCTGGCGCTGGCCCTGCTGACCGGGCTGCGGTCGGCGGAGATGCTGTCGCTGCGGGTGGAGGCGATCAGCGGGCGCCCCGGTGAGCGGCGGGTGCGGGTGGTGGGCAAGGGCGGGCTGACCCGGTCGCTGCCGATCGAGCCGCCGCTGGAGGCCCTGGTCGACGCCTACCTGCGCACCCGCGCGATCCGCTTCGGCGCGGCCCCCAAGGGAGGCGACGCGCTGCTGGTGGACAACCGGGGCGCGCCCCTGCGGCGCGGCGGCCTGCAGTACCTGGTGCGCCAGTGCTACCGGCACGCGGGCGTCCACGACCGGGTCGCGCGGGGCACCCTGGTGCACGCGCTGCGCCACACCTTCGCCACCCGCCTGGCCGAGGACGGGGCCTCGGTCACCGAGATCATGCGGCTGCTGGGGCACACCTCCATCACCTCCTCCCAGTCCTACATCGACGTCACCGCCGCCGCGCAGCGCGAGGCGGCGCGCTCCAACCGGACGTATGCGGCGCTGCGGCGGCTGGCGCCGTCGGAGGCGGAACCGGCGGGCGGCTGAGGCGCGGCCGCCCCTGCGGGGGGCTACCCTGGCGCTCGTGCTGATCGTGTCGACGGTGAACGTGAACGGGTTGCGCGCCGCGGCGCGCAAGGGCTTCCGGGCGTGGCTGGCCGCCACCGAGGCCGACGTGGTGTGCCTGCAGGAGACCCGGTGCGAACCGGGGCAGGTCGAGGCGGGGGTGCTGGACGCGCCGGGCTGGCACGTCCTCCTGGCGCCCGCCGCCGCCAAGGGGCGCGCCGGGGTGGCGGTGTACACGAGGGCCGAGCCGTCGGCGCGGCGCATCGGGTTCGACGCCGCCGAGTTCACCGACGCCGGCCGCTACGCCGAGGTGGACCTGGACGGGGTGACGGTGGCCTCGCTGTACCTGCCCTCGGGCGAGGTGGGCACCGAGCGCCAGGCGGAGAAGGAGCGGTTCCTGGACGCGTTCCTGCCCTACCTGGTGCGGCGGCGCGCCGAGGTCGAGGCGGCGGGCCGGGAGCTGGTGGTGTGCGGTGACTGGAACATCGCGCACACCGAGGCCGACCTGCGCAACTGGAGGGCGAACACCAAGAAATCCGGATTCCTCCCCATGGAACGGGCGTGGATGGGGCGCGTTCTCGGCGAAGCCGGGTATGTGGATGTGGTGCGGTCGCTGCTGCCGGACCGGGACGGCCCCTACACCTGGTGGTCCTACCGCGGACGGGCGTTCGACAACGACACCGGATGGCGGATCGACTACCAGGTCGCCACCCCCGGCCTGGCGGCGCGCGCCAAGAACGCGCGCGTGGAGCGTGCGCCGGCCCACGACCAGCGGTGGTCCGACCACGCACCGGTGACCGTGGAATACGGGACCAGGTGAGGCCGCGCGGCGAGGCTCCGCGCGGCACCAGGAGCAGACGAGGCGGGTTATGAGCGTTCCGATCGTGTTGGTCCACGGGCTGCGGGTGTCGGGGAGCATGTGGCGCCCCCAGGTGGAGGCCCTGCGCGAACAGGGCCGGCGGGTCTCGGCCCCCGACCTGCCCGGCCACGGGTCGCGCCGGGGCGAGGAGTTCACCATGGTCGGCGCCGTGGAGGCCGTGCGCGACGCCGTCGACGGCGTCGGCGGGCGCGCCCTGGTCGTCGGCCACAGCATGGGCGGGTTCGCGTCCATCGCCACGGCCGCCGCCTACCCCGACCGGGTCCGCGGACTGGTCGCGGCCAGCTGCACCGCCCGCCCCGCCCAGGCACTGGCGCAGGTCTACCGCATCCCCGCGGTCCTGCTGAACCGCCTGCCCGACAAGGGCCAGGCCGTCAACGAGCGCTTCCACCGGCTCACCCTGCGCGCCGAGGGCGCCGCCGAGGCCGTCCTCGACGGCGGACTGGCCATGGAGGCCGCGCGGGCGGTCATCGACGAGATCACCGAGATGGAGGTACTCGGCGCGCTGGCCGACTACCCCGGCCCGGTCTGGCTGGTCAACGGGGCACGCGACCACTTCCGCATCCACGAGAAGCGGTTCCAGGACGCCTGCGTCGACGGGCGGCTGCTCAACCTGCCGCGCGCCGGGCACATGGTGACCCTGGACCAGCCCGACAACTTCACCAAGATCGTCGCCGACGCCGCCGACGTGGTCGCGGCGCGCGCCGGCGTCCCGGTGGGCCCGCAGGGCTCCCCCGAGGTCGACGAACCCGCCCCCGTGCGCCTGGAGACCACCGAGGGCCCCGCCGAGGGCCCGCCCTCCCCCGCCTGAGGACCCCCGCCCGCCCGCCCCCCGCACCGGGGGTGGGCGGGCCCACACCCCGCCCCGGTTCCCGCCGCCGGCCGGCGTTCCTAGACTCGGGGCCGTGATGATCCTCGCCGACGCGCTGCTGTTCGACATGGACGGGACCCTCATCGACTCCGGGCCGGTGGTCGAGGAGTGCTGGGCCGCGTGGGCCCGGGAGTACCGCATCGGAGCCGACCGGCTGTCGGGGGTGCTCGCGCACGGCGTCCCGGCCCGGCAGATGATCGCCCGGCTGCTGCCGGCCGACGAGGTCGACGCGGCCCTGGCGCGCATCGAGGCCCTGGAGATCGAGCGGGCCGACGGCCTGGAGGTGCTGCCCGGCACCCGCGAACTGCTGGCGGTGCTGCCCGACGACGGGTGGGCGGTCGTGACCTCCTGCACCCGCCCGCTGGCCGAGGCCCGGCTCAAGGCGGTGGGGCTGGACGCCCCGGTGCTGGTGTGCGCCGACGACGTCGAACACGGCAAGCCCGACCCCGCCCCCTACCTGCTGGGCGCCCGGCTCGTGGGGGTCGCGCCCCAGCGGTGCGCGGTGTTCGAGGACGCCCCCGCCGGTCTGGCCGCCGGACGGGCCGCGGGCGCGCGCACCGTCGCGGTGGCCACCACCGCGGCGGCGGCCGACCTGGACGCCGACGCGGTCGTCGCCGACCTGTCGGCGGTGGAGGTCGGACCGGCCCCCGCCGACGGTGCCCGCTTCGCCGTGCACGCCTCCCCCACCCTGCGCTGACCCCGCCGGCGCCCCGGGGTGCTCGTCACACGAGGGTGAGGGGGCGATGGCCGTCCCGCGCCAGGCGCGCGGGGTGTGCGCCCTCTTCGGCCGCGACCGCTCCTCGCGCATGCGGGCGAGGGCCCCGGTGGCGGCCGCACGCGGGTCCGCGAGGCCGTCGGGCACGGGGGGGGCGGTCAGGACGGGGCTCCGCTCGTCGTGGACCAGCCCAAGGACCGCCGTCGGTGCCGCCCGGCATGTAGCGGTCCACGGCGGGGCCGGTGCGCACCGCGTGGTGCGTCCACACGACGCCGTGGTCGATGTCCATTCGCAGGCCGTGGACGAGCCCGGCGGGAAGCGGGAGCGGGCGCGGGTGCGCCGTGGGTCCCCTCGCTCGGGTGCGGATCGGCGCGGACCTCGGGGCGCCCGGTGGCGGCCGGCCGTGCGCGGGCCCGTTGGCCCGGCGGCCGGGTCAGGGGCGGGGCGGGGTGTGCCGGGCGGCGTGGGCGCGGAACCAGTCGAGCATGAAGCGGTGCGCGGCGATGCCGTAGTCCAGCGCGGCGCGCTGGTGGGCGGCGACGTCGCGGTGCTCCTCGGGCAGGTCGGCGGTGTCCAGGCGCGCGTCCAGGGCCGTGAGCGCGGCGAGGTCGGCCTCGATACGCCCGGTGATGCGGTGCAGCACCGGGGCGCGCTCTGCCGGTTCGAGCAGGCCGAGGAAGTACAGGCGCGCCAGGGCCGCCGTCTCCAGGTCGGGGCCGGCCGGTTCGGCCGCCATCCAGGCGCGGAACTCCGCGCGGCCGTCGTCGGTCACCCGGTACACCTTGCGGCCCCGCCCGCCGGGCTCGACGCTGGCGACCTCGATCGCCCCCCGGGCGAGCAGGGTGTCCAGCGCGCGCCGGATGCTGCCGGAGCTGGCGCTGTAGAAGAGGGCGACGCCGGACTCGAACGCCTTGATGAGGTCGTAGAAGCTCTGCGGGGCGATCAGCAGCAGACCGAGGATCACGTGGGCCATCCGGCGAGTCTAGACCGGTTGACCCCCATAGACATGTCTAGTAGACATATCGCGTCCGGTCGCCCCCGCAGAAGGCCCCCACATGACCACCCCACGCACCCACCCCGCCAACAACGCCCCCGCCGACCTCGACGCTCGCCTCACCACCCTCCTGCACCGCCTCGTCACCCGCCCCGGCATCCACCACGCCACCCTCGCCGCCGCCGACGACACCCACCACTGGTCCGCCGCCGCCGGTCCCGCCGACGACCACCCGCCCCACCCCGACACCCCCTTCTTCATCGCCAGCGTCACCAAGCGGTTCATCATCACCCTCCTCCTCCAAGCCCACGAGCGCCGCGAGCTCGACCTCGACACCCCCATCACCGCCTACCTGCCCGCAGACACCACCACCGGCCTGCACGTCCTCGACGGCACCGACCACACCCCCGCCATCACCGTCCGCCACCTCGCGAGCCACACCTCCGGCCTGCCCGACCAGTTCGAGAAGCGCAGCGGCGGCCCCAGCCTCTACGACCACCTCGCCACCGGCCGCGACACCGCCTGGACCTTCGACGACACCCTCCACACCACCCGCCAACGGCAGCGCCCGCACTTCCCGCCCCAAGACCTCACCGCACCCCGCCAGAAGGCCCGCTACTCCGACACCGGCTTCCAACTCCTCATCCGCATCCTGCAGGCCACCACCGGCCGCACCTTCCCCGAACTGCTCACCGAACGGATCACCACCCCGCTCGGCCTCACCCGCACCTGGCTGCCCGGCCACACCCCACCCGACCCCACCACCCCCGAACCCACCCCCCTGCACGCCCGGCGGCGCCCCGTCCACCTGCCCGCCCTCACCGCCTCCACCAACGACCTCTACAGCACCACCGGCGACCTCATCACCTTCCAGCGCGCCCTGCTCGCCGGCGACCTCCACGACGACCCCCGCACCCTCCACGCCCTCACCGAACGCCGCAACCGGCTCCGCAACATCCCCGTCCTGCACTACGGACTGGGCACCATGTCCATCACCCTCGGCCGGCTCGCCACAGCGGGGCGCCGCCCCCTCACCCTCACCGGCCACTCCGGGGCCACCGGCACCTGGCTCTTCCACTGCCCCGAACTCCGCCTCCACCTCGCCGGCACCGTCGACCAGACCCGCGGCCAGGCCCTCCCCTTCCGCACCATGGCCCGCGTCATCGACGCCTGGCGCCGCTGACAACCCGCCCCGCCCCGCCCCACGCTCAACGGCCCGCGGGCTCGGGGCGGCGCTCCCCCCGCTGCGGCGCCCGCCCCGCGGCCGGAGCCGGGGCCCGGTGCACCAGGGCGACCGCCACCGCACACACCCCCATCCCCACCAGCGCCGGCACCGTCACCGCGTCACCGAACATCACCGCCGCCCACAGCAGCGTCGCCGGCGGCGTCAGGTACAGCAGCGCCGACACCCGCGCCACACCACTGCGCGCCAGCACCGCCCAGTACAGCCCGTAACCGCCGAGCGTGGACAGCACCACCACCCACACCACCGCACCCCAGAACCCCGGATCGGCCGGCGGGGCCAGCGTCCCCGTCACCGCCGCCACCCCCGTGAACAGCACCGCGCTCACCCCGCACTGCACCGCCAGCGCCGCCACGATCCCCGCCCCAGGCCGGGTGCGCCGCTCCAGCAGCGTCGCCGCGACCAGGCTCAGCATCGCGGCCAGCGGCAGCGCATACGCCCACCCGGGGGCCGCACCCCCCGCCCGCAGATCCCCCGCCACCACCAGGGCCACACCCGCCACCCCCAAAGCCAGCCCCGCGTACTGGCGGCCCGTCGCCCGCTCCCCCAGCACCGGCGCCGCCAACGCGGTCGCCGCCACCGGCTGCAGCGCCGCTATCAGCGCACTCGTCCCCGCCGGCACCCCGTACCCGGCGGCGGCCACCACCCCGTACAGGTACCCCGCCTGCGCCAGCGCCCCGATCACCGCGTGCAGCACCAGGTCGCGGACGCCGACGCGGCGCCGCCGCCACACCAGCCAGGCGCCCAGCAGGGCCGCCACCACGAGGAAGCGCCACACCAGCAGCGTCGTGGCGGGGGCGGCGCGGGTGCCCAGTTCGGCGCCGATGAATCCGGAGCTCCACATCACGACCAGGCCCGCTCCGAGCAGGGCCATCGCGGTTCGGGGGCGGGGCGTGCGCATGGGCGGACTCCTCCTGCGAGTGCGGATACCGGGACCAACCGGCCGTTCACCCCGTAGGTAACCACACCGGTCGGTATACTCGCAGTGCACCCACCCCACCGAAAGGCACCCATGGCACCCGCCACCACCGAACCCCGCCTCACCCCCGCCGCCCGCCGCGTCCTCGACACCGCCGCCCACCTCTTCTACACACGCGGCATCACCACCGTCGGCATGGACCTCATCGCCGACGAGGCCGGCGTCACCAAGAAGACCATCTACGACCGCTTCGGCTCCAAGCAGAACCTCGTCACCGCCTACCTGCGCGCCCGCGACCACCGCTGGCGCCACCACCTCACCACCCGCCTCGACGCCGCCGGCCCCGACCCCCGCGCCCGCATCCTCGCCACCTACGACGCCCTGCACGCCTGGACCCGCGCCGAGAACACCCGCGGCTGCGCCATGGTCAACGCCTACGCCGAACTCTCCGACCCCGACCACCCCGGCCGCCGCGTCGCCGAAGAGCAGAAGACCTGGCTGCACGCCCTCTACACCCGCCTCCTCGCCGACGCCGCCCTCCCCGCCGCCCACGCCGACACCCTCCTGATCCTGCACGAGGGCGCCGTCACCGCCGCCGCCGTCGCCGCCCTGCCCGACGCCGCGCTCACCGCCCGCGACGCCGCCGACCGCCTCCTGGGTACGACCCCACCGTGACCGCGCGCCGCCCCGGCCGCCCCCGCCCCCCACCGACAGGAGCCCACCCCGCCGTGATGGCCCCCTCCCACGCCGCCACCGGCCTGCTCGCCGGCGTCCTGGCCACCGCCGCCCTCTCCCCGCTCACCCCCGCCGGCCCCCTCGACTACACCGCGGCGGCCGCCATCGGCGCCGGAGCCGCCCTCCTCCCCGACATCGACCACCCCCGCTCCACCGCCACCCGCTCCCAGGGCCCCCTCACCGCCGCCCTGTCCTGGCTCGCCCGCCGCGCCTCCGCCGCCGTCCACCACCGCACCCGCACCGCCGCCGACGCCGCCACCGACGGCATGCACCGCCACCTCTGGCACACCCCCGCCGCCGCGCTCGCCCTCGGCCTGGCCGCCGGCACCGCCGCGACCCTCAGCACCGCCGCCCTGGCCCTCATCACCTGGTTCACCACCGGCCTCGCCGTGCGCGGCCTCGCCCAGGCCCTGCCGCGCGGGGCCGACCGCGCCCGCCTCACCTCGTGGCCGGCGACCACCCTCATCGCCCTCGCCGCCACCGCCCTGCTCATCGGCTCCGGCGCCTCCCCCGGGCCCCTCGTCGGCGCGGTGCTCGCCCTCGGCATGATCGTGCACGTCCTCGGCGACGCCCTCACCCGCACGGCCGTCCCCCTGGCCTGGCCCTTCCGCGTCGGGGGCCGCCGCTGGGCCATGATCGGGCCGCCCCGCGCGCTGCGCTTCCGCACCGGAACCTGGCCCGAGTACGTCATCCGCTGGACCTGCCTCATCGCGGCCCCCGCTGTGGGGTTCCTCCTCGCCTGACCCGCCTCCCCCCGTGTCCGAGGCGGGAGCTGGCGGGCGAACCGGGTGTGCCCGTTGTTATGGGGGCTGGCGGCGGAGCCGCTCGTTTGGTCTTTGTTGTTGGAGGGGAAGACAGACCTTATCCCCCACCTTGACGGCGTAGATTTCTTAAGCGGGATTGCACGGGAGGGGGCGCTCGGCCGCGCTCCCGGCCAGGTGCCGCCCCGGCCCGCGCCACGGCGGCTCCCGCCCCCCCCCGCCCCTTGCCCTGCGGGACACCCGGACGGCGTTCCGCCTCCCCTCCCCCGCGCGTCATCCGGCGCCGGCGGCCGCCCTCCTCCCCCGTTGCGCGGTACCGCCGCCGCGACTCACAGCCAGTCGTGGGTGCGGGCGTAGCGGGCGGCCTCGTGGCGGGTGCGGGTCTGGGTCTTCTGCATCGCGTTGGACAGGTAGTTGCGCACCGTGCCCTGCGCCAGATGCAGCTGGCGCGCGATGTCGGCGACCGAGTACCCCTCCCCCGTCGCCCGCAGCACGTCGATCTCGCGGTCGGTCAGCGGGCAGTCGTCGACGACGGCGAGCGCCGAGACGTCCGGGTCGATCCACCGCTGCCCCTCGTGCAGCGCCGCGATGACCGACACGATGTGCCCCGGGTCCGCCGACTTGCTCACGAACCCCTGCACCCCCAGCTTGAGCGCCTTGCGCAGCACCCCCGGCCGGGCGTGCCGGGTCAGCATGAGCACCACCTGCTCCGGCCGCTCCCGGCGGATCTCCGCCACCGCCCCCAGCCCGTCCACCCCCGGCATCTCCAGGTCGATCACCAGCACATCGGGCCGGTGCTCCAGCGTGGCGAGCACGGCCGAGGCACCGTCGTGGGCCTCGGCGAGCACGGTGACGTCGCCCTCCAGCGGAAGCAGCGACGCCAGCGCCTTGCGCAGCAGGGCCTCGTCGTCGGCGAGCACCACGGTGGTCATCGGTCGTCCCTCCACGATCGCGGGTGCGGCGCCGACGACGGCTGCGGCAGCGCCGCCTCCGTCGTGAACCGCCCGTCCTTGCGTTCCACCGTCAGCTCGCCGCCGTCGCCCGCCACCCGCTCCCGCAGGGCCGCCAGCCCCCGCAGCCGCGGGGGCGGCCCGTCGCCGGCGCCGTCGTTGACGATGGTGATGCCCGACTCCGAGAGGGTGATCCGCACCTGCCCGGCCTGCGCGTGCCGCAGGATGTTCGTCGTCGTCTCCCGCAGGACCTGCCCCAGCAGCCCCTCCGCCCCGTCGCGCACCCCGGCGCGCCGCTCGACGCGCACGTCGATGCCCGCCGCGTCGAGCAGGTTGCGGGCGTTCTCCAGCTCCGCGGACAGGTTGAGCCGCCGCTGGGCGTAGGCCAGGTCCCGGGTCTGGGCGATGGTGTCGCCGAGCAGGTCGTAGATCTCGCCCAGCTCGGCCTCCGCCTGGTCGGCGTCGGCGCGCACCAGCCGGCGGGCCAGCGCGGTCTTCAGCTTCACCACGTGCAGCGTGTGGCCCTGGATGTCGTGCAGGTCGCCGGCGAAGCGGATGCGCTCCCGGGCGACCGCCAGGTCCGCCTCGCGCTCGCGCGCCTCCGCCAGTTCGGCGACGAGGCCGGAGAACGCCTGGTTCAGCGACGTGAGGACCACCCCCACCCCGCCGACGACCACGGCGGCCACGACGTACTGGAGCAGGTCGTCGACGAGGTCCCCGGGGAAGGCCACCAGTCGCACCACCACCACCGCCGCCGCGTAGGCGACCAGCCCCGCCGCCACCGCGCGCCCGTACCGGGGCAGTTGCAGCACGACGATGGTGCCCACGACGCCCAGGGCGTAGGAGGCCGTCGAGGTGTCCTGCGCCACCAGCACGCCCAGGAACCACACGGCGGCGGCGACGGCCAGGCAGGGGACCGCGAAGGCCAGGGACCGGTCGGTCGACCACCGCCCCACGGCCACCATGGTCGCCGCCAGCCCCGCCCCAAGGACGGCGGCCTCAGGCCAGGACTGGGCGTCGACGGCCAGCAGCAGCGAGCCCACGGCCGACACCGCCGCGGTCACGATGTTGAGGTTGAGGGCACGTAACCGCCCCTGGGTCTCCTCGGTGCGCTCCGACGTCACGTGCGTTGTCCACCCCTTCCCGGGTCTGCGGGACGCGCGACGCCCGGTCCCCGAGCGGCGCGGCGGGGCCGGGCGGCGGCGCCCCCAGTATTCTTCCCGCACCCGGCGGCCACCAGTGACACCGCGTCATGCCCGCACCCGCGCGAACGTCACGGTCGGACGGTGACGCGGCGGCACTGGTGGGCGGGTGCCATCGGCGGTGGGATCGGACCATGCTCGCGCACCGACATCCCACCGACCGCATGGGCCTGACGCTGCCCCAGCGGCTCTACCTGCTCGGCTACGACCCCGACCACGACCGGTTCGACCCGGTCAGCGCCCCCTACCGCGCCCAGCTGCTGGGCGCCGCGGCGCTGGCCGACCTGGCCGTCGGCGGGTGGCTGCACCCGCGCGGCGGCGCGGCCGTGCGCGCGGTCGCCCCGCCACCCGAGGACCCGTTGCTGTCCCGTGTGCTGGACCTGGTGTCCCCGCACGGGACGAGCCCGTGGATCACCACCCTCCACCGCGCGGCGGCGGCCGGGGCCGAGGCGGCGGTGCGCGACGGGCTGGCCGTGCTCGGGGAGGTCGCCGTGGACCGCGGCCGGTGGCTGGGCGTCGTGCCCACCCGCACGGTCACCCCGACCCGCCCCGAGCGGCTCGGCCGGCTGCGCGAGCGCACCCGCGGCGCGGTCCTGGCCGGGCGCGACGCGGCGGACGTCCCCCTGGAGGACGCGGCCCTGATCACGCTGGCGGCAGACGGCGACGTGTGGACCGTGCTCACCGCCGCCGAACGCCACCGGCACCGGGCGGCGCTCACCCCGTCCTGGACCGCTTCGACGCCGAGGTCCCCGGGCTCAGCCTGGCGGTCCGCACGGCCGTCACGGCCACCGGGCGCGGCTCCCCCCGCTGACCGGCCCGCCCACGCCCGCCCCACCCGGCCGGGCCGCGCCCCGGCCCGCCCCGGGAACACCCGACCGACGACACGAAGGAGGCCGCCGACATGGCGCCCCAGCACCCCGACCACCCCCGCCCCGAGGCGCCGGCCCGCACCCCCATCCGCCCCGGCTGGCCCGAGATCGCGGTCGGTCTGACCACCCTGGTCGCCACCACGCTCGCGCTGCTGTTCTTCGGCCCCCTGGGCCCGCTGGACCTCGACCCGGTCACCTACGGCCTGGTGGTGTCCGCCTGGTCGGGCATCGCGGGCCTGGCCGGCTTCGCGGCGGCCGTGCTGGTGCGCCGGCGCCCCCTCGCCGCCTTCGGCGTGCGCCGCACCACCTGGCGGTGGATGCTCGTCGGCGCCGCCGGCGGCGTGGTCGCCCTGGTCGCCAAGGGGGCGCTGACCTACGCCGTCACGGCGGTGACCGGGTACGGCTCCGACCCCCAGGGCGCGTACTACGACGCGGCGGGCGGCGGCGCGCTCGCCCTGGTCCTCACCGTGCTGTTCCTGTCGGTGGTCACGCCCATCGGCGAGGAGTTCCTGTTCCGGGGTGTCCTGACCAACGCCCTGCTGCGCTACGGGCCGGTCGTGGGCGTCGTCGGCGGGGCGGTGGTCTTCGCGCTGTTCCACGGCGTCAACATCGTCCTGCCCGCGGCCATCGTGGTGGGCCTCGTCGCGGGCGAGCTGATGCGGCGCAGCGGGTCGATCTGGCCCGCGGTGGCCGTGCACACCGTCAACAACCTGGCCCTGCCGCTGCTGGTGCTGTTCACCGGCGCCACGGGCCCCACGGGCTGACCCGCGCGCGGAGAGGGGGCGGCCGGCCCCCGCTGCCGGGCCGGCCGCGCCGGTGCGCCACGATGGCGCGGTGAGCTCCCACTACGAAGTCGTCTTCGACTGCGCCCTGGCCCCCGACACCCCGGCGGCGGTGCTGCACGCCCTGCGCTGGCACCTGGAGGAGGCGGCCGAACCGCCGGCCGGGACCGACCCCGGCGACCACGCCTACCCGCTGCTCGCGGCCGACCCGCACAGCCGCCTGCCCGGCGGCGACACCGCCGAGCTGCGGCGCCCCACCGGCGGTGGCCCCTGGGAGCTGCGCACCCGCAACCTGTGGCTCGACGACGACCTCGGCGCGCTCACCGACCTGCTCGACCTGATCGCCCCCTACGCCCAAGGCGTCCGGGTCGGTTTCCTGCGCGAGGTCGGCGCGGAGGAGACGACCGTGCTGACCGTCGGCGGCCCCCGGCCCTAGGCCTGCCCCGCCCCCTGCGGGCGGCGGCAGAATACGAGGGGTGCCCGTCATTGCCGCCCTCGCGGCGGCGCTCCCATACTGGCGGTCATGACAGGTCGCACCGATGTGCGCGAGGTCGTCTTCGCGGTCTACGACGACATGCAGCTCCTGGACCTCGCCGGGCCGCTGGACGTCTTCGACGCGGCCGCCAAGATCACCGGCGGCCGGTACCGGATGCGCACCGCCTCCCTGGGCGGCGCCCCCGTGGTGTGCTCCTCCGGGGTGCGCCTGGGCGTCGACGCCGACCTGGCCGCCCTCGACGGCCCGCTGCACACCCTGGTCGTCGTCGGCGGGTGGGGGTCGACGTCGACCGCCGCCACCCCGGGCCTGGCCGCGTGCGTCGCCGGCCTGGCCGGACGCGCGCAGCGGGTGGCGTCGGTGTGCACGGGCGCCTTCGTACTGGCGCAGGCGGGGCTGCTCGACGGGCGGCGGGCCACCACCCACTGGGCGTTCTGCGCCGACCTGGCGGCCGCCCACCCCCGCGTGGACGTGCGGCCCGACGCGATCTACGTCCGCGACGGGCCCGTGGTGACCGCCGCCGGGGTCAGCTCCGGCATCGACCTCGCCCTGGCGCTGATCGAGGACGACCACGGCGCCGACCTGGCGCGCACCATCGGGCGGTGGCTGGTGGTGTTCCTGCGCCGCCCCGGCGGCCAGTCCCAGTTCAGCGCGTGGACCCGCGCGGTCCCGGTCGGCGACCCCGCCCTGCGCCGGGTGGTCGAGCACATCGCCGCCCGACCCGACGCCGACCTGTCGGTGCCCGCCCTGGCCCGGCACGCCGCCCTGAGCGAACGGCACTTCGCCCGCCGCTTCACCCGCGAGGTCGGGACCAGCCCCGGCCGCTACGTCGAGCGGACGCGGGTGCGCGCCGCCCGAGCACTGCTGGAGAGCGGGAGCGCCGGCGTCGACGCGGTGGCGCGGCGCTGCGGGTTCGGCAGCGCCGAGACCATGCGGCGGGCGTTCCTGCGCGAGATCGGGGTACCCCCGGGCTCCTACCGGGACCGGTTCCGCGCCACCGGGACCACCGCGGACCGCTGACCCGCACCCGACGTTCCCACCGACACCACCGACGCCACCGACGCCACCGACGCCACGAGCAGAGGACCACCATGGACATCGCCTTCGCCCTGTACCCGGGCATGACCGCGCTCGACTTCATCGGCCCCCACGAGATGCTGGCCCACGTGCCCGGCGTCACCTCCCACTACCTGGCCGCGCGGCCGGGACCGGTGGCCTGCGACACCGGGCTGGAGATCACCGCGACCGCCGCCTTCGCCGACCTGCCGCGCCCCGACGTCATCGTGGTGCCGGGGTCGGGGCTGTGGGAGCAGGCCCTGGAGCGCGAGGACGCGCTCGTGGCGTGGCTGGCCGCCGCCCACCCCACCGCCACCTGGACCACGTCGGTGTGCACCGGCGCGACCCTGCTCGCCGCGGCGGGCATCCTCACCGACCGCCCCGCCACCACCCACTGGGCGGTGCGCGACCACCTCGCCGGGCAGGGCGCGCGGGTGAGCACCGACCGGGTGGTGATCGACGGCGACGTCATCACCGCCGCCGGGGTCTCCGCCGGCCTCGACATGGGCCTGGTGCTGGCCGCCCAGCTGTGGGGCGACCTGCGGGCGCAGAGCATCCAGCTGTTCGTGGAGTACGCGCCCCAGCCCCCGTTCTCCGCGGGCAGCCTGGAGACCGCACCTCCGGAGGTGGTGGCCGAACTGGGCCGGATGATGGCGGCGGACACCTGAGGGCCGCCCGGCCCCGCCGTCCCGGTCGGCCGCCTCAGGCGCCGCCGGGGCGGATGAGCCCGGAGTCGTAGGCGGCGACCACCGCCTGGGTGCGGTCGCGCACCCCCAGCTTGCCGAGGACGTGGGAGACGTGCGTCTTCACCGTCTGCACCCCCACGAACAACTCGGCGGCGATCTCGGCGTTGGACAGGCCCCGCGCCATGAGCCGCAGCGTCTCCGCCTCCCGCTCGGTGAGCGTGCCCACCGCGCCCGCCGGCCCGGTCGCCGGCGCGGCGTGGCGGGCCGCCAGCGCCCGGATGGCGGCGGGGAACAGCAGGGAGTCGCCGCGCGCCACCAGCCGCACCGCGGCGAGGATGTCGTCGGGGCGGCTGCGCTTGAGCAGGAAACCCGAGGCGCCCGCGCGCAGCGCCCCGTAGACGTGGTCGTCGTTCTCGAACGTCGTCAGCACCACCACCCGGGGCGGGTCGTCCAGGGCCGACAGCAGGGTCCGCGTCGCCTGGATGCCGTCCACGCCGGGCATGCGCACGTCCATCAGCACCACATCGGGGCGTGTGCGGCGCACCACGTCCAGCGCCCAGGCGCCGTCGCCCGCCTCGCCCACGACGGACAGGTCCGGTTCGGCGTCGATCAGCACCCGCAGCCCGGTGCGGATCAGCTCCTCGTCGTCGACCAGCACCACCGCCACCGCGTGCGCGCCCGTTTCCCCCATGAGGGGCAGCCTAGACGAGCCCGCCCCCCGCCCCGCACCCGGCGCCGGCGTCGGCCGCCGCCGCGCGGGCCCCGCCGCTCAGGCCACCACCCGCGCGGGGTCGTCCAGCCACACCGCCTGCCCGCCGGGGGTGACGGTCACCCCGAACCGGGTGTGGTCGGGCCGCCCGGCACCGTCCCACCACTGGTAGGCGGCCGCCAGCTCGTCGAACAGGCGGCGGGCGCCGTGCTGGCGGACGGGATGGGCGTCGGCGCCGGGCTCCACACGCCACGTCGCCCACGCCCCCGAGACGGGATCCATCAGGTGCACCGTGTACCGGCCCGACGCCGGGTCGTCCCCGTCGTGGACCAGCGTCGAGGTCATGCCGGGGACGCGCACCCCGATGGCGAAGGGCGCCGAGAAGTCGCCCACCGGCTCATAGGGGTGCAGACGGGTGGTCGACGCGGCCGCGCCGTGGTCGGGGCGGACCCGTTCCTCCACCGACCCGTGCGGGGGGCGCTGGTCGCGCACCCACATGAACGCGGTGTCGCCCCCGAAGCGGCCGCGCGCCGTCCCGTCGGCCAGCACGCGCAGCCGCAGCAGCGCCCCGCTGTGGAAGGCCGTCGCTCACGGGGTGACGACGCGCCCGCCGGGCGCCGTCTGCGCCACCCACGCGTAGGGGACGCGGTGCACGGCGGCCGTGGACACCACCCGGTCGTAGGGCGCGCCGGGCGCATGGCCCCGGGTGCCGTCGCCGGTGACCACCTCGACCGGCCACCCGGCGGCGTTCAGGGCGGCGCGCGCCCGCTGCGCCAGACCGGGGTCGATCTCCACCGTGGTGGTGGCGGCGGCGCCGACGCGCCAGGCGATCAGCGCCGCGTTGAACCCGGTGCCGGTGCCGATCTCCAGGACGCGGTGGCCGGGGCGCAGGTGCGCGGCGTCGAGCATGAGGGCGACGGTGGTCGGCATGGAGGCCGAGGAGGTGACGTAGCCGCGCCCGCTGCCGTCGCCGTCGTCGAGCTGGACGGCGAGGGGTTCGTCGGCGTAGCAGGCGGCCAGCCAGGCATCGGGGTCGTGGCGGCGGTGGAGTGCGACCGGGCGGCCGCCGCGGCGCACCCACACGGTGTCGGGGATGAAGGCGTGCCGGGGCACGGCCAGGAACGCGGCCCGCCAGGCCGGGGGCATCGCCTCGGCCAGGCGGGCACGCGGCCCCTCGGTGTCGCGCACTAGCCCTCGTCGTCCCTCTCGTGCCGGCCCCCGCCGCTGCCGCCGTCGTCGGGGGTGGGCGGAGGCGGCGGCGCGTCCTTCTGCCCGTCCCAGCGGGACGGGTCGTCGTGCTTTCCCATTCTGGTCTCCTCTGTCCGGGGCGCGGTTGCGGAATGGCGGAACGCCCCGGGAGATCCCCGATCGTGGGATCGCGGGCTCACGCCGGCGGCCAGGAGATGGTGGCGTGCAGGCGCCAGCGGCCGTCGGCGGTGCCGGCGTCCAGGGTGCCGCCGAGCAGGCGGACGCGCTCGCGCATCCCGCGCAGCCCCCGGCCGCCCGAAGCCCGGCGGCGGGCCGGGCCGCTCGGGTTGGTGATCTCCACCTCCAGGCGGTCCGCGCCCACGTCCAGGCGCAGCGCGATGGGCACCCGCCCGCCGTGCCGCAGCGCGTTGGTCAACCCCTCCTGGCAGATGCGGTAGGTCTCCCGCGAGACCACCCCGGGCACCGCCGCGACGTCGCCGCTCACCCGGGCGTCGAGGTCGGCGCCGATCGCCCGCGTGGCGTCGAGCAGGTGGTCCAGGTCGCCCAGGGAGCGCTGGGGCCCGGTGGCGCCGTTGCGCTCCTCGCGCAGCAGCCCCAGGACGTGGTCGAGTTCGCCGGTGGCGGTGCGCGCCTGCGCGGCGATCGCCTCCAGGGCGGCGCGGGCGAACGCCGGGTCGGTGTCGATGACCCGGGCGGCCGCGCCCGCCTGCAGCGCCACCACCGACAGCGCGTGGCCGATGGAGTCGTGCAGTTCGCGGGCCAGCCGGTTGCGCTCCGCCAGGTTCTCGGCGCGGTCCTGGGCGGCGGCCAGCCGCTCGGCCGCCGACGGGCCCAGCAGCAGCGGGGCCAGTCGCGCCAGGCCCGCCCCGCACAGGCCCATCAACGCGATCAGGGCCAGCAGGACGGCGAGCCCGTTGAACGGGGCGAGCAGCCGGCGCGGCACGTCGAGCGCGCCGGTGCCCGTCAGGTGCAGCAGCCCGCCGGTGGACGAGGACGCCTCGCCGGTGAGCGCGGCCAGGGCCAGGCCCGCCGATTCGGTCAGCCCGACCATGGTCGCCAGGCACGCCAGGAACCCCACCAGCAGGTGCAGGAGCAGCCACACCCCCGTGCGCGCCCGGGAGCGGGCGGTGGCGGCCTCGGCCACCGGTTCGCCGGCGATCGGGCCGCCCAGCAGGGTGCGGGTGAGGTGGCCCTCCAGGGTGCGGGCGCCGGGTACCCAGGCGGTGGCGCCGATCAGCAGGACCGCGACCGGCGCCGCGACCAGGGTCAGCGGAAGGGAGGCGTCGGGGGAGACGGCCTCCCCGTCGCCGAGGACGAGGGTCGCCAGCACCGCCCCGGCCAGCAGGTAGGGCAGGGCCACGGCCCCGCCCAGTACCAGGTACACCCAGCGGGTGTAGGTGAGGGGGCTCCACAGCGGGGACAGCACACGAAGGATCGGCGACACGCCTCGATCCTGGCACGCGCCCCCGGTGCCCCACCTCCCCCGCCGGAGGGAGCCCGCCGGGGGGTCGCCGCGCCGCCCTCGGGGCGGGCTCGGGTCGGAGGTCGCGGCGGTCGGAATGAGCGGCGGATGACGTGGCCGAATAACCGTCGGGCACGGCGATCGGGCACCCGTTCACCAATTCTCCTGCCGGGTCCGCCGTTTCCGAAAGTGAACTCCGGGCATGACGTAGCGAGACGCGGCCGCCAGGAGATCCGGACGGGATTCCCATCGAACGGGAAACACCACCGAAAATCGGTCGAAAATGGCTGGTGAGGACGCACGCGCCCATCCCTCGCCGACACCGCACATCGCCGATCGCCGCAGGCGGGCCATTGGCGTCATTCGATCGCGCCCTCGACACAGCCCCTCGAAACGGAAGGACGGCCAATGGCCACCCCCAAACCCGCGGTCCTCGGCGGCACCCCCGTAGTGGATGTACTGAACCAACCTGAATGGCCCTATTCCGGGCCCATCGAGTCCGCCGCCCTGGCCGAGATCACGGACAGCGGACAATGGGTCGGCTTCGGCCACATTCCAGCGAAATGGCGGGCCATCCTCGAACAAGTGGTCGCCGACGGCACCGGCTACCCCTACGCCGTGGGGCAGCCCAACGGCACCCTGGGCATCGCCGCCGGCTTCCGCGCGCAGCTGCACACCCGCGACCCCGCGTGGGCCACCGGACGCTCCGAAGTCCTGGTCCCCACCCTCACCCACGCCTCCGCCAACCAGGGCGTCCTCCACGGCATCGCCACCAAGCTCGGCCGGGCACCCGACCTCGTCCCCGTCGACTGCCGCAGAGACGGCACCATGGACGCCGACGTCGTCGCCGCCTACCTCCACGCCAACGCCGACCGCGTACTCGGGGTGATGCCCGCCACCATGTACGGCAACTTCGGCGCACTGGACCGGATCTGCGCCCTCGCCGACCAGTACGACGTCATGGTCCACCACGACAACGCACTCGGCGGCGCCGCCCGATACGACGGCGCGAAGGCACCCACCGCGTCCCTGTCCGCCCAGGGCGAGGGCAAGGCCACCCCCTCCTGCGAGGGCGGCGCCCTCACCTGCGCCGACGCCGAGACCGCCGCCGTCGCCCGCGCCGACTCCGACTGCGGCCTCTGGCCGACGCGCTACGACCCCATCCCCCACCGCGACGCCGACCCCCTCGCGGCCGGCAACCAGCGCATGGGGGAGCAACCGGCCGCACTGATGCTCGTGCAATGGCTGCGGGCCCTGCACGACCGCCTCATCGTCCGCGAGAACCGGCGGATCATCACCGAAGCGGTGAGCGCGGGCGACGACGTATCGCCCACGCCCTGGCTGTGGGTGCCGCCGACCGACGCCGAATACCCGCCCTTCTTCTGCCTTTTCATGGAATGCCTGGATTCCATGGAGGAGGAGGTCGGCATATCGCCGGAGGACCTGCGGGTCGCCCTCATCGCCGAAGGCATCTGGGCCGAAGCCGGATACGCCCCCACCCACATGGACCCCGCGTGGGCCCCGGTCGTCGCCGACCGCGGCCTTTCCTACGACGGCGCCCGCAGGGTGCATGAAAGGGCGGTGTTCGTCCACAACAAGTACATGCGGCACCCGGATTTCGCCGACTGGATGCGGGAGATCCTGCTCCGCGTGCGCCGCCACGCCCACGAAGTGCGGGGGGCGGCCGAACGCGCCGGGGAACGGCGGAAATACACCAACCCCATCAACCGGCGCCATCGCGCCCATACCTGAAAGGCCGCGATGCCCGGCACGACGATAACCGGCAGCACCACCACCGTCCATATCGCCTTCGCGGCCAACGGAGTGATGTACGCGGCCCTCGTCAGCCGCGTACCGGCCCTGGGCGCCGAACTCGACCTGTCCACCGCCGAACTCGGCATGCTCCTGCTATGGCTCTCCGCCGGCGCCGTGTCCGGACTCCCCGCCGCCGGCCTGCTGGTCCAGCGCCTCGGCGGGAGCCGGGGCGTCACCGCCGGCGTCTCCCTCGCCGCGGCGGGCCTGCTGCTGCTCGCCACCGGCCTGGGGACCGCCTCCTGGCCCGTCTCCGCCACCGCCCTCTTCCTCATCGGGCTGGGCATGGGGCTGTGGGAGGTCAGCATGAACGTCGTCGGCTCCCGCATCGCCCACCTCATGGGCAGCGACGACCTGCTCCCGCGCCTGCACGCCACCCTCAGCCTGGGCACCGTGGTCGGCGCCCTCCTCGGCGCCCTCCTGGCGGGCGCGTCGATCCCGCTGACCGTCCAGAACCTGGTCATGGTCGGCCTCCTGGCCGTGATGGCCTCCCTGCTCGGCCGGGCCGCCGCCGACGACCCCGAGGCACCCGACGCCGACGGCGACACCCGCACCCCGGGAGCCGTCCTGCTGGCCTCCTGGCGTGAACCGCGCACCCTCCTCATCGGCGCCTGCGTCCTCGGCTTCGCCTTCACCGAGGGAACGGCCAACGAATGGATGGCGTACGTGCTGGTCGACGGCTACGGCGCCGCCGAGCACACGGGCGCCCTGGCGTTCGCCGCCTTCGTCGCCGCGATGACGGCCGGGCGCCTCACCGGGGGCGTGCTCGTCACCCGCTTCGGCCGCGCCGCCGTCCTGCGCGCCTCCGTCGGGCTCGCCCTGTGCGGCGTCCTCGTCGTCGCCTTCGGCGGCACGGTCGCCTGGGCCCTCGCCGGAGCGCTGCTGTGGGGGTTGGGCGCCGCCATGGGGTTCCCCGTCGGCATCGCGGCGGCCGCCGACGACCCCGCCCGAGCCGCCGCGCGGGTGTCGGTCAGCAGTTCGCTGGGCTACGCCGCCTTCCTGGGCGGCCCGCCCGTGCTGGGGCTGCTCGGCGGCGTCTACGGCAGCCGGCAGGCGATCCTGGTCGTCTGCGCGGCCCTGCTGCTGGCCTTCCTCACAGCGGGCGCCACCCGGCGGAAGGCCGCCCGGCCCTAGACAGCGGCCGGCACGGCGCCGCGAACGCGTCCCCCCGGTCCACCGCTCCCGTGGCACCGCCCGGCCGCCCGGCGGCGGCGGGCCGGGGGCCGGGGGATGTCGGGGGCGGCACGGCCCGGCACCGAATCGGTGAATACGCCCCGCTCAGCGACATCGGGGCGCTACGTTCGAACCGGCGACCGCCCCCCGGACGTCGCGCCCCCGACCCGGGGCGGCCGGGAGCGGTCCGGTGCCCGCGGCCCGTGCGCCGCCCCACCCGGGCGGGCGGGGCCCCGGCACCCGCACCCGCCGAGGAGGGGACACGGACATGGACGCGCGCGCGGAACTCATGGCGGCACTGGAGAACGGTGAGGTGACCGACGCCCAGGCCTACCTGGCGCTGAAGCCCTTGTGGCGCGAGGAGCGGCTGCCCCTGCCGCCCGGCCGCCCCCGCCGGCACTACCTGCTGGCCCGCGAGGAGCTGAAGGCGGCGGTCCTGGGCGGGCTGCTGTCGGAGGACGAGGCCCGGGCGGCGCTGTACCCGCCGCGCACCCACGCGCTGCGCCCGCCCGCGCCCTGACCCCTGCCCCGCCGACCCGAACGCGCCTCAGCCGGGGCGCGCGGCGCCGCGCAGGGCGGCGGCAAGGTCGGCGCGCAGCCCGTCGTGGCGCGGCCCGAGGCGGTGGGCGGCGGCGCCGCGCTCACCGCCGTAGAGCCACACCGGCCCGCGCCGACGCTCCTCCGGCTCCCAGGCGTAGCGGGCGTGCACGTGGCCGTGCGGGCGCGGCAGCGCGTTGCCGAGGACCTCCAGGTTGATCCGGGCGAACGCCGGGTCGCGGCGCCGGCACACCCCGGCCACCGCCGCGCCCAGCAGCGCCAGGTCCGCCAGGAACGCCACCTGTTCGGCGCGCGGCAGGTCGAGGAGCTGCTCGGCGCCGCCGTCGTGGAGCAGGACGCAGTAGCCCGGCAGGTGCTGGGTGTCGCCGATGACCGCCCATCCCGTGCTCAGCCGGGCGAGCACGGTGGGGTTGGTCCCGGCGCGGGCGGCGGCCACGCGGTCGTGCGTCCAGTCCGGTGCGGCGTGCATGCGGCCCCCCGCCGTCGTCGGGTTGTGTTGGGACGGGTGTCGGCGCGGGGCCACGTTAGCGGGTGATCCATCATTGCAATTCTGGAACGGCCACCTTGACGGCGTAGATTTCCTCGACCGGGATTGCATGCGGACCGGCGGCGGAGCGCCCCCGCACCGCCCCGCCGCCGGTCCGCGCATCGCCGTACGGTCCCTCCCCCACCCGCCCGGCCGGGACCGCGCACGCCACCCCTCCCCCTCCGCAGCGGAGCGGTGGCGTCGCTCACGTTCTCCCCCGGCGCGGGGGCCGCGGGCGGGACCGCCGCCCCCACCGTCTAGGCTCGATGGGCGTGACCTCGCACGACACCCCGCCCACCGAGGCGGCCACCCCCACTCCCCGACTGGCGCCCGGCCTGCGCCGCCGCCACATGGCCATGATCGCCATCGGCGGTTCGGTCGGCGCCGGGCTGTTCATCGGCTCCGGCGCCGTCATCCACGCCGCCGGGCCCGCCGCCCTCGTCTCCTACGCCATCGCCGGCGTCCTGGTGCTGCTCACCCTGCGCGCCCTGGGCGAGATGGTGGTGGCGCAACCCGCCGCGGGTTCGTTCTCCGACTACGCGCGCATCGCGCTGGGCCCCCGCGCGGGGTTCGCCATCGGGTGGCTCTACTGGTGGATGTACGCCGTGCTCGTGGCGGCCGAGGCGGTGGCCGGCGCGGCGATCCTCGCGGCGTGGGTGCCGGCCCCGGGCTGGCTGCTGTCGCTGCTGCTCCTGGTGGCCATGACCGCCGCCAACCTGGTGTCGGTGCGCGCCTTCGGCGAGACCGAGACCCTGTTCTCCCTCATCAAGGTCGCCACCATCGTGGCGTTCCTGGTGCTGGGCGGGCTGTTCGCCCTGGGCCTGTGGCCGGGCGCCGACGGGCCGACCGTGGCCAACCTGTGGCAGCACGGCGGGTTCGCCCCCAACGGGTGGACGGCGGTGTTCGCCGCGACCGTCGTGGTGCTGTTCTCCTTCGGCGGGGTGGAGATCGTGACCATCGCCGCCGGGGAGACCGACGAGCCCGAGCGGGGCGTCGCCCGCGCGACGACGAACGTGCTGTGGCGCATCGCCCTGTTCTACGTCGCCTCGATCCTGGTGGTCGTGGCGGTGCTGCCGTGGGACACCGCCGAACTGCTGGAGAGCCCGTTCGTGTCGGTCATGGAGACCGTGGGGGTGCCGGCGGCGCCGCTCATCATGCAGGTGGTGGTGTTCGTCGCGGTGCTCAGCGTCCTCAACGCCGCCATGTACACCTCCTCGCGGATGCTGCACGTGCTGACCCGGCAGGGCGACGCCCCGGCGGCGCTGGCGCGGGTGAGCCGGCGCGGCGTGCCGGCCCGCGCCATCCTGCTGGGCACGGTGGTGGGCTACGCGTCGGTGGTGGGCAACTACCTGTGGCCGACCACGGTGTTCGCGTTCCTGGTCGCCTCCATCGGGGCGATCCTGCTGGTGCTGTTCCTGACGATCGTGGTGTCCCAGCTGGTGCTGGGGCGGCGGCTGCGCCGGGAGGCCCCTGAGCGCCTGACCTTCCGCATGTGGGGGTTCCCCTACCTGAGCTGGGCGACGCTGGCGGGCCTGGTCGCGGTGCCGGTGGCGATGGCGTTCCTGCCCGACCAGCGGGGCCCCCTGCTGGCGACGCTGGCCGCGGTGGCCGTGGTCCTGGCCGCCTACGAGGTGCGCCGCCGGGTGGGCCGCACCCCGGTCAGCGACCGCCCCCTGGACCTCGGCCGCGACTGAGCCCGCCACCGGTGCCCGCCCACCCCCCGGGGGGGTGGGCGGGCACCGGCGTTCCGGGGACGCGCCCGAAGCGGCGCTGCTACGATCTGCTGCGGCCCGTCACCGAGCGTCACCGAAGGGGTTTCGGGGCGTCCGCGCGGCGGGCCGCAGCCGACCGCGCGCGGCCCGTCCCGGGCCGCGCCGCCCCCCGAACAACGAGGTGATGATGGGCCCGACCCCCCTGTGCATCGGCGCCGTGGTCCCGCGGACCGGGCGGCTGTCCCGGTTGGGCGACCCGCTGGCGTTCGTGATCGACCGGTCCGCCGCGGGGCAGGCGTCCGTGCGCGGCGCCGACGGCCGGCTCCGCCCGCTGCGCTTCGCCGTGCGCGACAGCCGCTCCGACCCCGCCCACGCCCGCGAGGCGGTGCGCGGGCTGGTGGCCGAGGACGGCGCCGACATCGTGGTCGCCATGGCCGGCACCCGGGTGCTGCCCGCCGTGGTCGGCACCTGCGAGGAGCTGCGGGTGCCGTGCCTGTCGACCACGTTCCCCTGGCAGGCGTTCGCGCGCGGGCGGGCCGCGGCGGCCGACGGCCCGTTCCCGTGGAGCCACCACTTCGCGTGGGGGCTCGACGACATCGCCGAGGTGTTCGCCGAGATGTGGGGCCTGCTGGGCCCGGGCCGGACCGTCGGCTGCCTGTGGAACGACGACCTCCAGGGCCGGCTGCTGCGCGAGGTGTTCGCGCCGACCGCCCGGGAGCGGGGCCACACCCTGGTCGATCCGGGCGGCTACGCCGAACCCGCCACCGACCTGAGCGCCCACGTCGACCGCATCCTGCGCGGCGGGGCCGACGTGGTCACCAGCGCGGCGACGGCCGACGACCTCGCCCTGTTCATCGCGCAGGCGCGCGCCGCCGGGCTGCGGCCGCGGCTGCTGACGTGCTCGCGGTGGCTGGCCTACCCGCACACCCACGCGGGGGCCGAGCTGAGCCGGGCCCGGGTGGCCACCCTGGTGTACTGGACGCCGCGCCACCCCTTCCGGTCCTCCCTGGACGGCACGACCGCCGCCGAGCTCGCCACCGCCTACGAGGCGGCCACCGGCACGCCCTGGCTGCAGCCGCTGGGCCTGGCCTGCGCCCTGGTGGAGGTCGCCCACCACGCGCTGGCGTCGGCCGAGGACCCCGGCGACCGGGCGTCGGTCGCCGCGGCGCTGAGCCGGACCCGCCTGGCGACCATGGCGGGCACGCTCGACTTCACCCGCGGCCCCGCCCCGGGCATCGCCCGGGTCCCGTTGGCGGGCGGCCAGTGGCACCCCACCCGCGACGGCCACGCCCTGGAGGTCGTCACCAACACCGCCGTGCCGGAGGTGGCGGTCACCGCCGACCTGGCGCCCGCCACCTGAGCCGCGGCCCCGGGGCGTCCGGTCCGCGCGGTGCGGCGGCGACGGGCGGGCCCGCCTCGGGCGCCGGGGCGG